>DIVN01000072.1 GCA_002435875.1 Anaerolineales bacterium UBA6131
CAGCCAGCTCTCGGGGTGGTGGTGATACACAATCGCGCAAGGGTTGAACACAAACTTGTGACCGGCCTCTGCCAAGCGAAACGATAGCTCCTGGTCTTCCACCGAGGCGCACGGGAAGCGGGCATCGAACCCGCCAGCGGCCAACAGCACTTGGCGCCGGTAGGCCGCAGCATAGGTGTCGATAAAGTCGACATGCTTGCTGCGTGCAGTGTGGTCGTAGCGATCCTCATACTCAATCTGGATAAATCGCGCAGCCAGCTCGCGTTGGCGTGAGCGGTAGGCACCCTTGACGCCGACCACTGAGGAATCGTCAAACGGCGCCAACATCTGCGCGATCCAGTCTTCGACTGGAGCACAATCGGCATCCGTGAACAGCACGACATCGCCGCGGCTCGCGGCAATCCCACGGTTGCGTGCCACCGCGGGACCCTGGTTAGTCTGCCTCAGCACGATGCTGCCTCGCTCGGCGGCAAGGCGAGGCGTCTCATCGGTAGAGCCATCGTCAACCACGATGATTTCATACCTGTGTCGCTCGATCGTCTGCTTCTCCAGAGCGACCAGGCAGGCCAAAATGGTGTCCACCACATTGTAAGCGGGGATCACCACCGAGACATCTGGAAGCGTTCCGGCAGCTTGGTGAGGAGGATGCATCAGTTCACAAGGCATAGTATGCCACCCATCGAAATCGCTGTATCGATACGAAGCAACGCAAGCACCCAGCTGACCACGAGAGAGCGCCTTAGCAACGCCATGCTGACGGTGCGAGCGATGTCTCTTGCGCAAGAAAAGCAGCCCAGCTTTCCCCCGATCGGCTGCCACAGAGGCCAGTGCCCTACGGCTTGCGCCGGAGAGAGGTGTGCACGACGACGCCAGCCAGCATACCTACCGTCAGCAGGCCAAATGGCACTGATGCACAAGGGCCTCCTCTGCCCGCGCTGGGGGCAGCTGTCGCCGTCGCCGTTGGAGGAACGACAATCGGTTCACTCGTGGCAGTCGGAGGCACGGACGTCCGCGTTGGTGGCACGGATATAAGGGTGGGTGGCACTTGTGTAGCCGTGGAAACGCTGCGGGTTGCAGTTGCGGTCGGCAACGGCATCGTGCTGCTAGGCACGACCTGAGCTGCAGTTGCGGTGGCCGGAACGGGCGAAGCCGTCGGGGCCTGGGTCGGTGGCCCAGCCGTTTGCGTGGGCGGAACTTGAGTTGGCTCCGAGGGAACAGATGTGTTCGTCGGCGGAACCGGAGTGTTGGATGGGGTTGGCAGCGGGACCGTCTGCAACAACCGGCTCTGACCCGGCATAGCCCAGGCGGAAGGCCTCGCCGCCAGTGCCAGCAGCACCAGCAGAGTCACGACATAGGTCAGACGACGTAATCTCATTGGTGCCCTCCTAACGTAACTCCACTCGGAACACGCGGTCCTGTTCGAGATTAGAATCAAACGCAATCAGCCCTGTACTGCTTACAGACGGTTCCGGAACGGTATTGGCTGGTAGTGCTTTTGCAGACAGCAGCACGCGCACGTTCAGGGGTACGGCATCAGTACCAGGCTGCTTCTGCACCAATAGCGAGTAATCTGACACATCTCTTGCCGGGAGCAGATAGTGTAAACGCACTGTGCGACTCTCTGCAGCCGGAACCAGTAGAAAAGTCGAGAAGACGGTTTTTCCCTGCTCCGCTGGCAGAGTCTGTGTCTCGGTCACTCCTTCGGACGCGAGCAGGCGACTACCAAGCGGCGCATAGACGCGCAGATAGTTCCAGTAGCAGCCTTCCGCCATCAGAGCGTAGCTCGCCTCCACCCTTGCCGCCTGGATACAGGCAGGCTCCGCTGGGCTGTGGTTGTGATACGTGATTGCCAGCGTAGCCAGTGGCGCAAGAGGCTGGCTCAAATCCACCTCGTAGTGCACCAACTTCTCAACATTCAGATTGACCTTATTGTAGCCCATGTTGGTATCGAGGGCAAGGAGATAGTCGCCCTGCCAATCGCCGTTAACGGTACCATCCAAACCAGTGGTCGCCAAGAGGGCCTGCACCTGAGGATTGTGGAAGTAAAGCTGCAGGTGCTTCTCCTGCAGCAGCCTAATCATCGCCTTGCCCAGCGACAGCAACTGGCGCGGGTCGCGGCTAGACTGTACCTTGCTCAATAGCGCTTTGGCCAGAAGCCCCATAAAGTCCTTGCGACCCGACCACCATTCCTCTTTGACGCCTGTCCAACCCAACGAGTCCAACCACTCCTGCATGGTCATGCCCTCGGGCACAGGTGGGTTCCAGAAGTCACGCGTCTTTTGTAGCACATCTTTGCCCGTAATCTGCTCCCGTAACTCCTCCAGGTAAAGCGGGCCAACTGCCGTCACCAGATCCTCCAGGGCATAGAGGTCAAACGCGATCACTGCATCAATGTCGCCAGCGTTCTCCAGGTGGTACAAGTCTTGGACTGCCTGAGCCGAAGTAGGAAAGTCAGGCCACCAGTTGCCATCGCGAGTGACCCAGAGGAAGATGCCCATGTAGCGCTGCATGGGCTCGGGAGCCCACGGATGGTCGACGGTGAACTTGTCAAAATCATAGCTGTCCCGAATCACCAGGCTATCGAGCTTGCCATGCTGTAACGAGGCCACGCCAATCCCAGTGATGAATCCGCCCGTGGCCCGGATTTCGTCACTGTTTTGGGCCATGATGAGGTAGTTGGCAGGCGATGTATCTCCCAGTAGTTCAGGCACCGCGGCTGCCGCATCGAGAGCGATCGCACCAAGGTTAAGATACTTCTGCAGGTACGGTACACCACGAGACAACGGCCATGCAAGGCCTGCGCCTCCCCATCTGGCAAGGTCGCCCGTCGTCTGACGCATCTGCGACGCGGCGTGCACAAGATGAGGCCTGGCCTGCGCGAGGCCACCAAACAACAGCTCACTCATGTTGGCATTGCTAGCCCCCTGCCCCCGAAACTGCGCAGGGGAGACTGCGGCAACTATGGGCTGCAAGGCATTCGTCCCGGAGCGCGCCACGACGAGCAGGTCGACGGCAACTCCGATAAGCACGTCTACGGCTGCGAGGTTCCTCCGCAGGGCGGGCACGGGGATCCAGGTCGGGAACAAGTCTGCGCGCAGTTCAGCCCGAATGGTGCGCAGCGAGGTTTCGATGGCGGCCAGGTCGCCCCCAAGATGCTCCAGCTCTGTGGGCTGGAGTACAAGCTCGGGATTTGACGCAATCTGGGTCAGGTGGAGGGCATGCCTGACAATGGTGAAGGCGCTGCCTATGAGGGTGATGCTCTTGACCAGGAAGACAAGCAGCATCGCCAGCGTAACCACGGCTATCAGCCGCCGCGTGCGCCTGCGAGTTAATAGACCCTTTGCCTGCGCCAACATGCCCGTATCACCTCGGCTGCCAGGACCTAAGGACGTGAGAACCTCCTGGCGACCAGGGGTAGCAGTGCCCTGGGATAGCCCAGCAGGGTGTGCATGTATTCTCGCCAGGCCACACCGAAAATGGTCATTTGCGTCGGATCGACGTGGCTGAACAAAGACCCGTTGTAGCCCTTGCCAGTGGCAAAGTCGTAGGGTTGATCATTGATACTGTACCACAGCCACTGTTGTACCAGATGGTAATCGTCAGCCGCATAGCCTACGCTCGGATCCCGGGCATCAACCATAAACTCGAAGGTCTCGCGGATAAACGAAATCAGCACCATGTCGCCAAAGTTGGGGTCTCCATATCCCGCTCCGTACCCGATGTACGACGACGGGAACAACACGCCGTACTCCGAAATAATGAGCGGTTTGTTCTGGAAGCCGTGGGCCTTCATCCACTCACGAAAGCTGATCACGAGCTGTCGAAAGAGAACCGGGTTTGCATTATCATAGAACCCAGTCTCAAGCGAGAAATTGAACATCTCTCCTTGAGTTGCATCAATCCCGACCGGAATCTCAGCGCCCCAGCTGCCCGTTTTCTCTGGCAATATCTGCATGTGGATATTCCAAACATCAACTGGCATTTCGCTGCCGTACCGGTCATGATAGGCAGCTAGCGTGCGCTCCAGCCATTGCAGGCGCAACGGCGTCGGTTGCACGATGCCACCAATGGCCACCCAGGAGCCTGCATCTTGGCCTTTAATGATATTGTACACGTCGTGATAGATCTCAGCATACTGTTCAGGAGTACGGCTGCCCTGCACTACGCCCAGGGCCTTTTGCGTCAGGCGTTCAGGCTCGTTGCCGATGATCCACAACGAGCCCTTCGGCGCACTAGCCACGGTGGAGGTCAGCTCTAGTGTATTGGTCGGATAGTCGCTTTCCCGGACCAGGATGATCTGTGCGTAGCGCATGCCGTGTGGTGTGAGCGGGGTCGCGGAGGTGCGCCAATCAGAGTACCAGCCGATATGCAGGCCCAGGACGTCATAATCCGAAATGGTCGCCGGGCGTGACTCCCCTCCCACGATGATCCTGGCACTCGGACTCAAAGCGGCCCCGAAGCGCGAGGCAGCATCCGCATAGTACTCGCTGCTGAACGGGATTGCTTCGTTGCTCTCAAAGCGTTCACGCGCCATGCTGGAGCCCGATACAGAGACGAACAGCACCACGAGGGCCAACAGCACAGCCATCCCAACGGCTAGAGACCGCGTGCTACACCGCGCATGACATTGCATGGCTAAGCTCCTCTGATCAACAATGGTAGGAATAGGCGATAGGTTGGTGGCGTGGGTGTGAGAGTCGGTGTTGCAGTGGCCGACACCGTGGGCGAAGCCGTCGCGGTGCGCGTTGACGTTCGAGTTGCTGTGAGGGTGGGGGCTACTGTAGCTGTCGGAGAGGCGGTTGGCGTCGGTTCGATGCTGCTCCATTCGCCCAGGTAAAGCTGCCAGTCGCCGTCACGCATATCACGCCATACCACATATACACGCTCGCCATCTGTAGCTGCCACCGGCTCGATGGAGAAGCTATTCCCTGTGGACAGCTGCAGCTCATCCCAGGTCTGCCCCTCGTTCGCGCTCGTGCGCAGGTAGATAGCAGGAAGCCCATTGCGATAGTCTTCCCAGACCATGGCCACCATTCCCGTGGCAGCCACCAGGTCGGGTTGCCAAGCACCGCTGGTGCGCAATCTGCTAGCGCCAGGCCAGTTCTGCCCACCATCTGTGCTCTGTTGGTACCAGAGCGCGTGGGGCGGCTTGATCCAGGCCGCAAAGACATTCGAGCCCTGCGCTGCTACGGTCACGTCATGCTCGTTGCCGAAAGTGTAGTCCACCCTCGGCCCCCAACTCAAGCCTGCATTGCCGCTGCGGACATACTTGAGCATCCAGTCGCGTCGGTTCACCTGCTGCCAGAACACAAGGGCCAGAGAGTCACTTGTCGCCAGCGCCGTATTCTGTGGTAGAACCGTGTGAAAAGAATCCACATAGGGCGATTGCGGAGCATCCAGGACCGTCTGCGATGCCCAGGACCCCTCCGGCGACAAGCGGAAGATGCGTAGGCGGTCGGACATAAGCGGCACAGCTACGATCACCTGGCCTGCGCACACCGCGACCTGGGGTTCCATGGTCATTGCACAACGGCTGCCTGGATCTCCGGCTTGTTCCACCACACTCTCCAACACCACGGTCGGCTGCGACCATTCCCCGCCGATATCGCGCCAACGGTAGTAAATTGCCCAGTTCCCGCTGCGGTAGTCTTGCCACACCACATGGACGCGCTCCCCAGATGCCGCAATCGAGGGCGCCCTGGCTTCCCTGCCGCTGGTGCTTAAGTCAACCTCCTCACTCCAAAGACCGCCCGCACTACGTTGACGGTAATAGATCTCACGTGAGCCGCCGCGGTCGTCAACCCAGACGACGTGCAAACCCTCGGCATTCAGGGCTATATCTGGCTGCTCCACGACTCCGCTCGACGCGGTAATGGGCGACTCATTCTGCCACGCGGCCGCCCGCGTCGGCCGAACCGACCGCGCTTCATAACCCTCAATCATTTCGCTGAGCACACGCCCAGCGGCATAAGGAGTTTCAAAGCCGAGCAGCTCACCAACTGTCGGTGCGATATCGATCTGCTGACGGAACTCCTGGAACTCCGCCCCAGCCTTGATATCCGGGCCTAGAGCCAACAAGAACAGTCGCTTGTCTCCCTCACTGATGCCGCTGTGGTCGCGAAAGCCCCCATGCTCGTCGTCGTGCCGGCCGTGGTCCGTAGTAACCAGCACCGTCGTGCGATCGCGGTAGATCGGGTCACTCTGAATCTTGGTCCAGAGCTCATCCACGATGCGATCGGCATTGAGAATCGCCTCCTGGTACACAAACCAGCCTTCATGACCAGCACGGTCAACCTGACCAAGGTGCAAAAAGACGAGGGACGGGTGATACTGATCCATCACGGTTCTCATAACCGCCCAGGTACTGTTATCCAAGCGATCGCCCGTGGGTGACGGATCTATCGATGCAGCGAACTCTGGTCCATAGTAGGCGTGTTGGCTGCTGGCAAGCAGGTTGCAGTTGTTCTTGCCGACAACGGCCCAGACCTGATTCTGTGCAACATCCGGATTCGCTTTGCGATAGTACTCGAACACCGTGGGGCATGCCGGTTGAAAGAGCCGGTTGCCTTCGTTGTTCGGAGTCATTTCCCAGCAGCCGTCTACGATTGTGTCGTTGCCTGGCGTGGTCCAGGTGGCAACGAGGTTGTAAAAGTTGCGATAGAGTGAGCCCTGCGCACGCAGTTCATTCATGCGCGGGATTAGGACTGCTGGATCAGGTGCATCAAACGCCTCGGTACCGCGTAAACCATCAATACTCACCACAAAGACATTCTTCGTCAGGTACTGAGAACCCACACGATTCGCAGCTACAGCATGGGCTGAGGGCTCCGCGGAGATAAGAGGTTCTGCTCCAACTGATGCCCCGGAAACGATAATAGATACGGCGAGCGCGACTGCCGCTCGCCAAGTCAATGACCTACTCACTCCAACCTCCTTATCCGGCTAACTACTCCTTAGAAGGCGTCGCGCAGCCGGGACCAACGATTCCACGAAACGCCGAAAGTGCCGGATGCACTCTGGGTGGTCGGCAATCGCACATAGCCTCGGCTCAAAAGGGGAAGGAACAACCGCGAGGGAGCGCCTGGTGTCTCCGTCACAGTGGGCGTCACCGTTGCTGTGGATGATGCGGTCGGAGAGGGTTCGGTGGTCGAGCTCGGTGTGACGGTCACTGTTGGCGTGGCGGTCTTGGTTGCTGTTGCTGTCGCAGTGGGGGTTGGCGTCGGCGGCTCGATATGAAAGGTCAGCATCAACTTCGGACGCAGGCTGGCATTGACGACAGCTTGTGAGGAGTACAGCACCCACTGCTGGTTGGGCATATCTGGCATGGCCTGCAACAGAATCCCATGGTTGTTGTCTGGCTGGGCCACCCACCGCCTCACCAAGTCAAGAAGCTCTGGACTCTCCCAGGTGCGCCACTGACCCTTGTCTCTCAAGGTGTTAAGCGCTACTGGCACGGAAGCGCGATCGCCCGGCCCAATTGCGCCAGGAACCGCCCATTCTTCGCCGGCAGAAGCGACGTTCCAGGTAGCCCCATCGTCCGCCCAGGGCCGCAGCAGTTCGAACGCGCCAACCGTAGTGTTCAGGGGACTTGACCAGGCATCATAGGCATAGATCGACAAACGCGCCTCAGTGATCACGGCGTTAGCAGGCACATGCTGGCTAAGGTCAAAGCGCAACAGTACCTTCCGTCGAGTGTCCGAATGCAGCTTCAGCTCCAGCGCCTGCCCATAGGTCACGCCCACTCTGGCCTCGCGATCCAGATACGTGTCTTGCACGCCTTGATAGCTAGGGTCTGGTTGCACGAGACGCTGGAATGTCAATGAGTACGGCGTGCCCGCCGGCAAAGGCGTCCGCGTCGCGGTTGAGGTGGGGCCCAGGGTGCCCGTAGCCGTCGGTGAGATGGTGGGAGACGGGGTCGCCGTAGCGCTTGGTGTGGAGGTTGGCGAAACGGTGGGTGTCGGACTGATCGTTGGAGTCAGTGTCTGAGTTGGCGTCGGTGTAACTGTCGGACTATTCGTCGGCGTGGGGCTGATTGTCGGGGTAGGCGAAATCGTCGGAGACAAGGTAACAGTCGGCGACAACGTATTGGTGGGCGTACTTGTGACGGTTGGGGACAACGTGGGCGTCGGCGACTGTATTGGGGTTGGGGTAACGGTGGGCGTGCGCGTCGGCGTCCCCGTTGCTGTTGCCGTGCGCGTCTGGGTGTTGGTAGACGTTGCAGTCGGCGTGCGTGTGGCGGTGGGTGAGTTTGTTGCCGTAGCAGATGGCGTCGCTGTGCGCGTATGCGTGGGAGTGGCCGTTGGCGTCAGGTTGGGCAGCTGTACGACCAGCTCAAGCTTGGGCCTGACCCGATGCATGCGCAGCAGTCCGTCCTCAGTCTGGTCTGAGCTGTACAATATCCAGCGTCCAGACCCAGTACCCGGCCCCTGCATCACGACTCCATAGTTACTGCTGGGGTTTGCGACCCACCTCTGGGCAAGGGCAGTCACGTCCCACGTGTAGGCGGTACGATCGTTCTTTACGACGACCACACTCGCTGGGGTGTTGTCTCGATCTCCAGGCCCCCCGCATCCAGGCACTTCCCAAGATACACCTGAGGACCCATTAGCCCAGGTTGCCTCTCCAATTGACCAGGGCCGGTTGATGCCATAGCAACTTACGGCCATGTCGCCGACGCCGTCATGGATAGACGTCTGAAGGGTGAGGGTCGCCGAAATGACTTGGGCATTCGTGGGCAACGGCGCAAGGTCGAATTTCAGAAGGGCCTTTTGAGTCCCATCTGCAGCGATCTCCAGGGTCTTGGCCCCGGGTCGGGCAGCCCCAACGCCAATCCAGGTGTCGACATCCTGGGTATACCCCGTCCAACCACGCTGGAAAAAGATCGTTGTGGGCGCATCAGGAAGGAAGCGAGCCGTGTAGTTCGCAAAGTTCAGCCCAAAGTCAGTCAGTTGCCCTTTGTCGTCGATCAGGTTGCCGTTGAAGGCTGTGTCGTTCAAGCTGTACCAGGCCCAGCGCTGTGCCAGCCGATAGTCATCGGCTGGCATGCCAATCTGCGGATCCTTGGTATTCATCATGAACTCGAAGGTATCGTACATGAACTGCATGACCGATTCGTTGAGGATGTAAACCTGACCACCCTCGCGGCGAAAGGCCAGCACGCCCATTTCGGTGACGACCAGGGGTTTGTCCTGATAGCCGCGGTCTTTCATCCACTGCCGGAAAGCAATCAGGAGGCGGGCGAACTCATCAGCGCGCAGCTGGTCCTCCTGATTGTAGCTTAGTCCTTTGCTGCACCATTGTTCCTGCGGAACGTAGGCACCGCTACAGCGCGGCACTTCAGGTGCGCAAGGGTTAGGGTCTGTGTCACGACACGGGCCAGGACACTCTGACAAGAGCAGGTCATGAACATTCCAGACATCGATCGGCATCGGTTGACCGTAACGGGTCTGGTATGCGGTAAGCACCTTGTCCAGCCACCTCAGGCGTATCTCCGAGGGCAAAACCACCCCTCCAATTCCCACCTGGGCACACGGATCACGCGTCTTGATAAATGTGTACATCTTGTG
>DIVN01000106.1 GCA_002435875.1 Anaerolineales bacterium UBA6131
GGAAGACGCCAGTAGTATTCTTGGCCTTAGTAACAGTTCGGTAGCGGACGTCTGCATCCTTTGAGGCGAGGGAATCATCTATGTATGCGCGAAGGTTGACGTCGATCATCAATGTCCTGGCAGTCATCGCGACCATCGCGGTCAATGGTCTGGCCAATGCTCTGCCAATCAACGGCCAGACTACCGGGGAGATCTCGGATCGCTTTGCGGTGTTTTTTGTTCCCGCGGGCTACGTCTTCTCCATCTGGGGCCTGATATACATGGGTCTGATCGCCTTTGCTATCTATCAGGCCCTGCCGGCAAACCGCGGAAGTAAGCGTCTGGCGCCAATCGGCCTCTGGTTCGCTCTTTCATGTGCCGCCAACATCCTCTGGATAGTTCTGTGGCATTATGAGGCGTTTGTGCTGACGGTCCCAGTCATGCTTGTCTTGCTGGTGTCGTTGATTGTGATCTATCAGAGACTGGGCATCGGGCGCAAGTCGGCTCCAAGTCCGGAGCGTTGGTGCGTAGACGTCCCATTCAGCATTTACCTGGGTTGGATCACCGTGGCGACTGTTGCCAATATCACCTCGGTTCTCTACTATCTTGGCTGGGGTGGGTGGGGCATAGCGCCCCATACCTGGGCCTTGATCATGCTGGTGATTGCTGCGGCTCTGGCCGTGGCGATGAGCGTCTCTCGAAGGGACGTGAGCTATGTGCTGGTCATCATCTGGGCCCTGGTGGGGATTGCTGTGAAGCACTCGGCGTCGCCGGTGATCGCGGTCGCGTCTCTTGTATTGTCTGTGGCAGCCCTGGTACCGACGGGTGCGCGGCTCCTGGCTCGCACCAAGTCTGCCTGAAAACGCCTGTACCATGCAGCGCGCGGATGCGCGCTGCATGGTGTTGCTNNGCTATTCGCCTCTGGCTATCTTGCGGAAACGATCGCGGTACTTGGTCTCACGATTTGGCAACTCGGGCGCAATCTGCGAGCCAACTTCGGCAAAGTACTTGATGTCGCGTCCCATGGCTATGCCTCGTGCGGTATGCATGTCTATGGCATAGTCAGGAATCTCTGGTCGCAGCCCTTCCTTCTCCACGGCGTGCCTCAGCCAGTTGTGCATCTCGTCACTGCTACGGTCTTTCTGCCGTGTTGCCAGATAGCGAGCCGCGTGGATGGCACAGGTATAACGATCGCCCTCCTGGCGACCAAAGCGCTGCGAGATCTCGAACAGCGCATTCACCAATACTGGCGCCTGCGGATCACCCATGCCGATGTCCTCGACGGAGATGATTGCCAGGCGGTCCCACAGGTAGCGCTCGAGCGCCGGGCTGGTGTATGCCATCTCGTAGGCGCATAGCGCGGCGTTTTCCTCGAGTCCGCGCCGGATAGACTTTTGCAGCGTCGAGATCACCTCNNTCAGCGGGCAGGTCGTGAATTGTGCGTACCTGCGTCCATGGATCGAACCCTTGCGTTGCCAAAGTATACGTCTCCTTTCATGGTAGGTGCACACCAGGCAAGCGGTGCGGCTGCACATGGCCTCGCCTAGCGGCCGTGGTCTGCCATGCGGCCTTGCGTGCGGTTTTGGCCAAGAGGACACGAGCATCGGGTGACCAGAACCAGTGTATAAACCAGGTTGGTTGGCCTACGGCAGCCTGTGCACTGAGTTGTATGCATTCTATCGACCGGCGGAGCATGCGGCAAATCCTCACTCGGTCCGACTGTGGCGGTGATTCGCTGCGGTCGTGGCATCGATTCGCCCGCCCCTAGCACCTGTGGTAAGATGTAACGGCACAGAGGATTGCCTGGAACCCATTCTGCCGCGCGCGAATCGCTGGCCCTGGCCGGTGTCCGCGGCAGGTGGCAGACTCAGCGGATAGAGGAGGTCCGTGTTGAAAGCGGTCTTTGTCAAACGAGACTGCCTGATAGCTAACGATGTAGAGGGGGCCTCCCTTGGTGTATCGCTAGAGCCTGGCGTATCGCAAGGGATGGAGCGCCTGAGCAGATCAGATGTGACCATTATCGTGCTGGACACGGCTTCCTGTGCCGTAGACGGTGCGCCTTCTGCGGCGGACAGCGCCCTCAATCAGCAGATGATTGAGGCAATCCGTCAACAGCGTGGCCGGGTTGACGCACTCCTGAGTTGTCCTCACCAAAAGACGGATGGATGTAGTTGCTGGGGTGAGCATCCTGGATTTCTTTACGCCGCAGCGGTGCAGCTTGATCTTCGTCTCGATGACTGTGCGGTGCTGGGCAACGAGGCGAATGACGTGGACTTGGCGTACCGTGTTGGATGCCGGCCCATCCTGATTCTGGGTGAACGTAGTATTGGCGAGGTCTATGATGGACATCAACCGGAGCCGCACGACTTTCCTATTGCCCGCACTTTCTCCGACGCCGTGCATTACTTGCTTGCGGAGGAACAAGCCAATGAGTTGTGGGGGCACGGTCATCCAGCGGCTGGGGCGCATTTGCAGGAACCAGGTGCGGCGGCAGTTGAGCCTCCTGGGTTGTCGCCTACGATGGAGATCCANNTTCCTCATTGCCGCGCCAGCGGGCTGGCTGGCTGGCGAATATGCCGCAGATCAGCAGAAGCGCGCGACAATGGCTTGCCCTGTTCGTCTTTGGTGGTGTCTGGCTGAGCCTGGGGGTTGCCTATCTGCTGACCCACCTGTATCGCATTCATCCCTTTCCTGCATTTGTCTGGTACTTGACCCTGCAGTTCATCCCGCGACCAATCCGGGGCTTGCTGTTCATCGTCACCGGTCTATTGGTCGTTGCCATTTCGCTGCGGGCATTTGTGAAATTGTTCCCCAACGGACACCAACGCAGGCGCTGATCCTCCAGGCTCGTCTTTCGCGCAGGCGTGGCACTGCCCTGGGTTGGGCGAGTCACTGACCTGCTGAGCCAGCCGGACCACGCCAGATAGTGCGGAAGCTGTTCGCAACGGGCAGCCATGGCACATTCGTCTGCACGAGGAGGGGAGTTATGGCCCAGCATCCTTGGCTTGATCCGAGCCCTTTCTTCTTACCAGGCGGTTCGATCAGTTGTCTGCTAGTCCACGGATTCACCGGATCACCCCCCGAGTTGCGTCCCATGGGCGACTATCTGGCCCAGCGAGGTCTGACAGTCTCAGCACCCGTTCTGGCTGGCCATGGTACCAGACCTGAGGATCTAGAGGGAATACGATGGCGGGATTGGTTCGCATCGGTTAGTGATGCATATCGAGAATTGCGCGGTCACAGTGACAAGGTGTATGTTGCCGGCTACTCGCTGGGCTCTCTACTCGTCACCCATCTTGCGCGGTACGTTGACCTGGCAGGGCTTATCCTGATCGCTCCCGCGTTCTGGCAAGGGAGGCCGCAACGCCCCGTGTCCACAGTCTGGCGGCACTCGGTGCAGTACGTTATCAAGCCAGACACCACCCCCTGGAACACCGACCCCGAGGCTTCGAAGCGATTCTGGTCCTACGAAGAGTACCCCTTGACTGCCCTGCACGAACTCAGACTACTGCAGGTCCGTGCGCGGCGTGATCTCGGGCATGTGCTGCGGCCATCGTTGGTGATCTGTGGTGGCAAAGACATTGTTGTTGCGGCACGTGCCGGGCCATCAACCTATGCTCGGCTGGCTTCGCCAGACAAGGAACTCGTTTGCCTGGAGAACTCGGGCCATGGATTGGTGGTTGATGTCGAACACAGCACCGTCTTTGACAAGATGTACGGCTGGATTGCCTCAAGAGCCAGATAGAAACACGGCTAACTGTGGAAGTAGTATCCCGCATGACTTGCTCTCGTACAGTAATGCCGCGCTGCCAGGACAAGTCCTGACCACAGCGCGGCATTTGTACTGCGGTGGTTGTGCAGCAGAGACCCTCGAGAACCGCAGTCCGCGAACTGCCGCATTTCGAAAGGTCTACTTGACCTCGACGACTGCTCCCGCTTCGGTCAATTTCGCCTTGGCAGCAGCGGCCTCGTCCTTGTTTATGCCCTTCACCACGGTGCTCGGTGCACCCTCCACCAGTTCCTTGGACTCTTTGAGACCAAGGTTGGTCAGCTCACGTACTGCCTTGATGACTTTGATCTTCTCTGGACCGATTTCCTTCAGAACAATCTCGAACTCGGTCTGCTCCTCGGCCTCTGCGGCAGCGGCGGCAGCCGGAGCGGCAGCTGCTACTGCGGCGACGACGGGTGCGGCGGCGGTCACGCCCCAGCGCTCTTCCAGCGCCTTCTTCAGCTCAACAAGCTCCAACACATTGAGTTTCTCGACTGCCTCAACGATTTCCTGAATGCCCATAACCTATCTATCCCTCCTGATGTAGTTGCGAATTCATTCCTGTTGATGGTAAAGCAGCTGTCTATCCCGCTGCAGGCCCAAGCTGTTCGGCTCGCGCATCTAGCACATAAAGCACACCGCGCAAGGCCGCGTCCAGCACACCGACAAAGCTTGACATTGGCGCCTGAAGCCCGCCCAGGGTATGAGCCCTCAGCGTCTCCACGTCTGGGAGCTCACCCAGAGTCTGTACATCTGCGGCGCTCAGAACGCTGTTCCCCAGCATGCCTCCCTTGACGGAGAAGGCCTCGGCCTCTCTGGCGAAATCGCGGATGGTCTTGAGCGGCTGGCTCAGGCCCCCGAACAAGACCCCGATGGCTGTCGGTCCTTGCAGAATCTCCTCAGGCTGTGGCCACCCCTGTTGCTCAAGAGCCTTGAGCACAAGGGTGTTCTTGGCAACCGTGAACTTGGCATTGAGAGGTCGCAGCCTGCCACGCAGGTTAGAAAGCTGTCCCGCGGTCAGTCCTCTGTAGTCGGCGAATACCATGGCCTTGGAGTTGCCAATCATCTCCTTCAGCTCGGCGATCGTCTCTTGCTTCTTTTCCTTCGATACGGCCAATCTTGCTCACCTCCTTTGCGCTATCTTGCACATGACATCACTTGTATCCCTTCGTGCCACAAACAAGCCCCTGCATTGCCTGCCGTCGTCGCAGCTATAGGCCAATGCAGGGGCTCAAAGAATCATTTGCCCTTACGAAGATCGGCCTCGGCAGGCGAAGTGTTTGAGCGCTTCCGCGCACCTGCGGTCTGCGGCGATGATGGTGATTAGGTCTATGTGGTTGTTCTTAGGCTGCCTTAAGCGCCAAAGCCTGGTTGGTGTCTACTCTTACACCAGGGCCCATCGTTGGTGCGAGTGTGACTCGCAGCACGTACTGCCCCTTTGCACCACTTGGCCGGACACGGGCAATCGTCTCCATCACTGCTGTCAGGTTCTGCAGCAGCTGCTCTTTGCCAAAGCTCACCTTACCAAGCGACACGTGGATGTTCGCCGTCTTGACAAGGCGGTACTCGACGCGTCCCTGCCTGGCCTCTTTGATGGCTCGGGGCAGATCTTCGCCAGCGAGCACGGTGCCGGTCTTGGGGTTAGGCATCAGACCCTTGGGCCCCAATACCTTGCCCAGACGCCCCACCTTGCTCATGATCTGCGGCGTCGCCATGGCAACGTCAAACTCGGCCCAGCCTTCTTGAATCTTCTTGACCATGTCGTCGCCACCCACCAGGTCGGCGCCAGCAGCTTCCGCTGCTTTGGCATCCTCACCCTCGGCAAAGACCAGGATGCGGACGGTCTTGCCAGAGCCACTCGGCAACAAGACCGTACCGCGCATTTGCTGATCTGCCTTGCGCGGATCCAGATTCATGCGCATATGCAGATCGACGGTGGCATCAAAACCAGCAAAGGATGTCTTCTGGACGAGCTCAATCGCCTCTTCCGGCGCGTAAGCTCGGTTGTCCTCTACCAGCTTGGCTACTTCCTGATATTTCTTCCCGTGTCTTTTCATCTCTTCTCCTGTGTGGTGCTAGCGGGCTAGGCCCTCCCACCCCAGCCAGCGCTATGCTGGCCTGGGCGTCCTAATCCCTGATCTCCAAACCCATGCTGCGTGCGGTACCCTCGATGATCTTGATTGCCCCTTCGATATCGATGGCATTCAGATCGCGCATTTTCTGGGCCGCGATGTCACGCACCTGTTGTCGAGTAACCTTCCCGACCTTGTCCTTGTTTGGTGTTGCAGAACCCTTCTCAATGCCAGCCGCTTTCTTCAGCAAGTCGTATGCTGGCGGGGTCTTGGTCACGAAGGTAAAGGAATGGTCTGCATACACCGTGATCTCTACCGGAATCACTGATCCGGCATTGCTTGCGGTGCGGGCATTGTATTCCTTGCAGNNCCATGATGTTGACGCCGTGCTGGCCGAGGGCAGGCCCAATAGGCGGAGCAGGGTTGGCTTTTCCTGCCTCGATCTGCAACTTGACAATTGCTTTAACTTGCTTGGCCACAAATCCTCCTGCTGCCTGGGAATTCTACTGCCGCTGCACCTGCAAAAAGTCCAGCTCCACTGGTGTCTCGCGCCCGAAGAACGACACCATTACGCGTACCTTGCCCTTGTCTAGATTCATCTCTTCGACCACACCCACAAAGTCCGCAAACGGCCCGTCGACGATGCGAACGGTCTGCCCCTCACGAAAGCTAACTTTGATCTTGGGTGCCTCGGCATCCATACGCTTAAAGATCTTGTCCGCTTCTTCAACACGCAGAGGCGTGGGCTTGGTGCCAGTGCCAACAAAGCCAGTTACCCCAGGAGTGTTGCGAACTACGTACCAGGACTCTTCGTCCAGAACCATCTGTACCAGAATGTAGCCAGGAAACACCCGCTTCTTGGTCTTGCGGCGGTGCCCTTCCTTGATCTCAATCTCTTCCTCGGTGGGCACCACCACCTGGAAGATCTTGTTCTGCATGTTCATGGACTCGATGCGGTGTTCCAGATTGGTCTTGACCTTGTTCTCATAGCCAGAGTAGCTATGCACGACGAACCAGGCCCGTTCGTCATCGGTAGGCGCCACGCTATCTGGCATCGAGGATTCAACGTTCTCAACCTCGTCGCCAAGCACAACGGGCTCGGCAACCGCCTCGCTCGCAGATTGTTCAGTCGCCACCGCGCGGCCCTGCTCTTCTGTTGCCGATATCTCGTCTGTCTGCGCGTTCAATAGGCCTTCCATCTGTTTATAGGCTGGAGCCAAGGTTGATGATAGCCCGCATCAACCAACTGAAGGCATAGTCGACCAGCGCCATGAACAGGCTTGACGCCGCCAAAACCGCTACCACAATGCTACTAAGGCGGATCACTTCCTCCCTGGAAGCCCAGGTGACCTTGCCCATCTCGGCGCGGACCTCTTTTAGGTAGCGCACCACGCGATTATCGCTGAGTGTACGTGCCATTTGCTGCTCCAACCGGTTACGGATCAATCCTACAATGCTTGCCCAGCTGCGATGCTCTGGACCATTTGCAATGAACCAAACGCCACACCAACTATGCAACAGGCCAGGCAGGACTTGAACCCGCAACCTGCGGTTTTGGAGNNTCTGCCAATTGAGCTACTGGCCTAGGCTACAGGCGGATCGACGCCCTGCGTAGCTCCGCCTACTTGCCTTCGCGATGCAGCGTATGCTTGCGACACCGCGGACAGAACTTGTTGAATTCCAAGCGCGCCGAGTCGTTCTTGCGATTCTTCTCGGTGGTGTAGTTCCGCTCCTTGCACTCGCTGCACACAAGGGTTACTACGATGCGGTTTTCTTTCTTTGCCACTTGACTATGCTCCACATGCGCCCTATCAAGAGGGCGCCAAGGCTACTACTCCAAGATCTTGGTGACCACTCCAG
>DIVN01000257.1 GCA_002435875.1 Anaerolineales bacterium UBA6131
CGCCGGGGATGCAATAGAAGCCAGCAAGTTAGTCGCGATTATCAGCCCGATGAACGTGTAGTGGTTGCTCGCCAGGCACATGAAAAGTAACGGTACTCTGGCTATGCTGAAGGCGGCCACGGCAAACGGCATCTTGCGCCTGCCCTCCAGCATCTTGGCCCAGTATATGGCAAAGAGATGCCCCGCGACCCCGGACATCGACAGCAGTGCTATCTCGAAGTCGGATGCCCGCAGAGTGTCACGCGCGATAACGGCCACGAACGGGCCTGTCAAACCGCTCATAACGGCGCTCAACGCGCCTGACGCCAAGTCTTTCTCGTAGGCTTCCCGCGCCTGCGGAGGCACTCTGTCTGAAAAATACATGGGTTACCAGCCTGTGGACAAGAGCGGCTCGCCCGAAATGCCGGGCGAGCCGCACACACTTCATAGCTCGGCCGGGACTGCACACCGTCTCGGGCACGAGCGATGCATCTTGAGTTACAAGCGAACCTGCTTGGCACTCTTTATGCCATTCACCTTGGATATCTTCTCCAGAATGTCGTCAGGAATCTCGCTGTCCACATTCAGGAACATAATCGCGTTCTCTCTCGGACGCTTGCGCCCGACGTTCATGCTGGCGATGTTGATGTTGGCGTTGCCCAGGATTGTTCCGACCTGGCCGATGGTGCCGGGGGTATCGAGATGGGGGGCAACAAGTATAACCCCCTCGGGCACTATGTCTGTCGGGTAACCCGCCATGCGAACCACACGCATATCCTTGGCCCCAAAGAGCGTGCCGCTGATCTCGTTATCCCCCTTGTCCGTCTTAACTTTTAACGTGAGCAGGGCGGAGTAGTCTTCTGTATCGGGGCTCTTACTCTCCACCACCTCGATCCCGCGCGATTTGGCTATCACCGGCGCGTTGACTGGATTGACTGTCTCGCCGAGGACCGGCTTAAGCAAGCCGACAAGCACGGACCGAGTTATCGCTCCGGTGTCGATTGATGCAAGTTCCCCGCTGTAGCGAATCTCGACCTGGGAAGCCCTTCCCTCCGTGGTCTGCGCAGCCAGCGACGCCACGCGCTCGGCAAGTGGCAGATACGGCTGAACGGCCGCCAGAACCTCGGGACTGAGAGCAGGCATATTCACAGCCGCACGAGCCGCCCTGCCCTCGAACACGTCCAGAATCTGCTCAGCCACGTCTATGGCCACATTGGTCTGTGCCTCTTCGGTAGACGCGCCCAGGTGCGGCGTGGTTACGACGTTCGGAAGATCGAACAACTCGTTTGCAAAGTCCGGCGGCTCCGCAGGGTAAACGTCGAGCGCCGCGCCGGCGCACTTGCCACTCTTCAGTGCGGCGATCAAGGCCGCATCATCAATGATCCCGCCGCGGGCGCAGTTGACGATGCGCACGCCGTCTTTCATCATCGCGAACTGCTTCTCGCCAATCATTCCGAGCGTGTCCTTGTTCTTTGGCAGATGGAGGGTGATATAGTCGCCGCGCTTCAGGCAGTCCTCGAACTCCACCAGTTCGACACCCATCTGCTCGGCTATCTCGGCGCTGATGAACGGGTCATACGCCAGCACATTCATGCCAAACGACTGGCAGCGCTTGGCCACTTCCTGCCCGATCTTGCCGAGCCCAAGAACCGACAGTGTTTTCTTGTAGACTTCGTTACCTGTGTATTTGCTGCGGTTCCACTCTTTTTTCTGCATAGATGCATAGGCCTGCGGGATATTCCGGGCAAGCGCAAGCAGCAGGGCGACCGTGAGTTCCGCTGCAGCTAGTGTGTTGCCTCCGGGGCTGTTGACCACGATGACTCCGCGCTCGGTGGCGACGGACACATCAACGTTGTCCACGCCCACCCCGGCCCGGCCTATGATCCTCAGTTTTTTTGCGGACTCGAGTACCTTCGCAGTCACCTGGGTGCCGCTGCGAATGACAAGCGCATCGTAGTCACCAATGATCTTACAGAGCTCGTCCTCCGGCAGGCCGGTGTTCACATCAACATCGCCAACCCGCTTGAGGATGTCTATTCCCTCTTGTGCCAGCTTGTCACTGACTAGTATCTTCGGCATTACTCCATCCCCCTTGAAAGCAAATAAAGGCCATAGCCACAGCGTCTAAGGTCTCAGGCTAATCTTGTACCCAGGCGACTGTTATACCTTCACACGGCCGGACTCGGCGCCACTTGTCCCGGCGTCACTTCTTGCGCGCGGCCAGCGCGTTGACAAGCGTGGTGCGCCTGACCGACTGATCGAACGGGAATATCACCCACCCCGCCATCTTCGCCTTTTCCACGGCGGCAATCTCTTTGACCACACTGGCGGGGGAGTTGATGTGCGCAGCAATCCCGACATACACGGGCCTGCCGGAACCCCATTTGGTATAGCCGGCGAGCCAGTCGCGGAACTGCCGGGCGGAGGCCGGGTTCGACTCCGTGCGATAGTTCATGGGGACGTTCGCATCCAGCAGCCCCTCGGCCATCCAGCGCTTCCAGTCCTGAAGCACCTTTCTGTAGGGCGTTGATGACCTGAAGTCACGCGGGCAGT
>DIVN01000224.1 GCA_002435875.1 Anaerolineales bacterium UBA6131
TCATCTGCAAGGCGATGATAGAGATACCGCCCAAGTTCGCCGGGCGCGCACCGGTGAACCCGCAAGCCCGAGCGGAGTCGCGGCTCATGGCACAATCGTGGCGCGGCGCTCAGGGGCTGGCAGAGGACGTCCGCTACTACGGTAAGTGGATGCGAGACGAGGCGGAGAGGCGCATCGGCCACCTGTATCCGAAGGTGGAGATAACGCCGGGGATGGCGCAGGAACGCCCGGACCTGAAGCCTCTGGTCGGACATAGGCTCACCGTCATCGCGTGGCTCTGGGCACGTACGGTGAAGAGCCCCAATCCAGCCTTCGCGCACGTGGACGTGCCGCTGGCGTCGACCTTCATGCTCTCCACGAAGCCGGGCAAGGAAGCGTATGTCGAGCCGGTCATCGATGGCGATGGCTATCACTTCGCGGTGAAGACAGGCAAGCCGAAAGACGTGGAAGCCGCGAAGAAGGGCACTAAGGTCTCGCAGGGTAGTTTTCGCTGTCTTTTTTCGGGCACCCCTATCTCCTACGCCTATGTCGACGATGAAGCGAATGCTGGACGCATCGGCGAGAGAATGATGGCGATGGTGGCCGACGGGGGTTCAGGAAGAGTCTATCTGCCTCCGTCACACGAAATGGAGGAGATTGCGCGGTCGGCGCGTCCAACGTGGAAACCAGAAACACCCAGCCGAGGAACATGGGCAAGTAACGCGCAAGGGCGTCATTACGGCTTCCGCACGTTTGGTGACTACTTCACCTCCCGCCAGATGGTGGCGCTGACAACTTTCTCTGATCAGGTCCTCAAGGCACGCGAGCGGGTGCGGCAGGATGCGCTCACTGCCGGGCTTGCAGCGGAGGGCTGTGGCATCGACAACGGCGGAACCGGGGCACAGGCGTACGCCGACGCGGTGGCAGTCTGCCTGGCATTCGCCTTGAGCAAGCAGGCGGACTTGGGGAGCAGCCTCTGCGCGTGGGAACCAATCGCGCAGTGCCCGCGGCATCTGTTCGCGCGCCAGGCGGTCCCCATGGTCTGGGACTTCGCCGAAGGGAATCCCATTGGCTTCAGTTCAGGTTCGTGGGAGGTATTTGTCGAGGGAATCGCACGAGCATACTCAAAGACGTTCGACAATGCGCTTTCCTCGTCGCACGGATGGGCCATCCTGGCCGATGCTGTGACGCAGAGTCTATCTCAAAACAAGGTGATATCGACTGATCCTCCGTACTATGACAACGTTGGCTATGCCGACCTGTCCGACTTCTTCTACGTATGGCTTCGGCATTCACTGCGACTGGTCCTCCCAATCCTGTTTGGCACGCTGGCTACGCCGAAAGCTGAAGAACTGGTGGCCGACTCCTACCGGCATGGGAGCAAGAACCGCGCGGACGACTTCTTCCTCGACCGGATGACCCGAGCTATTCACAGTCTGGGAGAGCAGGCCCATCCCGCGTTTCCGACAACCATTTACTACGCATTCAAGCAGTCGGAGACCAAGACCGGCGGTACAGCGTCGACGGGCTGGGAGACATTTCTTGATGCGATGCTCCGGGCGGGTTTCTCCATTGCAGGAACTTGGCCGATTCGGACCGAGAATAGTAGCCGCATGGTTGGACAGGGAACCAACGCCCTTGCTTCAAGCATCGTGCTCGTCTGCCGTCCAAGACCACAGCATGCACTGCCAGCCACCCGCCGTGAGTTTCTGAGTGCGCTGAAGGCAGAACTGCCACCCGCTCTGAAGAACCTGCAGCGTGGCAACGTTGCCCCAGTTGACCTCGCCCAGGCTTCGATCGGCCCGGGTATGGCGACGTACACACGGTGGTCGAAGGTGCTGAACGCAGCTGGCAATGAAGTGACGGTTCGCGATGCACTGACGCTTATCAACCAGGTGCTGGATGAGGTGCTGGCAGAACAGGAAGGCGAGTACGACTCGGACACACGCTGGGCTCTGGCGTGGTTTGAGCAGCATGGCTTCGACACAGGGGATTATGGCGTGGCTGAGATACTGTCCAAGGCCAAAGACACAAGCGTGAGCGGCATGGTGGACGCTGGCATCCTCACTTCGAAGAGCGGCAAGGTGCGGCTCTTGAAGCCCTCCGAGCTGCCCGCTGACTGGGATCCTCCCGCTGACAATCGTCTTGCCGTGTGGAAGATGGTGCACCACCTGATCCGGGCTCAAGAGTCGGGTGGCGATGAAGCGGCCGCAGGCCTTATGGCCAGACTTGGCTCCAAGGCGGAAGCCGCCCGTGACCTGTCTTACCGGCTCTATGTAATTGCCGAGCGAAAGAGCCGGGCAGCGGAAGCTCTGTGGTACAACAGCTTGGTGCAGAGCTGGCCGGACACAGTGGCGCTGGCCGAGGGCGTACGCAGACCCACGGTTGGCAACTACCCCTTGCCTGAGGGCGAGCAAAATGACGAGAACGATGTGTGATTCAGCGGGAGATTCGGGTCACTGCCTGTCCAGCAGACGGCAGTCGAGGGAGGCCTGACATGGCAATCACGAATTACGAACGAGTGGGCAAGGGACTTGAACTGCTCAAAGCCGGCCTGGCGCCGTTTGTTGAGCGCGAGATGCGGTCCGTGTTCCAGGGGAGGGCTCCCGCTCAGATAGCCGGGTACATGCGCGATGACCGCCTATACTTTGACAAGCCTGTAAGCGGCTGGGATGTCGGCGGTCTGTTGAAGCTGATGTGGGAGGCGTGGAACGACGTATTCAGGCAGACGCTTGGCCCATCTGAACGCAGTCTTGTGAGCGAGATTCGCGACTACCGCAACCGCTGGGCACACCAGCAGCCATTCTCAGGAGATGACACCGACCGCGCACTGGACTCCATTGCCCGTCTGCTCACCGCCGTCTCGGCATCGCAAGCGGATGAAGTGAACAAGATGAAGACGGAGCTACGTCGCCTCATCTTCGAAGAGCAGATGCGCACCGAGAAGCGCAAGTCAGCCACCACTCCGCTGCCGGGCCTCGCAGATTCCAAGTTGAAGCCTTGGCGCGAGGTGGTCACTCCGCACGGCGATGTAGCCAGCGGGGGCTACCAGCAGGCGGAGTTCGC
>DIVN01000273.1:0-548 GCA_002435875.1 Anaerolineales bacterium UBA6131
GCGATGATGGCCACGTTGCGGAGGTCAGTGCGTTCTTGCAGCATGTTCTTGTAGGCAATCTCCTGGCAAAGACTGGTCGGCCTTGCGAAAAGCAAAGCACGGATTACGTGTGACAACTCCATATATTAGCACAGGACTGCCTGGCCGTCAACTCGCACTATCAGAGCGATGCGGGCAGGGCACTGCCGGTCTAAATCAACTACAGTCCCGCACCAGGGATTGCTGGAAGCTACGGACCTGAGATGGCCGGTGGCGTAGAGCAACCTGATGTGACAAGAACCTCCGTTCGCTGCAGGCTTGCGCTTGACCAGACCAGGCTTTAGCAGTAGGCTTGGGAGTGCATGNNGGGCTTGTAACTGGGCAGAGCCCGCCAACCCGGAATGCTATCTATCACTCTGAGCAAGGAGCAACAGACATGCCAGACTTTGGATCACCGTTCTCAGGCTTGGCGCACGATCGCAAGCTCACCCATGAGGAGCTTGTTCGTGCGATCCGTTTCATGGTCGCCGCAGAATATGAAGCAATCCAGCTCTACATGCAGCTTGCCG
>DIVN01000273.1:589-10135 GCA_002435875.1 Anaerolineales bacterium UBA6131
CTGAAGGGGCCGAGGAAGTCGAGGAGGAGATTGCTCAACTGGCGTGAGGTTCAGCCCCTGCTGGCGAGACCACGAGCAGACACAGGTAGCTCGTGCAGGTTCGCCATTCTTCACGTCGCGGTAGGCGAGGACAACCTGAACCAAGACGCCCGGCTATTCAGAGACACCGGGCGTCTCGCTGCGGCCTTCACTTCGCTGCTGGCTCGGCGGGTATCCACAGCTTGTCGCCGACCCAGATGACGTTCGGATCGGGGACGGTGGCAAATGTAGCATCGGTGGCGGCCTTGGCATTGGTCCCATCGACGATGAGCGTGTACAGGCCGGCATCATTGTAGAACCGCCGGGCCAACTTCATCAGCCAGTCGCCAGGCTGCACGATGTAGGCCTGGCCTTCGCCCAACTGCGGACCGACAGTAGCGGGCACGACGAGCTCGATTGCGGCAGACTCGTTGATCAGCGCGCCGGCGGCATCCACGGTGCGCACCGTTAACCTGTGCGCTCCAGCGGCCAGCTTGTGCCCATAGCTCCAGGTGCCATCTGCACCGACGACGACGCTGCCAAGGCGGGTCGTTCCTTCCCACAGCTCAAGCGTGGCCCCCGGCTGCCCCGTTCCGGAAAGCTTGACCCCATCCGGTGCGAAATCGCCCAGGGTAGGCGTGTTCAGCACGGGCATGGCGATAGCCTGGGGGATGGTGATCTCCGTGGCGCTGAGCTCGTTCAGTGTCTTGCCCGCCGTGTCAACGGTGCGCACAGCGATGCGGTGCGTCCCTGCGCTGAGCTGGCTCAGCAGCGTCCACTCGCCGTCGCCTCCCACCACCGCCGTGCCCAGTTTGATGGCTCCGTCCCACAGCTCCACGGTTGCACCGGGCTGGCCGCTGCCGCTGAGCCTGATCCCCGAAGCGGTAAAGTCGGCCGTTCCCGGAAGGTTAAGCGAAGGCAAGGCGATGGGCGCCGCGGTTGGCGCCACAACAACCGTCGCGGTTGGTACGGCAGCAGCGGGCACGACCACTTCCATCGACGGCAGCTCGTTGAGCACCCTGCCGCTGGCATCCACGGTGCGCACGGCAAGCTTGTGCGCGCCTGCGCCGAGCGTGGCCAGGAGCTTCCAGACGCCGTCGGTGCCGACAAGCGCAGAACCAAGCCTGGTGCCGCCATCCCACAGCTCGATGGTAGTGCCGGGTTGACCCTGACCGCTGAGCGTGACTCCCTCGGGTGTGACATCCCCTGCCTTTGGCACGTTGAGGATGGGCAGGGCGATCTGGACCATCGTCGGCACCGCCGTGCGTGGCGCGGCGGTTGGGGCAGCGGTGGTCGGTTGCACGGACGGCGCGACCACTGCCGGCGCGTTACAGGAACGCAGCAGCAGAAACAGGATCGGCAGCAAGAGCAACAGCGCACCTATGGGCCGGTAAAGGCGACAAAAGCGTCCTTGTGATTCATTCATAGCGGCATGTTCCTCCTTCGCGCTTGGGCAGGCTCACTAGTCACGCCGCCCGGCCTTGAGCGTCCCCTGCAGAGCCTGGAAGGCTTCCCACTTGCCATCTCTGGCCAGTGCGGCCTGCTCTGGCCAGGTCTGCGGGTCCGCCAGGCGGAAGCGCGGCCCGGCAGCATCGAGGATCTGGTTCAGGCGCTGGAGGCTCGTGGCCGCCAGCTGGGCAAAGCTCACGATGCCGGCTTTGTTCAGCAGCTCGTTGATCTTGGGGCCGATGCCTTCGATGAGAATGAGGTCATCTGGTTGTGGCACGGCCGTGGTCAGGGGAGCCGCAACGATGCCCGCATCGGTTGCAGGAGCGGCCGGCAAGCCCATCGCTGCCGTAGCCAGGCATGCACCGACAACGCCGCCCAGGGCGGCACGGGCGCCAGAAGAGAGCTGCGTTCTCAAACGCTCGATCTCGAGCCCCTGCTGGCTCGAGCGGGTCTGCCAGAAGGCCAGATTGCCTTCCAGGTCCTCCACGTGGGAGAGCTTGGCCTTCAGGGCCTGCAGCTCAGCCTGGGCGCCATCGACCTGCGCCGGCAAGCCCTGTGCTTCGCTGAGCCGTGCTTTGAGCCCGTCAATCTCGGCATGCGCCTCTTGCAGCTGCACTTGCAGGTCGCCCGCCTCGGTGGGCTGCACTTCTTTGGCCTCGGAAAGCTTGGCCTTGAACGCCGCCAGCTCAGCGTTGGCGCCGTCCAGGCGTACCTGCAAGTCCTTTGTCCCTGCGAACTGAGCCTTGAGCGTGTCCATCTCGGCGCCTGAGGAACTCAGCCGAGCCCGTAAGTCCTGGGTGTTGCCCAACTGGGCCTTGAGGGAAGTACACTCTTCGTTGCAGCGCTGCAGCTGGTCGCGGAGCGCCTGCTCAGCGGCAATCCGGCGCGGTCGACAGAAGAGGTAGTCGATGAGCCAACAAACAAGCCAGCCAATCAATGCCCCGATGAAGAAACTGAGCCAATGCATTGCGTCCTCCTTTGGACAGTACATAATCCTGGCCTGCACAGCAGGTGTGCTCTATTCACTGATTATAGTCAAAATCTCGTACTGCGAAAGCGGATCGGGGGTTCATGCGCCAGCCGCCGACCCAAGTGCGACTGTCAGGTTTCGCTCCCCAGCTGACCAGGCACGCTCGAAGCGTCGCCCATTGCCAGGCGAGTGGCCCACTTGACAAAGCGCAGCGCCTCCTGCACCACGGCGGCATCGGGCGTGCGGTCCGTTCTCCACTGCTGGCTGCGGGCGACCGTGCTGCGCCACGGTTCGGGCAGCCACACCCTGGCCCACTGCACCGCTGTGGCCTTGGGACACAGCGCACCGCAGTCCAGGGTATACAGCGCCCGGCACATGGTCTCCACCCAATAGGCGGACGAGGCGCGCGGGGCAGCGAGCTCCGTCTCATCTTGAGCGTTGGCCCAGACGGCCCAGTCGGGCAGGCGGGCGTGCACGGCCTCGCGCACCGCAGCGGCGCTGATCGGGTCGATCAGGGTGCGTGGCTCTGGGCCGTAGATGGCGACGCCATGCTCGCGCAGCGTCCAGCGCTCCAGAATCCAGTTGCTGCGGTGTTCGGTCCAGGCCAGCTTTTCACCCTGACCCAGGGTGGGGTGGCGCCGCCCGGGGAGAAAGTGCCGCAGAGCCTGGCGGTCGACATAAGCAATCTCCAGCCGCCGGGCGTGCGGGTTGGGCCAGCTCTCGACCTCGCCGTGAACCCGTTGCAGCGCCTCGTATTCGGCCCCGGTCATGGGGCGCTCGGTAACTGCAAACAAGTCGACGTCCGAAGTCTCTGGCACAAAGCCGCCGGTGGCCAGTGACCCGCGCAGGTAAAGGCCGACAAGGTTGTCGGGAAGCGCCTGGCGCAACGCGGTGAGCAGGCCATCGACGAGCTGCTGTACTGCAGCGGGCATCGGGGTGCGACAGGTGCCTGACATGGGCGATCCCTTATCACCAGGCGGCTATGCGGACTTGGTGCGCAGGTCGGCCAGCCGCTGCACGTTCTCGTACGGCTGCACAAAGCGCCGTCGGTCCTCAGCAGGGATCGGGTGGCCGAGCTTGCGCTCTATGTCCTCAATGCTGACCAGGAGCTCCTGGAGTTTGGCGCAGATGTACTCATCGCACTGCGCACAGTGGTCGAGGCCTCGCTCCTGGACACACGGCCGCACCGGGCAACCCTTATCCAGCGTCTCGGTGGCTGGGGATAGGCAGCCGTCGCAAACAATGTTCTCCGGGGGAATGCGAAAGCCAAAGTAGGTGAACCAGCCGTCGCTAAGCTCCTGCTGGTACTCGGGATGTGCTTCGACGTTGGGACGATAGGCCATGCACAGGTCACAGCGGTAGCCACAGCGTGCCAGAACCGGATCCATCTCTCGCTCCTTCCTGCTCATGCCTGGCATCGGGCGGGTGGGGTGGCGCGCACACGGCGCGACGCTCTGCGCTATCACAATTCTACAGCAGGTATCTTGCCGTGTCTAGCGCGATGGCAGCACTTGACAACGAGGCGGCGATGTGGTACACTTGTCGTGACATGCCTACAAGATGAGACAGGNNCTCTGATTTAGCGAGCCGGATCCGCTCTGGATCCTACCCCGTAGGTAGTTATCTTCCCTCCGAAAATGAGCTCCAGGAGCAGTACCACGTCAGCCGCACCACCGTCCGCCAGGCACTGGCCAAGCTGCGCGAGGCCGGCATGGTCGTCCCCGTGCACGGCAAGGGTACCAAGGTTCTGGGAGCCCTGACACGGCCCCTTGGCCAGAATCTCAGCTTTACGGATGCCTTGCAGGGGCAGGGTGTGGAGCCTGGCACCATCGTTCTTGACGTCCGGAGGATGCCGGCCAATGCGGAGGCAGCCGAGCGTCTCAGCCTCCCCGTGGGCACCGATCTGCTCTTGATCGACCGCCTGCGGACGGTCAACGGCGAAGTGCTCAGCCACGCCAAGGCTTTCGTGCGCACTGTGGGCACCGTGGAGCCACGCGAGCTGGAGCGCGGCATTTCCCTCTATCAGTATCTCAAAGCGCGCCTTGGCTTGGAGATCTGCTACGTGGACGATGAGATCTCCGCAGAACCTGCCAGTGCCGCCATAGCCCAGGAGCTGCACATTCGCCGCGGAGAGCCCGTCTTTGTCATGCGCCGCATTGGCTACACCAGTGACAATGTCGCCGTCGAGTATTCTCACTCCACGATTCGAGCGGACCGCATGCGCTATCGCTCAACCAGCCGCTTTGGTACGCTAGCGGCGGCGACCATGAGCCCCGTTCAGCCAGACCAGAACAACCAAGAGTCCAACGGTACGGTGTTGGGGTGGAACCACAGATAGGGCCTCTGCCCGCCCGGTCCAGGGCATAGTTAGCCCATGGCAGATGCTCAAGCAGGGGTGCGGCCTTGTACGATGTCGTGTGCATAGGCAACATAGCAGTCGATGATTTCTATCGTGTGCCGCGCTTTCCGCAGGACGGAGACGTCCTTCCTGCCGAGCACGTGGGGCGCAGGCTAGGTGGGGGTGGGTTCAACACCGCCCGCGCGCTGGCGCGGCTGGGCGCTCACGTGCGCTTTGTCACCCTCCTGGGTGACGACGAGAACGCGGATTTTGCCCGACGCGAGATGCCGGGAGTGGGGCTCGACCTGCGCCTGCTGGAGATTCCCGGCTACGAGATCAAGAGCCCACGGGTACTGGTGACGTCCTCCGGACAGAAGGCCACCTTCTTCCAGGCCGACTGCGAACCACCGAGCGAGCTGGAGCGCATCTTCGCAGACCTGGCTCCGGACGAGGCGACCGCCATTTACTCGAGCATGTCCGTCCCGGGCCACACGGCCTACTTCGAGCGCTTCAAGGGCCCCCGCGTGGTCAGCATCGAAGTGCACTGCCTGCCCCTCTTTCCCGACGCTTTTGCTTGGGGACTGCAGGCAGCGGATGTGCTCATCCTGGATCGCAACTCATTTCGGGCCGTCCTGGCGGAAGAGGTTTCTGCCCAGAGCATGCAGCACGGCATGGCCCAGCGCGAGGGGCGTACTTCGCTGGTAATCGTCACGCTGGGCGCGGATGGCTCGCTGACCTGGGTGCGCGATGGGCAGCAGGTGCTCACCACACCCGCATTCCCGGTAGAGGTGGTCGATTCGACTGGCGCGGGCGACGTTTTCAATGCCGCCTTTGTGCACGGGTATTATGTGCGACAGCTGGCGCTGCCAGAGGCGCTGCGCTTTGCCCACGCCGTGGCCTCGGCCAAATGCGAGGATTTCGGCACGGATCTGAGTGAGGGAGCGCTGCGCAAAGCCGCGACGCTCTTGGCCACGGACTGTGGTGCCCAGGCGACCGTTGCGGGGTGACCAGTGCAGTCGCTCGAACACGAGCTGGCTGCTGCGTCATACATTACCTGAAGGAGGAACGACATGGCGGACAAGTTTCTTTTTGAGCACGTTCTTGGTGGACTGGCGGTCTCCCTCATGGGAGATGCGATGGGCGCCGCGTCCGAGTTCCTGTCCGGGCCCGAGCAGATAAACAAGCAATTCGGTGGCCGCATCACCAAATTCTATGACCCGGCACCCGGCACGCCAGCCTCTCGCCCCAAGCGCAAAGCCGGACAGATCACCGATGACACGTCGCAGGCGCTCTACATGATCCAGGCCTACGTGGATTCCGGTCGCGTGCTCAAGATCGAAGAAGTGGCCAAGCAAATGGTGGCCTGGGGCAAGGTTGAGGTGCTCTTCAACAGCTTTGCGGGACCCTCGACACGCAAGGCGCTGGCCGAACTGGAACAAGGCAAGAGCCCCTGGGAGACTGGCTTGCCCCCGGAGCGCGGCAACCATGATCTCGGCACCTCGTGTGGCGCAGCCATGAAGGTGGCCCCAGCGGGCCTGGCGCACCCTGGCGACATCGATGCCGCCATCCGCGACGCCATCACCATGAGCATTCCTACCCATCACACCAATGTGGCCTTCGCCGGCGCTGCCGCGACGGCTGCGGCCATCGCCGCTGGCATCATTCCTGGAGCGAGCATCCTCTCGGTCACCGATGCCGCCATCTACGGTGCCGAACAGGGCTACAAGCTTGGCAAGGATCATCCGGCCAAGGGACGCCATGCGTCCGTCACCGAGCGCATCAAACTGGCTATTGAGATGGCTGCCGCGGGCACCGACTTTGCGCAGACCTGCGAGCGTCTGGGCGATGTCATCGGCTGCGGGCTGCCCATTGCCGAGGCGGTACCGGTGGCCGTGGGCCTGTTCGTCGCCGCGCGTGGCGACCCCCTCCAGTCGATCATCGGTGCGGCCAACCTGGGTGGCGACTCGGACAGCGTCGGCGCGATCGTCGGCGGCATCGCCGGCGCCTACGCGGGCATCGCTGCCGTTGACAAGAACCTGGTCAAGCAGCTAGAGAAAGCCAATGACATTGATCTCTCAGCGCTGGCCCAGCAGCTGATCGACTTGAAAGGCTAACGGCGCGACTATGTACGATGTGGTGTGCGCGGGTAGTGCGGCGCTTGACGACTACTACGTAGTCTCCCGACTGCCTCGCGACGACGAGAAGGTGCCATCGCGCTATGTGGGGCAGATTCTGGGTGGGCCGACCTGCAACACGGCCAAGGCATTGAAGGTGCTGGGAGCCAAGGCGCTGCTTGTCACGCCCGTTGGCGATGATGAGCAGGGCCCTTTCGTCAGGCGCAAGCTGGCCGAGATCGGACTCGACACGGTCTATGTGACTGGACCGGGCATCGTGACCGGCCACACGCTGGTCATGGCCTCGGAGCAGGGCGAGAAGGCTATTCTCACCTTCGGGCGACCCAACGCGGAAGGGCTCGCGGCGGCGTTTGGCCGCCTTGAGCTGCCGCCAGCGCGCGTGGTCCAGAGCATGCTGGCCACGACCATGACCACCTACCTGGAACGGTGGACGGATACGCCGGTGGTCGTTAACATCGAAGAGCAGATCCTGAACAGTTTCCCGGATGCCTTCGATTGGGCCAACCAGCATGCGCATACCATGGTGCTGGACCGTCACGCCTACGTGCGGCTCTTCAAGCTTCCCGAGACCGTGGACAGCTTGCAGCAAGTGGTAGCGGCACACCCGGGTACCTGCGCGAACATCATCGTCACCATGGGTGCGCAGGGCTCGATGGGCGTCTCTCGCGAAGACGGCAGCGCCGCACAGCTACCGGCCTATCCTGCCCACGTCGTTGATCCAACGGGGGCAGGGGATATCTTTATCTCCGCGTTCATTCACGGGCACTATCTGCAAGGAATGGCCCTGGCGGAGACGTTGCGTTATGCCAACGCCATCGCCTCGGCTTCCTGCGAGGACCTCGGCACCGATCTGAGTCCCAAGGCGGTGCAGCGTGCCCAGAAATGGCTTCGGTGACGTAGGGTGAAGCCTGACATCCTGCAGCCCAGGAGGAGGTGAGACCAGAAAGCAAACGATTGTGACGATCCACATGTCAGGTTTGCGCGCAACCGGATGATAATTTCAAGGAGGAAACGTAGTCATGGTTCGCAAAGTGATGTCGTTAATAATGGTCCTGGTCATCGTTCTGAGTACCGCGGGCTGCGCGGCCAAGCCGGCAGCCACCGCCACGCCTCAGCCTGTGAAAAAGTGGTCGATCGTGCAGATCCAGCCACAGCCCAAGGGCACCCCGTTCCCTGAGCTGGTCTACTCCGGACTGGTGCGGTTGCAGAAAGAGTTCGGCGCCGATAAGGTCGAGATCAAGATCATCGAGACGCTGGACAAGGGCGAGTATGCCGAGCAGGTCCGCGCCGCCGCCGAAATGGGCTACAATCCCATCGTCACCCTCTATGACGACCTGGCCAAGGTCGTGCTGGAGATAGCCCCATCGTTCCCGAACACCCAGTTCGTGGCTGTAGACACACTGGTGACCTCTTCGGTGCCCAACGTGGTAACCGTCGTGATCGACCCGCACGAGTCGTCCTTCCTCGCCGGCATTGTGGCGGCCAAAAGCACCAAGACCAAGAAGGTAGGCTTTGTGGGCAGCACCGAGAACCCAGTCATCTGGCGTTTCTGCGCGGGCTTTAGCGCTGGCGTCAAGTACGCTAATGTCCCCGGTGTTGAGCAGATCACCGTCTGGTCTGGCACGTCCACCGACCCGGTCAAGGGCCTTGAGGTTGCCACCTCCGTGTTCAAGCAGGGTGCGGACATCATCATGCATGCCTGCAACAAGTGCGGCTTGGGCGTGATTCAGGCCGCACAGCAGGAAGGCAAGCAGGCTATCGGCGTGGACATGTGGCAGGGCGACGTGGCGCCGGGCCATGTGATGTGGTCCGCGCTGAAGGATGCCGGCACAGCCTGTTACGAGGCAGCCAAGAAGGGCATGGAGCTGCCCTTCGAGACCGGCCTGTACTACTATGACCGTGCGGCCGGTGCCACGCTGTACGACAAGCGCGACTATGACGCAATCCCCGCTGACCTGCAGAAGTTGGTGCAGGAGACCGAGGACAAGATAGTCAAGAAGACGATTATGGTGCCGACGACCAAGGAAGAGCTCGAGGTATTCAAGGACCACCTATAGACCTTCTGTTTGGCCTCCAGGTGACCGTCCAAACAACCTGGAGTGCAGGCCTGATGGGAAGCGGCGGCGCCGCCGCTTCCCATCGAACCCAATAGATGAGGTTCTTATGGTAGAAACCGTGCCTGCTCTTGAAATGCGCAACATCACCAAGACCTTTCCGGGCGTGGTCGCCAACAAGGATTGCTCTATCTCTATCGCCAAGGGCGAGATCCATGCCATCGTGGGCGAGAATGGAGCGGGCAAGTCGACCCTCATGAAGATCGCCGGCGGCCTCTATGAGGCCGACTCGGGCGAGATCCTGGTCGACGGTGTGCCCCGGCGCCTGCGCAACACCCTGGATGCCTTTCGCTGCGGCATCGCGATGGTCCACCAGGAGTTTATGCTGCTGAATTCACTGACCGTGCTGGAGAACATCACGCTGGGCTTCGAGCCCACCGACAAACTCAAGGCGCTCGACCGCAGGTCCGCCGCGATCAAAGCCAAGGAAGTAGCCGAAAAGTACGGTCTGCACGTTCCGCTCAATGCCAGGGTCGGAGGGCTGCCCGTGGCCGTGCGCCAGCAGGTGGAGATTGTCAAAGC
>DIVN01000263.1 GCA_002435875.1 Anaerolineales bacterium UBA6131
GCACCCACCTGCCACGCAGCCTGGTGGAGAATCTCGTGCGTTCCGGCGCCCTGGACTGTTTGGGCGGTGAGCGCCGTGACCTGTTGTGGGCCTTGGGAGGGCTGGACTATCAGGAGGAAACACTGGACATCGAAGTGCCGCTCGATGCAGTGACTTTGCCGGCGCTGCGCGACCACGAGCGCCTTGGCTGGGAGTACGAGCTGCTGGGCCTGGCCCCAGGCGAGCACATCATGCAGCTCTACCGCAGCCAGCTGCGCAGGCAAGGCATCTTGAGCAAGGCCGAGCTAGACGAGAGGAAGGATGGCGAGACAGTACGCGTCGCCGGCTGGATGGTCATCCGCCAGCGTCCGCCCACCGCCAAGGGGCACGTCTTTATCACCTTGGAGGACGAGGAGGGCCTGATCAACCTCATCGTACGCCCCTACATCTATGAAAGCTACAAAGAGGTGCTGCGCAACGCGCCTCTGCTGTGGGTCGAGGGGCGTCTGCAGCGCGAAGGGGCCGCGAGCAGCGTGCTGGTTTGGCGGGCGGGGTCTTTGTTGGCGAGACGCGGAGAGGCTGCCCCACCCGCTGCCAGACCACACGGCAGAGGAAGGCGCTAGACAGTGGCCATGGCCGGCTATCCTGCCGGCCACCGCGCAGTCCCTGCGATGTCAACAGCCGCGCTACAGGCCTCCCAGGTCAAGCCGCGCCAATTTGTCCCACAGATACGTGACGACCGTCCACCGCTCGTCACGTCCAATGCAGCGGAAGTACGGCGGCTGGAAGGCCAGGATGAGATCCCCGATCTTGTAGCGCGGCAGTATCGGCGTCGAGACCACCAGACTGCCACGCTCGCCCGGCTTCATCTCGTGCAGCAGGATCAGACCGCGGCTGGTCTCCACCTCAAAGAGGAAGAGGTCATAGTTGGGCACCCAGGCCCTGCGCTCATCCATCTGCTGGCCGAACATGCCCTCTGTCGCACCGTAGATCTCATAGATCGCCGCTGGGCCGTACAGGGCTTGCAGCCCGGGTACATAACGTGTGTTAATACCAGCCACGCTGCCCAGGGTCATCAGACGCACCTTCCAGAGATCCTTCGGATAGACATGGTGTGCCTTGTGCAGGTAACGGCCAAAGTCGAGCGCGGTTGGCGCCACTCCACCCACCAGCGTTACGTTCTCGGTTTGACAGCGCTCGTAAGCAAGCTCAAAGCGCCGCTCCCAATCGCGCAGGGTCTTGCCTCCGCCCAGGGCATCGATCTCGTCCTGGACTGGCAGCGAGCGCAGGGGCGTTCCTCTGGATACGTGCTTCACGTAGATGCCCGAGCTGTACCCGTACTCCACCTCGCGGTCGCCCATGCGCACGGTGCCAACCACAGAGGGGAAGTTGAGGTTCAGGTTGACGCCCTGAAAGATGTCGAGGGCCTGGTGGCGCAAGGCATAGTTGATCAGGGCGCGCCCCGCGCTCACGCGCATCTTGAGCTCGGTGGGCGTCATGGGGATAAACTTGGATTCGCCCTTGGTGGTGCCGCGCGTGATGGCCCAGCCGATGGGCGGCTCATAGAGCAAGAGGTCGATCTCACCCGCCATGGTGCGCTCAATCAGCGGCTTGATCTCCTCGTAGGTGATGATCGGAAAAGCCCGGCGATAGTCGTCAAGGCTGGAGATGCTGGCTGCCTGATGCTGTATGCCGTAGCGCGTGTGGGCATAGCCCTTCAGCAGTTGCCGAAGCACGGCCTGCTGTGCGACCGAGGGATCGGCCAAGGCATCGTACCAGGGCTGCACGAAGCCCAACAACGCTGCCTGCATATCCGCTGCCCTGGATGGCTGCATGTGGAAACCCTCCTTGTTCGCGATTCGGCGAGCCAGCAGGCGCCTACTTGCTCACCAGGAAAGCGATCTCACTGGAAAAAGAAAAGCGCTGCACCTGCCACGGCTGGCCGGCAAGCAGCCGTAAAAAGTGCTGCTCATAGTAGTCCGACATGCCTTTGTTACGCCCTCCCAGGCTGTGCACGGGGAAGGACACCAGCATGTGTTCGACCCGCAGGCTCTGCAACAGCCGCAAGCCAGCCTGGGGATCGATTTGCTCCAGGCAAGGCAGGCTCTTGAGCAGCAAGGCGAGTTGGGCATGCTGCGTGGGGGGCGAGAGTGTCACATCCTGGGCAACCGCCGTCCCTGCGATGCCAAGAGCGGCAAAGAAACCGTCCAGGAAGCCAGCCAGGTCCTCGCAAACATCATAGGCATAGTACTCAGCGTCGTCTGTCAGCGGCATCCAAGGCAGAGCCAAGGGATTCAGGCCACAGGCTACATCGAGCACACTGTGCACCTGGCCCAGCGAGGCCAGTGTCGTAGCGTAGAACTCGTCCAGGATGCCAAGCCGTTCGCGCGTCGAAGAGTGTTGGCCCATGACCTGGCGACACCAGGCGCGCAGCGCAGCGTGGTCTGCCGCCACCGTCAGCCCGCGCAGCTCGGAGAGAAGGACAGTGTAGTCGGGGCTGCGCAGGACGTACGCCGCGGTCACTTGGTGCAGCTTGCGCTTGGTGGCCTTCAGAGCGGCTCTCCAGTCCGGGCGCTTTGCCAGCTCGTTGACGGCAATGTGCTGGACGAGGTCATCGCTGATGCAACGGTACTTGGTCGCCTGCTTGACTGCCTCGACCAGGTGCTGCAAAGACTCTGCGTCAGGCGCCGCAGGCGCCATGCTAGAGCGCTCCTGTCGAACCAGATGCGCTCGCCAGCGCCAGTTGGCGGAGGCGGGACATGAGCTGAGCCATAAAGCGCAGGTTGTGCATGGTCGCCAGGCGCGCATAGAGCGGGTCCTGGATGCGGAACAGATGATGCAGGTAGGCCAGCGAGTAATGCGTGCAGGCCGGGCAGTCACAGAAGGCCGAGACCGGCGCAGCCGTGCGCACGTGCTTGGCGTCGGCGATGTAGAGATAATCGGACCATTGTCCTTGCAGAGAGCTGCTGGCCGGGTCATGCAGCATGACGTAGAGGCGCCCCCGACGCGCATCGCGGGTTGGCATGATGCTGTCAAAGAGCCGGTAGCCCATACGCGCGCACGTCACCACATTGGCCGGCTGCCCGACGCCCAGTGCATGCATTGGCCAACATGAGGGTATCAGCTCGCGGATGTAGGCAATGATATCTGTCAGCAGGTGCCCCTCGGCATCGAGTGGCCATCCGCCCAGGCCAAAGCCGTCGAAGCCAATCTCCAGCAGCTCTTCCGCGCAGCGCTTGCGCAGCTCGCGCTCGCCGCCACCCTGTACCACAGCAAAGAGCAGGGGCCTTGCCTCCGGCGCCAGCCCACGTTGCGCGACCTGGCGCTGAAACTCGAGCTTGCACAGACGTGCCCAGGCGATCGTGCGCTTGACCGCCTCCTCCTGCGCAGCCGTAGACTCCTGCACGTCGGTACAATCGTCCAGGCAGACGCAGACGTCGGCACCGTAGGCTATCTGCAGCTGGATGCTCTTTTGCGGTGTCAGATTCAGGTTATGGGCGTCCTCGCGACGGACGAGCATGCCCTTGGAGGTAATCTGCCCCCACTTGGGGTTCTGGCGGATAAGCGAATAGACCTGGAAGCCACCCGAGTCCGTGACAATCGGACCGGCCCAGCCAGACATCCTGTGCAACCCGCCCAGGGCCTTGATCGTCAACGAGCCGGGCTTTTGCATCAGGTGAAAGACATTCATCTGCAGGGCCTGAATGCCACACTGGCGCAGATCCTGAGCATCGACCGCGCGCACGACACCGCGCGTCGCGTCTGGCAGAAACGTCGGCAAGGCCAGCCGCCCGTGGGGAACTGTCAGCCAAGCCGAGCCATCTGCGGCGGCGATTGCGTTTTTGCCTGAGCTCTCGTCCATGCGGCCCTCATCCTGCGAGGATGTGTCTATAATGCCACGGATTGGGCAGGCTGGCAAGACGTGGCTGGGGCGGCCGATCTTCAGCGCCCTTTGTGCCACTGCCGGAAGTGGCTAAACTGTAAGGCCTGCCTGCAGGCAGCGACAAACCACCTCCTTGCGCCGGAGCCAGCGTGAGCACGATTGACTATGAGGCTGAAGAAAACAGCTGCCAGGCGGAAGTGGCACGGCACTTGCACTGGAACATGACCGTCAACGTGTTGGACGGGGTGTTTGTCCGCTTCGGGATGAGCTTTGCGGCGACGGCGACCATCCTGCCGCTCTATGCGCGGCATTTTACCGACAATGCGGTGCTCATCGGCCTCATCGCCGCCATCTCGGCGGCCGGCTTTTACCTGCCGCAGCTACCGACTGCCGACTATGTGCGTCGCCAGCCGCTCAAGAAGCGCGTCGCTGTCAACATGGGCTTTTTCGCCGAGCGCCTGCCGGTCCTCGTCCTGGCTGCCTCGACGGTTCTGTTCGCCGCGCGTGTCCCCGGGTTGGCCTTGCTCAGCCTGTTCGTGGCGCTTAGCTGGCAGCACCTTGGCGCCGGTCTGACCGGCGTGGGTTACCTGGAGCTATTGGCCAAGGTGTTCCCCGTGCAGTATCGCGGGCGCCTGCTGGGCACAGCCAGCTCGGCAGGGGCAGTGACGGGCATGGTCGGCGCAAGCCTGGCGGCAGCCGTTTTGCGCCGCTATCCTTTCCCGACCAACTTTGCCCTGTGCTTCGCGGTGGCCTCGCTGTTCACGGTGCTCGCTTGGGGCTGGCTGGCTCTGACCCGCGAGCCACCTTTGCACTCGCGGGCTCCCGCAGTGCCATTCAACAGGTTTCTGGCACATCTGCCGCAAGTGTTGCGGTCGGATCGCAATTTTGCCCACTACCTTGTGGCGCGAGTCGCCTGCGTGCTGAGCCATATGGGGCTCGGCTTTTTGACGGTGTATGCCGCAAACCGCTGGGGGCTGGACGATGCCCAGGCCGGGCTGTACGGACTCACCCTGCTCGTCGGGCAGGCAGCGGCCAACCTGATGCTGGGCTCGCTTGCGGACCGACGTGGGCACAAGCTCGTACTGGAGATCACCCTGGTCCTGGGCATCCTAGCGATGCTCAGCGCTGTGCTGGCTCCCGCGCCCGTGTGGATCTATGCAATTTTCGCAGCCGTGGGCGCTATGGAGGGTGGGGCCAGGATCTCGGCAATCGCCATCGCCATGGAGTTCTCCTCGCCGGACGATCGCCCGACCTACCTCGGCCTGGCCAACACCATTCCCGGACTTTTCTCTGCCATCGCACCGGTGATCGGCGGGGCAATCGCTTCTGTGGCCGGGTATCGCGCTGCATTCTTGGCCGCCGCCGCCTGCGGGATGGCCGCGCTGGCCCTCATGCGCACCATCGTGCGCGAGCCGCGGCGACAGGCGCGAGCAGACTGAGCGTCACAGCAAGCCGATTTGGCGCGAAGGGCGTAGCTGGCTAGACTAACGGCGGTTGCGCGTCGGGCGGTGGCCCGGCGCATTCTTGTGTGTGGTAGGCTGCAGATGAATCAGGTGGACCATGAGGCAGAGCTCAGGCACTGCGAGGTCGAGGTCGCGCGTCATTTTCGCTGGAACTTTGCCGTCAACGTGCTCGACGGTGCTTTCGTCTGGTTCGGGATGAGCTTTGCGGCAGGCTCCACCATCCTGCCCCTTTACGCACGGCACTTTACCCAGAATGCCATGCTCATCGGCCTCCTGGCGGCCATTTCTACCTCGGGCTTTTCTCTTCCGCAGTTGCTCGCTGCNNCGCTGCCAACTATGTGCACCGCCAGCCGGTCAAGAAACGTATCCCGGTGAATGTAGGCTTCTTCACCGAGCGTCTGCCCATCCTGGCCTTGGCCGCCTCGACCCTGCTCTTTGCCGAGCGCGCGCCGCACCTGGCTCTTCTGCTGCTGTTCGTGACGGTCACCTGGCACTTTGTTGGGATGGGTCTGGTGGCGGTGGGGTGGCAAGAGATGCTGGCGAAGGTGTTCCCAGTACAGTTTCGCGGGCGCCTGCTGGGCACCGCGGCCGCCACGGGCACCGCCACGGGGATCCTGGGGGCGACACTCGCCGCGGGAATCCTGAGCCGCTACCCCTTTCCGACTAACTTTGCCATTTGCTTCATCATCGCTTCCGTCTTTACGCTCATCTCCTGGGGCTGGTTGGCGCTCACCCGCGAGCCACCCTTGCATTCGCAGAGCGCCCAGGTGCCGTTCGGCGAGTACCTGTCGCGGCTCCCGTCGGTGCTCCGCCACGACCACAACTTTGCCAACTACCTGGCGGCGCGGGTTGCCTGCGTGCTCAGCCGCATGGGCATCGGCTTCTTGACCGTCTTTGCCGTTGACCGCTGGGGTTTGAGCGATGCGCAGGCAGGTCTGTTTGGGGCAGCCCTTCTGATCGGCCAGGCTGCGGCCAATCTGGGATTGGGCAATCTTGGCGATCGACGGGGGCACAAGCTGGTGTTGGAGATCAGCATCATGCTGGGAGTGCTGGCCATGCTCTGCGCCGTCCTTGCACCTTCTCCCTTGTGGATGTACCTGACCTTTGTTGCTGTGGGTGCGCTGCTGGGGGGCGAGAGGCTCTCGGCCATTGCCATCGCCATGGAGTTCTCGTCACCAGAAGACCGGCCCACTTACCTGGGCCTGGCCAACACCGTTCCTGGAGTATTCTCGGCTTTGGCTCCCTTGCTGGGCGCCGCGATTGCCTCTGCTGCCGGATACCACGGCACCTTCCTGGTCGGCGCCGCGTTTGGGCTGCTCGCGGTAGCCATCTTGCACCGGCGCGTCCGCGAGCCTAGGGGGCGTATGGTGCCCTAGATGCACCCGCGCATACCGGCCGCACCGAAGAGTGTGCACGGACATTCGGCCTACTGGTTTGCAGAATGTGCTGCCGAGTGCTAGACTAACCAGCTTACGGAGCGCCGGGTATTTCCCCGGCGCACTCTTGCGTCAGGTGGAAGGCGAATGGGTGCGAAAGATTACCAGGCTGAGCAAAGGACGTACGAGGCGGAGGTAGCACGTCATCTGCGCTGGAACCTAAGCGTTAACGCGCTGGATGGTGCGTTCTACTCGTTCGGCATAAACTTTGCGGCGCCCAGCACAATCATCGCCCTGTACGCCCGGCACTTGACGGAAAACTCCATGCTCATCGGGCTCATCGCCACTATTGCTGCCTCTGGGTTCTCGCTTCCACAACTTTTCACGGCCGATTACATCCGTCGTCGGCCAATCAAGAAGGACGTCCCGGTCAGGATCGGGCTCTTCTCGCAGCGACTGCCGTTGTTCGTACTTGCCGCTACGGCATTCTTATTGCCCCTCCGTGCGCCTCGGCTTGCCCTGGGGCTGCTGCTTGTCATCTTCGCCTGGAATCAGTATGGCGCAGGTCTGGTCGCGGTCGGCTGGCAGGAAATGATCGCCAAGGTGATCCCCGTGCAGTACCGTGGACGGCTGATGGGCATCGCCAACTTTGTCGGCACCGCCACCGGCATCTTGGGAGCCGCGGTCGCCGCTGCCGTGCTGCATCGCTACCCCTTCCCCACTGGCTTTGCCATTTGCTTCCTAATCGCCGCCGTTTTTGTTCTCCTGTCTTGGGCAGCATTGGCGTTGACCCGCGAGCCACCACTGCACTCGTCAGTTCCGCGGACGCCGTTAGGCGCTTTCCTGCGGCGCCTGCCGGATGTGTTGCGACGCGACCGCAACTTTGCCTTCTTTGTGGCCGCGCGCATTGCCAATGCTTTTGGTCGCATGGGCATCGGCTTCTTGACAGTATATGCGGTCAAGCGTTGGATGTTGAGCGACGCCCAGGCCGGCCTCTACACAGCGGCGATGCTGATCGGGCAGTCACTAGCGTACCTGAGCCTGGGTGCACTGGCGGACCGCCGAGGTCACAAGTTAGTTCTGGAGATCAGCGCTGCGCTGGGCGTAGTGGTCATGGCGGCAGCCTTGGCTGCACCATCGCAGGCGTGGATGTACGTGGCCTTCGCGGCACTCGGCGCGGCCAATGCGTCCGACATTCTTTCGGGCATCAACATCGTCATGGAGTTCTCTTCTGCGGACGATCGACCCACCTACCTGGGACTGGCAAATACTGTGCCGGGCGTTTTCAACGCCATCGCCCCGCTGTTTGGCGGCGCCATTGCCTCGCTGGCCGGCTATCATGCGGCTTTTCTCGCGGCCGCCACGTGTGGCCTCTTGGGCTTGAGCATCCTACACCTGAGGGTTCGCGAGCCACGCCAGGCGATCGCCTAGCCTTACCTCTAGCTGACCTGAGCCCGCAGGGAAATTTGCAGGGAGCTCCCCATCGCAGTACACTGGCACGGTCACGCGGCGCCGGGCGTCTTGCCGGCGCATTCTTGTGTCGGGTGGACAGCACATGGCTACGATAGATTATGAGGCCGAATCAAGGCACTGCCAGGCCGAGGTAGCGCGCCACTTTCGCTGGAACTTTGGCGTCAACGTTTTGGACGGCGCCTTCTACTGGTTCGGCATCAACTTTGCGGCGCCCAGCACGATCGTGGCCCTGTACGCCCGGCACCTGACGCAGAATGCCATGCTGATTGGGCTCATCGCCACCATCGCCGGCTCCGGCTTTTCGCTGCCGCAGCTCTTTACCGCCAACTACATCCGGCGTATGCCGGTGAAGAAGGACGCTCCGGTCAAGATCGGGCTCTTCTCAGAACGACTGCCCTTCTTTGTTCTAGCCGCCTCGGCTTTCCTGTTGCCCATTCGTGCGCCCCAAACGGCCCTGATCGTACTCTTCCTGGCGCTGACCTGGAACCATTTTGGCGCCGGCCTGGTCGCCGTCGGGTGGCAAGAGATGATCGCCAAAGTGATCCCGGTCCAGTACCGCGGGCGCCTGCTGGGCATCGCCAACTTTGTCGGCACCGCGACGGGGGTGCTGGGGGCCGCGGCAGCTGCTGGCGTGCTGTATCGCTATCCCTTCCCGACTGGCTTTGCCATCTGCTTCCTCATCGCTGGGGTCTTTGCCATGCTCTCCTGGATCTCCCTTGCGCTGACCCGCGAGCCACCGCTGCACTCGCAGAGCCCCGAGACCTCATTCCGGGATTTTGCACGGCGTCTGCCGTCTGTTTTGCGCCATGACCGCAACTTTGCCTTGTTTATTGCCGCGCGCATTGCCAATGCTTTCGGGCGCATGGGGATTGGCTTCTTGACCGTGTACGCGGTAGAGCGGTGGTTTCTCAGCGACGCGCAGGCGGGCCTCTACACCGCTGCGATGCTGATTGGACAGGCTATCGCCAACCTCATTCTCGGCACCCTGGCGGATCGGCGGGGGCACAAGCTCGTGTTGGAGATTAGCGTAGCGCTGGGTGTGCTGGCCATGATCAGTGCAGTGGTCGCACCTTCTCCATCCTGGATGTATGCCGCCTTTGCGGCGATCGGGGCGGTCACGGCATCGGACATCCTGTCGGGAATCAGCATTGCCATGGAGTTCTCTTCGGCGGAGGATCGGCCGACCTACATTGGCATGGCCAGCACCATTCCGGGCCTGTTCTCCGCCATCGCACCCCTGATCGGGGGAGCCATCGCCTCGCTGGCCGGCTACCAGACCACGTTTCTGGTCAGTGCGGTCTGCGGCCTGGCGTCGCTGATCATCCTGCGCCTGCTCGTGCGCGAGCCACGACTGGTCGACGTGCAGGCCACTGTCGGCACCGCGTCATCTAACTGAGACAAAAAAAGGCGGCCACAGCACGCGTGCTGTGGCCGCCGTCGGCACCCTACTTCTTCTTGGCCTTTATCACGTCCGCCACGGCTGACTGGATGTTGTCTGCCGTCAACCCAAACTCCTCAAACAACTGCTCGGGTGTCCCCGACTCGCCGAAACGGTCCTGAATGCCGATCATGCGCATGGGGACCGGCCGGCTCTGCACCACAACCTCTGCTACTGCGCTGCCAAAGCCGCCCATCACCTGATGCTCCTCAACGGTGACAATGGCGCCGGTATCGCGTGCGGCACGGGTGATGGCATCACGGTCGATCGGCTTGACCGTGTGCATGTTAAGCAAGCGCACGTTGATGCCGTCCGCGCTGAGCGCCTCGACGGCCTGCATGCACTGGTAGAGCAATGGCCCATTGTTGATGATCGTCGCGTCGCGTCCATCGGTCACCTGGTTGGCTTTGCCCATAATGAATGGGTCGTCTGGGTTGGTTACCATGGGCACAGGCTCGCGGCCAAAGCGGACGTACACCGGCCCATAGTGCTTGCAGGCCCAAATGACTGCCTTCTTGGTCTCATGGTAGTCAGCTGGCACGATCACGGTCATGTTGGGCAAGATGCGCATGGTAGCCACATCTTCCAGGGCCTGGTGGGTCGCACCATCTGGCCCCACGGAGATGCCGCCGTGGGCTCCAGCGATCTTGACGTTCAGGTTGCTGTAGCAGGTGGTGGTGCGAATCTGGTCCCAGGCGCGTCCCGCGACAAAAACGCCATACGTGCTTACCCAGGGCACCTTGCCGACCAGGGAGAGGCCGGCAGCGGCATTGAGCATGTTCTGCTCGGCTATGCCAAATTCGAAGAAGCGCTCCGGGTACTTCTGCCAGAACCAGGCGGCGCGCGTCGAATCGCTCAGGTCAGCACCCAGCACCACGATGCGCTCATCTTGTGCGCCCATCTCCAACAGGGCATCGCCATAGCCGTCACGAGTCGGTTTCGACTTGATTTCTGTCATCTCATGCTCCTCAAAAGTCCAGGTACTCAGCTGGACAGGCTAGCTCTTGGAGAGCCTGGCGACCCTCCTCTGCGTTGGGGGCCTTGCCATGCCATTCGGCACGGTTCTCCATGAAAGACACGCCTTTGCCCTTGACGGTTTTGGCGATGATCACCGTAGGCTGTCCCTTGACCTGCTTGGCCTGCTCGAAGGCGTCCACGCACTGCGCCATGTCGTGTCCATCGATCTCGATCGTGTGCCAGCGAAAAGCGCGCCACTTGTCAGCGATCGGTTGCAGGCCCATAACATCCTCGACCCAGCCGTCGATCTGCAGGCCATTGTTGTCCAGCACGACACAGATGTTGTCCAGCTTGAAGTGGCCAGCGGACATGATGGCTTCCCAGGTGGAGCCTTCCTGGTTTTCGCCGTCGCCCATGATGCAGTAGATGCGATTTGATAGTCCATCCATGCGCAGGCCCAAGGCCATGCCCACGGCAATGGAGAGCCCCTGTCCCAGTGAGCCCGTGCCGACCTCGATGCCAGGGCATTCCAGGTTGGGGTGGCCCTGCAGCCGGCTGCCAAACTGTCGGAAGCTCTTCAGCTCCTCGCGGCCGATGTACCCGGCTTCGGCCAGGAGCGAAAAGATCAACGGTGAGACATGCCCCTTGGAAAAGATAACCCGATCGCGCTCCGGCCAACAGCAGTCGGTGCAGTCATGCTGCAAGGTGTGAAAGTAGAGCGCAGTGGTAAAGTCCGTCGCAGAAAGCGAGCCGCCTGGGTGTCCTGACCCCGCATGCACCAGGGCCCAGACGATATCGCAGCGTATACGCCGCGCAATCTCCTGCAGTTCCTCAATCTTTTTCGGATCAGCCATATTGTTCCTTTCCCTCAGTCGTGATCAGCCAAATCAGGGAAACACCTGGCGGCCTTGCTTGATGGCCGTGCGCAGCAGACTGCTGCCAAACTGATAGGGCATCTGGCGATAGTCATCAATATCCAGAATCAGCAGATCAGCCCAATACCCCGGCTGCAATTGCCCCAGCTCCCCACCACGGTGGATGGCATGGGCAGCGTTCACGGTACACGCGCAGATCGTTTCGGCCGGAGTCATGTGCATGAAGCGACATGCCAGCGCCATCATGAAAGGCATGGATTCACAATAGCAGGTGCCCGGGTTCAAGTCGGTGCCCAGGGCCACGGGCAAGCCCAGATCGATCATCGTGCGTGCTGGCGCATACGTGCATTCGCCCAGCCCAAACGGCGTGCCAGGCAAGAGAACGGCAATCACACCTGCGGCCGCGAGTGCAGTGATTTCCTCTGCGCTGGTGTGCAGCAGATGCTCAACCGAGACGGCTCCAAGCTCGACGGCCAGCCGTGATGCGCCCAAGTTGACGAACTCGTCAATGTGTATCTTGAGCGACATGCCAAGCTTCTGTGCCGCGAGCAAGATCCGCCGCGTCTGCCGCAGGTCGAAGGCTCCCTCATCGCAAAAGACATCACAGAACAGGGTGCTGCTGCCCTGGCCCAGCGGCCACAACAAAGCCGCTTTCTCAGCCGCTGCGGGCAACATCTCCTCAACCACCAGATCAACATAGGCGTTGGGCCGCCCGGAGTATTCGGCAGGTACGGCATGAGCGCCCAAGAACGTCGGCACCAGCCGCACTGGTTGCATATCGCCCAACAGATCGATGGCCTCGAGTGAGGTCAGCTCTGCAGCGGTGCTCAGGCCATATCCCGTCTTGGCCTCGGCCGTGGTGGTGCCATTGGCCAGCATGCGCCTAAGCCGTGGCAGGGCGTGGGCCGCCAGGGTCGTGGCAGGGGCCCCACGGGTAGCAGCCGCCGTGCTCATGATGCCGCCACCAGCAGCCATAATCTCCAGGTAGGTGGCACCCTGTATACGCAGTTCAAACTCAGCCTGCCGGGATCCGAGAAAGATGGG
>DIVN01000197.1 GCA_002435875.1 Anaerolineales bacterium UBA6131
AAGGCGATCCTGAATGCCCTGTCGGAGCGCGATGAGCAGGCGGAAATCTGCCGCGACGAGGACGGGCACCCTGAAGCGGACCCGGAGCTGCGGGACACGGAGAACGTGCCACTGGGCGAGGACGTACAGGCGTACTTTGCACGGGAGGTGCAGCCGTACGTGGGGGATGCCTGGATCAACACGCAGGTGCGGGATGCCAAGGACGGCCAGGTGGGCAAGGTGGGGTATGAGATCAACTTTAACCGCTACTTTTACCACTACCAGCCGCCGCGGACGCTGGAGGAGATCGAGGCGGATATTCGCCAGCTGCAGAATGAGATCGTGGTCCTGCTGGGAGGAGTGACAGAACAATGAGCCAAATCGCGCGCATTGATGCGAATGCCAAGAGCGTGAGCGATCTGCTGAAGGACAAGAAATACCAGATCGACTACTACCAACGCGAGTACCGTTGGGAGACTGAGCATGTTCAAGAGCTGATTACGGACCTCAGCGAGCGATTCCTGGCCGAGTACGATGAGGGGGATAGCCGGGAGAGGGGTGCAGAGTATGCGCACTATTTCCTGGGACCCATCATCCTGAACAACAAGAACGGCGAGGTGTACGTGGTAGATGGGCAGCAGCGGTTGACGTCGCTGACTCTGCTGCTGATATACCTGCATCATCTGCAAAATGAGGCAGACGGGTCTCAGCGGGTGAAACTGGATGATTACGTCTTTTCTGAGGTGAGGGGGACGAAATCGTTCAACCTGCAAGTGCCTGGGCGCGAAGCGGTGATGGATGCGTTGTACAAAGGGTCGGGGCTAGACGCAAACGGGCAGTCGGAGTCTGTGCAGAACATCCTGGGCCGATATGCGGACATCGAGCAGTTGTTTCCCGAAGAGTTGACAGGAAGGTCCCTGCCGTTCTTCATCGACTGGCTCTTGTATAACGTTGATCTGGTGGAGATTGTGGCTTTCTCGGAGGAAGAGGCTTACACGATCTTTGAGACGATGAACGACCGCGGGCTGCGCTTGAGCATGGCGGCCATGCTGAAGGGATACTTGCTTTCCCACATCACGGGCGAGGCCGACAAGGCGAGGGCAAATGACGTGTGGAAGGAGCGAGTGCTGGCGCTCGTCGAGCTGGGACGGAATCTGAGCGTCAAGGAACAGGATATTGAAGCGTGCAAGGTGTGGCTGCGCGCCAAGCACGCCAAGACCATTCGCGAGCGCAAGAAGGATGCCACGGACCAGGACTTTGAGGTAATGGGGTCAGCGTTTCACCGGTGGGTACGAGATCATGCGTTGGAACTAGGGCTGGATGAGAGCAAGAGCCCAAGCTACCTGGACTTTATTCAGCGGGACTTTGAGCGATACACACGCTACTACCTTGAGATGCGCCGGGCAGCCGAGACCTTTGACGCGAAGAACACCAGCATCTACTACAACGCCCACAATAACTTGACCTTGCAGTACGTGCTAGCGCTGGCACCGATCCGACTGGATGATGATGAACGGACTGCCTGGGCCAAGATACGCCTGGTAGCCGATTTCACCGACATTTATGTCGCGCGGCGGATGGTCAACTTCCGGACTCTGAGCTACTCGTCAATTCTTTACACCATGTTTAACTTGATGCAAAGTATCCGAGACCTATCTGCTAGGGACTTGGCAGTGAAGCTGAGACGAGAGATTGACGAGATGCCTGAGAGTTTTGATGCGGTTGATAGCTATTACCTTCATGGTGGTAATCGGTCGCAGATTCACTATCTGCTAGCGCGAATGACCAAGTTCATAGACGAGGGGAACGGCATGCAGAGCGACTTCCCGAAATACGTCAACCGAAGCACTCAGAAGGGATTGAAGCGTTATGAGGTGGAGCACATTTGGGCGGACAGGTATGACCGTCACACGCGTGAGTTCACGTCGCAGGAGGAGTTTCGGCGTGCGCGCAATCGCTTCGGTGGATTGCTGCTGCTACCCCGCGGGTTCAACCAGAGTTTCGGGGATTTGCCGTACGAGGAGAAAGTCGGCAAGTACTACGGGCAGTCTGAGAATACACTGGCGAAGTCGTTGAGTGCCGAGTGGTACGAGCGGAATCCGTGTTTCGTGCGTTTTGTTGAGGAGCAGAGTTTGCCGTTTCAGCCCATGGAGCACTTTACACTGGAGGCGCTGGATGCGCGCCAGGAGCTGTATGGCCAGCTGTGCAGGATCATCTGGAGCCCAGAGCGTCTTGCGGTCGAGGAGGAGTAGTTCGATAGTTTGGCGGTCTTGGGCGAGGGTTCAGGAGATCTGTCGTTGAGCAAACACTGTGTGCCACAAACAGACGAAAGATGGCACACTCCTGGCTTTGCATGCCGAGATCGGCTCAATTCTGGCGCGCTACACGGGCGATGCACCAGAAGGGTGCTAACGCGAGGTGCAGCCAGGCGCATGTCTGAGGTGTTGACAGACTGAGACTCGCAAACGGAGCGGAGAACAACTTGGCAAGTGCGATGAATGGGAACCGACGGTGGGAGCGATACCCGGCCTACAAGGATTCGGGGGTGGAGTGGCTGGGGGAGATTCCAACGTGGTGGGATGTGGTACCCCTGAAGAGTATCGCGCCAGTCGTGACTAGGGGCAATGGCCCAGAGTATGTGGAAGGCGGCGGCATTCCTGTTGTGAACCAGGCTTGTATCTACTGGGACGGGTTGCACGCGGAGAATGTGAGGTATCACAAGCTCACTGATGTCTCAGGCTACAAGGGATTGCTTCGTCCGTGGGACTTGCTGGTTAACTCGACTGGGACGGGAACTCTTGGGCGAGCGGTGGTCTTCAACGAGGATGGCGTCTACATTGCTGACAGCCACGTGACAATAGTCCGGCTGAATCTGTCAGAGATTGATGCGAGGTATGTGCTGTACCTAGTATCGACAGGCCTGTATCAAGGGTTTGTCTACGCTGCGCTGGTTTCAGGTTCGACGAATCAGATAGAGTTGTCACGTGAAGGGCTTCGTGCTACACCAGTGGTTGTGCCTCCACTATCTGAGCAGCAGGCCATCACGGCGTTCCTGGACCGCGAGACGGCGAGGATCGATGTGCTGGTGGCGAAGCAGCGGCGGTTGGTGGAGCTGTTGCAGGAGAAGCGGACGGCGTTGATTCAACGGGCGGTGACGAAGGGGCTGGACCCCAGCGTGCCGATGAAGGATTCGGGAGTGGAGTGGCTGGGGGAGATTCCGACGGGGTGGAAGGCAGTGAAGCTGCGATGGCTGTCGGAGAAGATTAGCAGCGGCAAGACTCCCCTTGGGGGAAGCGAGGTGTACTCGGAGGAGGGCGTCATATTCATTCGCAGCCAGAACGTCTATGACAATGGGTTGCGTCTAGATGATGTTGTGCACATTTCGGATGCCATTGACGAGGACATGAGGGCGACGAGAGTTCGCGCCGGCGACGTACTGTTGAACATAACCGGAGCGTCCATTGGGAGGTCTTGCTTGGTACCGCATGGATTTCCTCGGGCTAACGTAAATCAGCATGTGTGTATCGTGCGTGCCAAGACGCAAGTTACGCCTGACTTCCTGGCCTACTGCCTGAAGGCAGCGATGGCGAAGGACCAGATTCAGGTTGCGCAGGTCGGGTCGTCGCGGGAGGGGCTGAGCTATAGCGACGCGGGTGATCTGATTGTAGTGTTGCCATTCGGAAACCTGAGTATGCAGCATGCTATTGTGTCGTTTCTGGACCGCGAGACGGCGAAGATCGATACGCTGGTGGTGAAGGTGGCGGAGGCGATCGAGCGTCTGCGAGAGTACCGCAGCGCGCTCATCTCGGCGGCGGTGACGGGGAAGATCGACGTGCGGGAGCCGAGCGCGGGATGAAGCGCGGTCGAGCCGGCGCCTCGGCCAAGGGGCGGGATACGGCTCGGCAGCAGGGGCAAGGAGGCATGGTGCCGGATATCTCGGAGAGCGAATTCGAGCGGAGCATCGAGGCGGCGCTGCTGGGCGAGGGAGCCGAGGCGGATGGCGAACACGTGGCCAGGGACCGGGAGGCGCCCTACGAGGCGGGTGGCCTGCGGGGCTACCAGCGCCGGACGACAGACGAGTATGACCCGGCCCTGTGCCTGATCCCCACGGATGTGATTGCCTTCCTGTATGCGACACAGCCCAAGGAATGGGAGCGCTTCCGGGCGCTGCACGGCGGGGAGGCCAAGGGGCGGCTGCTGAAGCGGCTGGCGGCGCAGGTGGGGCAACGCGGGACGCTGGCGGTGCTGCGCAAGGGCATCAAGTGCGATGGCTGCCACTTTCAGCTCGCCTACTTCCGACCGTCCAGCGGGCTCAACGTGGAGCTGCGCAAACGCTACCAGGCCAACCTGTTTGCGGCGGTGCGGCAGCTGCACTATAGCGCACGCACGGCGCAGAGCCTGGATTTGGCGCTGTTCCTGAACGGGCTGCCGCTGTTCACGGCGGAGCTGAAGAACCCGCTGACCGGGCAGACAGTGCAGGACGCGGTGCAGCAGTACCGGATAGACCGCGACCCGAGGGAGCCGCTGTTCGCCTTCCGGCGCGGCCTGGCGCACTTTGCCCTGGATCCAGACCTGGCCTACATGACCACGAAGCTGAAGGGGCAGGCAACACGCTTTCTGCCGTTCAACCAGGGGCGGTTCGGTGGGGCGGGGAACCCGCCCAATGCGATGGACTATGCGACGGCGTACCTGTGGAGAGAGGTGTGGGCGCCGGACAGCGTGCTTGACCTGCTGCAGCAGTTCGTGCAGGAGGTGGAGGACGAGGACGACAAGGGCAACAAGACCGGCGAGGTGAGCCTGGTCTTTCCACGGTACCACCAGCTGGACTCGGTGCGGCGGCTGGTGGGCGACGCCAGGGAAAAAGGGCCGGGGCAACGCTACCTGATCCAACACAGCGCAGGATCGGGCAAGACCTTCTCCATCTCGTGGCTGGCGCATCAGCTGGCGGCGCTGCACGATGCGCAGGACCGGAGAGTGTTCGATTCGATCATCGTGGTGACCGACCGCGTAGTGCTAGACCGGCAATTGCAGACCGCCGTGCGGCAGTTTGAGCAGGTGAGCGGGGTGGTGGAGAACATTGACCGGACCTCGCGGCAACTCAAGCAGGCGCTGGAGGATGGTAAGACGATCATCGTGACCACGCTGCAAAAGTTCCCGGTGATTTCCAAGGATATGAAGGAACTGCGAGGCAAGCGCTTTGCGGTGATTGTCGACGAGGCGCACTCTTCGCAGACGGGTGAGAGCACCAAGGATCTAAAGTCGGTGCTGGCCGCGCGCAGCCTGGAGGAGGCCACAGAGGCGGATGTGGAGACGGGGCTCGACACGGAGGATCGCGTCAACCAGGAGATGCGCGAGCGAGGGCCGCTGCCGAACGTGAGCTATTTTGCCTTTACCGCCACACCCAAGGCGGAGACGATGCAGCTATTCGGGACGGCGCAGCCCGATGGGAGCTATGCGCCATTCAGCCTGTACTCGATGCGGCAGGCGATCGAGGAGCACTTTATCCTGGACGTGCTGGAGAACTATACGACGTTCAAGACCTATTGGAACCTGCTCAAGACAGTGGAGGATGACCCACGCTACGAGCGGCGCAAGGCGGCAGCCCTACTGAAGTCGTTTGTGGAGCTGCACGAGCACGCCATCGAGACGAAGGTGCAGATCTGCATGGACCACTTTGTGAACCAGGTGCAGCCACGCATCGGCGGCAAGGCCAAGGCCATGCTGGTGACCTCATCGCGACTGCACGCAGTGCGCTACAAGCTGGCCGTGGACCGCTACATCCGGGAAAAGGGCTACCCATTCAAAGCGCTGGTGGCGTTCTCGGGGACGGTGGAGGATGGCGTCGACAAGTACACCGAGGCGGGGATGAACGGCTTTCCGGAGACGCAGACGGCGGAGGCCTTCAAGCGCGACGAGTACCGCTGGATGATCTGCGCATTCAAGTTTCAGACTGGGTTTGACCAGCCGCTGCTGCACACCATGTACGTAGACAAGAAACTGCAGGGGCTGCACGCCGTGCAGACGCTGTCGCGGCTGAACCGCACGCACCCGGGCAAGGAAGAGACCATGGTGCTGGACCTGGTGAACGATGTGGCGACCATCCAGGAGGGGTTTCAACCTTACTACGACCGCACCATCCTTACCGAGGGGACCGACCCGAATGTGCTGTACGACCTGCAGAGCATGCTGGAGGACAGCGGCCTGTACACGACACAGGATGTAGAGCGCTTTGCGGATGCCTATTTTAACCCCAAGGCGACGCAGGCGCGCTTGTACGCGGCGCTGCAACCTACCGTGGACCGGTTCAAGGCGTCAGAGAAGGAGGCACAGGTAGAGTTCCGGGGCACACTGCGGGAGTATGTGCGGCTGTACGCCTTCTTGTCGCAAATCCTGCGCTTTGTGGATGCGGACCTGGAAAAGCTGTATGCCTTTGGCCGGCTGCTGCTGCGCAAGCTGCCGGTGAGCAAGGAACAACTGCCCCTGGAGATTCAGCAGCAGGTGGATATGGATTCGTACCGGGTGCAGGAGACGGGGAGCGGGAAGATTCCCCTGAAGCGCGGCCCGGGAGAGCTGGAGCCGGTGGGGGCGGGGCTGGTGGTGGCGCCGCCGCCGAACGAGGTGGAGCGGCTATCGGAGATCATTCGGGAATTGAACGAACGGTTCGGCACAGACTTCACGGAGGCGGACAAGGTGTTCCTGCAGGATCTAGAGGCCAGGCTGGCAGGGGATCCGGCGCTGGCAGCGAGCGTGCAGGTCAACACGCGGGACAATGCGCGGCTGACCTTTGACCACGTGGCGACCGACAAGGTGCAGGACATGATCGACATGAATTTCAAGTTCTACAAGCAGATCACGGACGACGCAGAGTTTGGCAAGCAGTTGTATGACTGGCTGTTCGAGCGGTATGTGAAGCGGGTGGAGAAGTAGAGCCCAGGCGAGTGTTCCATCGAGGGGCGCTGCGCACATGCCGCGCAGCGCTCTTTTGTTGCTTCCTACCTGAAGCCCGTGCGGCTTCCGAGGGCGGTGAGGGCGCTGGAGACGGTGAAGGTGGTGGGGGACGAAGTGTGGAAGGACCTCTCCTCTTCCCCTGACCCCTTCCCCTCTCCCACGAGGCGAGGGGAAGGGGAACGGAGGTAGGCGCTGCGCAGAATGTGCGCAGCGCTTTCTTTGTTGCCTGCTACCTGAAGCCCGTGCGGCTGCCCAGGGCGGTGAGGGCGCTGGAGACGGTGAAGGTGGTGTATGCGGTGCCCGGGGTGTAGGCGCCGCCGTGGTAGAGGCCGTCCTGGGCGGTACCGGTGGCGGTGCCGCCGTAGTAGACGTTGTAGGTGACGCCCCTGGCCAGCTCGGCGGATGAGAGGACGATGGACTGGATGTTCTTGTCCGGGGCGAAGGTGAGGATGGCATCGCCGGCGGCGGTCTCGATGTGGAAAAGGTTGCCGGCGCGCAGGGTGCCGTTGAGGTTGAGCAAGAGCGAGTTCTGGGCCGAGGTGGCGTCGGGGGCTTCGGCCATGCCAGAGCTGCCGACGCCGACCAGGAACCCCCCGCTGACGTTGAAGGTGCCGTTGCAGTCGAGGGCGCCGTTCATCTGCTCGGTGGGGCCGTGGACGATGACCGTGCCGCCGGTCATGGCGATGGAGCCGTTGACGTCGATGCCGTCGCCGCCTGAATTGACGACGATGTAGCCGCCGTTGATGTAGAGCCAGGCGTCGGCGGAGACAGCGAAGGCGTCCTGGCCGGGACCACCGCGGCCCTGTGGCCTGCCCTGGCCCCACTGGCCCTGGGGCAAGTTAGTGCCCGAGGCGTCTTTGCCGGAGGAGACGTTGATGCCGTCGTCGCGGGAGATCAGGTGGATGTCGCCACCGTTGAGGGTGATGACCTGGCTCTCGATGCCTTCGTAGGACTGGGTGATGGCGATCTGGCCACCGTTGACCTGCAGCGTGGCGTCGGCGTGCATGGCGTCGTCGCCAGTGGAGATGACGAAGGTGCCATCGTTGATGATCAGGCTGCCGTTGGAGTGCAGGGCGTCGTCGGCGGAGTCGATGGTGAAGGTGCCATTGTCGATGTTGAGGTTGACGCCGGCCTTGATGCCCTTGGCGGAGAGGTCGGAGCTAAGGCGGGCGTTGGAGCCGCCGCCGGTGGTGATGTGAAAGTCGCCGCTGGTGATGAGGATGTCGGTCTCGGCCTGCAGGCCGTCGCCGCCCGCGGTGATGGTGAGCTGGCCGCCCTCGATCGAGATGTAGCCGCGGGTGGAATCCTCTTCGTCATCGGATTTTAGGCCGTCGCCACCAGCGGTGACGGTGAGCTGGCCGCCCTTGACGACGATGTAATCCTTGCCGCGGATGCCGTCGTCTGCGGCGGTGACGGTGATGTTGCCGTCGGTGATGACGAGGCCGTCCTTGCTGGCAAGGCCGTCGTTGTAGTTGCCGTCGACGGTGAGCGAGCCGGGGCCGTCAATGGTGAGGTCGGCCTTGCTGAAGAAGGCGGCGTTGGGCTCGTCCTGATCGGCGGTGGGGAAGACGTAGGAGGCGCCGTCGGAGATGTGGCTGGCGGTGCCCTCGGCGAGGAAGACGATGACCTGATCGGCTTCGATGATGTCGA
>DIVN01000199.1 GCA_002435875.1 Anaerolineales bacterium UBA6131
GCAAGACGGGCAAGCCGTGGATGGTATTCCTGGGCGGGGCGCTGGCGCTGATCGTCGTGACCTTGATCGGGGCGTTCGCGGGGCAATTGATCTCGCAGTACGTGCCCGTGGCGGTATTGAGCAAGGTCGCAGCGGCGCTATTCGTCGTGATGGGCGTGGCGATGTGGTTTGGAGTCTTCTAGCCCGCGCGCGTTGGGGCTGGCGATTTTGACAAAGGGCGAGACTTATGATAGGATAGCCGAGTAGTTCGCGGAGGCGTGGTGCAGCGGCCTAGCANNCCCGTCGCTTCCGCCTGTCAAAAAGATCGAGGGTGAAGAAGCCCGTGAACTGAGGTCGTGGCCTAACGGTTACGACCTTTTTGTTCTCTACCCAAATCTCCTCAAAGATCAGGCGGGCGATCTTGCGTTTCTGCTCAAGGTCTGCGATAGCCCAGGCCTCGCAAAACCGCCCGAGTAGTTCGGCTGCGTTGCGCAAGTCTGCCTTGTTATCCTCGGCAGGCTTGAGGCTAGCGATCTCTGCTGTAATCTCGGTCCGTCTGGACAGGTATTCCTCACGTGACTTGTCCCCAAGTTCGTAGAGATCCTGCAACCTCCTGAGTCTTGCCTCAAGCGATGCTCTGCGCGACTCCAGGTCTTCGATCAGCGTTCCGTCTTTGCCGGCCTGCTCAAGAATCTTGCGCTGGTAGTCTTCGGGTATGTGGAAGGTTGCCAGGTACTCGCCTAGCTGTCCCTCAAGAACACCGAGTTTGACCAACGGCTGAGAACAGGCATCCTTGCGCTGCGACTTGGTGTAGCAAATATAGCTACCATCCCATGCCCCGTTTCCATGCATGGAGCCATCGCACCGACTGCAGCGCAGTAGCCCTGTGAGCGGGTATGTCCGATCCTGCTTTCGCTTTCCAGTCTGCGCGCGAGGCGACTTGCGGTTCATGATGCGTGCTGCCTGAGCGCGATCCCACAGGTCGTCGTTGATCAGCGCAGGGTGCTTGCCAGCAATCCGCGTTCCCTTGTAAGTCACGTAGCCCAGGTAGAACGGGTTCATCAGTATCCGACGGATGGTGTCTTTCGTGAACAAGTTTGCGCCGCGTTTGACACTGTCGGTGCGATAGTCCGCGTTGTTGAGGCCGGTCGCGATCTCACGATCAGTGGCGCCTTCGGCACACTGCTGAAATGCCAACAACAGGCCCTTCTGATTGATCGGATGAGGGATCAGCACGCCATCGCGACTCTGGTCAATCTGCCCAAAGTGGGAGCAGACCTGTTCTGCCCTGGGCACGGTGCAGTGCGAGCAGTTGCCCTTGCAGTAGCCGTAGGGCGGATCGCCGTTATAGAAGCCGTTCTCAGCGCGGGTTCGCTTTCCCGTAGAAGTCCAGAACGACAGCGTGATGGAGTAGTACTCGTCAAAGAGCTCGTTGACACCCTCGGACAGGTAGGCCTGCGGCGTGCCGCTGTCGCCCGTGGGCTGAGTGACAGAGACCACATCCACGCCCAGGTGCTCGCGCAGCAGACGCTTGTACTGGCGGGCTAGGCTGATGTTGCGGAAGAAGCGGCTGGTGTGGTAGACCAGGATGGCGTCGAACTTCTTGGCGCGCGCGTCCTGGATCATCCTCTGGAAACCCTCGCGTTGGTCATCGGTCCCGGTGCTGTCGTCCCAGTAGAAGTCCACGACGACGTGGTGATTGCGCGCGGCGAAGTCGTACATGGCGTTCTTCTGCGCATCCAGCGACCAGCCCTCAGTCTGCTCTTCACTGGATACCCGCGCGTAGGCTGCGACTCTCATGGCTCACCTCCTGAACTCAGGTAGACTTCTTTGACATAGAACGTTTGTGCGTGTATAATACTGTCAGATCGTGATTGTGTCCAGATTCACCCCAATAGCGTGAGCCCTATCTTGGAAACGTGGTAACTGTGGGGGACGTGAGTTTTCCAGTTCCTACGTTTTCGGGAGGCAGGCTCATGGCGCAATCGTCCATACGTACTCACTCCGAACCCAAAGCAGTTCCCCTGGCCCTTCAGCCTGCCTGCCCTGCTATTTCCGGCGATGCCTCGTTGGACATCGCGCTCTGGGCGCTATGGAAGATCGTGCTGGACATTGCTCAGATGGCGCCTGTCACGTCGGCTTCGGACGTTGAGCCTGCGCTGGCTTTTGAGCCTGCTCCGCCGGCTGTGGCGGCTCTATCGCCTCCCGCTGTGCCAGCAACTGCATCTGAGCGAGAGCCTGCTCGGCGGCCTGCTGCTGCAACCTGATCACCTCGGACATGCTGTCCACGATTCCCATCCCAAACATCGGGGGCATCTGGCCGAATTCCATCGTCGTTCTCCTTTCTCTCACGCGGCTTTCTGTTGGTGGCCGTTGGGAGAGTAGCGGCTGCGGGCAACTCTCACCAACAGGCCTTGCTGCATCGCCTGAATCCGCATGCGGGATGCTGTCGAAGCCGAGACTCCCAACTCCCGCGCCAGTTGTGCCAACGGGGTCTCTGGCCGCTCTCCATACAACGCGACCACGCGAAGCACCCGGTTGTTGTCATCTTCTGGGAGCACCGGCCTCGGTTCGTGCTGCGGGCCTCCAGAAGCGATCGAGTCGCTCTCATCGCTTGGGAGTATCCCTGGTTGTGCCTTCGACTCAACTCCCAGCGCCCCCGGATCGCTCTCAGTGAGCATAGGCATCTTGGATTGTCCTCGCCGAGACCTCCCGGATACAGCCAAGCGGCCGGGACTTGCGGCAGTCCTGGCTGTTTCCTCTTCTTCCAGCACCAATGTGGCGAGGAGTTCCGAGAAAGCGAAGATGAGCACCGGCACCGCCGCACTGAAGGCCAGTGGAAGCAGCCACCAGAACGACCAATCTCGCACCCTGGCCATGATCTGGAACTCCGGGAAGAAGCTCTGCGCTCCCATGAGGAAGTTGGCCGTAACCGAAAGTCCCAGCACACCCAGGAGGATGGCCGCATATCCCCGCGCCGGCTGATTGTTTCTCCGGCGGACGATGATTCCGATGGAGAGTCCGATCACGCCCAGTTCCACCGCGCCGGCGTAGGCCCATGGGAGCAACGGGTTGGTGCCGTGGAAGTTCACGGCGAGGAGTCGGGTGTTCTCGTAACTGGTTGCCAGGAACAGGAGCAGCGAAACAACCACGAAGGCCTTCAGCGACAGAATCCGTTTCATGCCATTCCTCCTCGCCGCCCCCAAAAGCGAACGGCCAACCGCTGAGTGTTCAGCTGTTGGCCGCCGTTGGAATTGCACCCACGAGAGATTCTGTGATACAATTCCCATCAGCCGCCACGCTGATTACCCCAGCGTGGTGGTCAGGGCTGCGTCGGTGCTCTCAACACCGGTGCAGCCCGTTTCACGTTTTGTTACCCCGAGTGTCATGCGCCGTTCAGATGGAACCCATTCTTACGCTCCCATCATAGCACAGAACTTCTGTTCTGTCAATAATGAGTTTCGCATAGTTCTACGCCAGAAGAGGAGGTGCATGGTTCTCCCCGTCCTTGCAGGTTTCCTCGCAAAACTCGGTATGGGGTTCTTGACAACGCAGAACATTTGTGCTATTATGCGTGCGTGGAGATATCCCTCTCCGCAGCACTCTTCACTGAGGAGGCGAGTTCATGGCAGCCAGGAAACGGAAGATCAAACAACCCCGCCGGTTCACGTTCACTGTTGGTCAGGAGGAGTTGCGCCTGATGAGGATGCAAGCATTGGAGCAGGAAGTGTCGCCTGGGGAACTGCTGCGTAGGATGGTCCGGGCCTGTCTGGGGCTTCCGGAGCCAGACGAATCAGGCGAGCAAGAACACCCACCGAGGGGCCGATGAGGCCCCTCGGTGCTTTTTTAGGTATGAACTGTGAATTGTATGCAAGTTGATAGTTCTTACCGAACGGAAAGGAGGATGGAGTTGAGGATTCAAGAACGACCGCGCTCGATGGAATCGTTTCGTGCGCTGATGCGTGCCAGCGGGCTGGAGCCGCGGCTGGTGTCGGGGATGATGGGGTATCCATACCATCGGTTCAGGGCGATACTGAGCGGCGAAATCCCCGTGACCGACGAGTTCGTCCAGCGGGCGGAAGAGGTGCTCGGTGTGCCCGAAGCTATCTTTGCAGTGGAGGAGCCTCGGACTCCCATGTCCATTCGCTAGATTCAGCGTGGTCTCTCTCAAGGAGGGGAGTGATGGATTTCAAAGATGACG
>DIVN01000038.1 GCA_002435875.1 Anaerolineales bacterium UBA6131
AAGACGTGGGCGAGCGAGTGGGCGTCCAAGTCTGTGTCGGCGTTGGTGTGGACGATTCAGTGGCGGTGGGCGTCGCCGACCGCGTCAGCGTCGTAGTGCCCGTCGGAGTTGGCGTCGATGTGTCCGTCGGTGTGAGCGTAGACGTGTTGGTAGGCGTCGGCGTCGACGTATCCGTGGGCGTTGGTGTGGAGGTGTCCGTCGGCGTTGGTGTCGATGTGTCCGTTGGTATCGGCGTCGATGTATCGGTTGGCGTGGGCGTGGATGTGTCCGTCGGTGTCGGCGTAGAGGTATCGGTCGGCGTGGGCGTGGATGTATCGGTCGGCGTTGATGTAGATGTGTCCGTTGGTGTGGGCGTGGACGTATCCGTCGGTGTGGGCGTGGAGGTATCCGTCGGCGTGGGCGTAGATGTGTCCGTCGGTGTCGGGGTAGACGTGTCCGTTGGAGTCGGCGTAGGCGTTGGCTCTTCGCCGACCGTCACGTCAGCCGATGTGGAATCCATGCATCCCGCAGTGTCCGTGACAGCCAGCGAGATGGTGTAGATTCCGGGCACGTCATAGATGTAGCTGAGGTTTGGCAGAGCAGAGCTGCCTCCATCACCCAGATCCCAATGACGCCCGGCCAGCGGGTGGTCACCAAGGGTCGTGGTGTCGGTGAGGAAGACGGTAAGCGGCGCGGGACCAGCCGAGGGACTGAGATCGAACTGCGCTTGCGGCGGGGAGTAGGCGGTGATGTAGCTGGATTTGACCACCTCATCCGCGCAGCCCAGCGTATCGGTCACCCAGAGCGTTACGGTGTAGGCGCCACCGTTGACGTACTGGTGCAGGGGGTTGGCCTCCGACGAGAGCGAGCCATCACCAAAGCTCCACAAGCGACCGACAATGCTCGCCGCGGGCGTGCTCGTATCGGAGAACTGAACTTGCAGGGGTGCACAACCGGAGACCCGGTCGGCGCCAAGGTCCGCGGTAGGGGCTTGTGCGACAGCCGTCACAGAGCTGTTGCACGAGCAGCTCCAGGGGTCGGTCACCGCGACAGTCAGGGTAATCGTGCCTGGCGCGCCGGCAGCCCAGCGGATTGTCTCTGTGTAGGGAGGCGTTGAGAGGATCGTGCCGCCATGAACGCTCCAGCCATACTGAGCACGGGAGCCTAGCCGTGCGACTGAGGCCGTATGGTTGCCAGATTCGGCACACATGGCGCTGGCATCCAGGGTGATCGTACAAGGCGGGTTGGCGTAGATCGGCACGTCGAGCTCATTGGTACAGCCATAACCCTGCAAATCTGTCACGCTCACCGAGATCTGCACTGAACCGGTGGCGCCGGCATCCCAGTGAATGCTTTCCGTGTAGGGGCTCGGGGAGACGATCGCTCCGCCCGAAACGGTCCAGGAGTAGGTCGAGTCCGGGCTTGAGAGAGGCACTGAAACCAGGTGACCCTGCGAGTTGCTGCACACACCGCTGGGAGGCGTATCGGTGGAGAGTGAGCAATCCAGGTAGGCGCTGACTTTGGCTACAAAGGCATCACCGGCGCCGTTGTACTGCAAGTCGGGTCCCTGCGAGACTGGGAGACTGGCCTCACTTGAGGTGGTCTCGCCGACGTGATAGGTGGTCTCGGCCGAGTCCGAAGCAATGCCCCAGCACTCGTCATTGCCACTGCCCCCAAAGTAGCCGCTGAAAACAAAGCCCGCTCCCTCTGGGTCCACCTTGGTGGCAAAGCAGTCTCGCCCACCGTTGTAGCTCAGGTCAGGGCCAACGGATAGTGGAAAACCCGGTGTTTCGCTGGAGGTCGTGTAGCCCGTCAGGTAAGCGTTTCCGGCGGCGTCCAGGGCGACATCACGCGCCTCTTCGTCCTGGCTGCCTCCGACATAGATGGCATAGTGCAGGTTATCTGACACCTGGGGGTTGCTCGGGTCGGCACGAACTTTGGCCACAAATGCGTCTTTGCCGCCTGCATGTGGCCTCGACAAGCTGCCGACAAGTGGGAAGGTGCTGCCGGTCGACTCGGTCCAGCCTACCACAAAGGCGTTGCCGGCCGCGTCCACGGTAATGCCCTCGGCCGAGTCATCATCGTCGCCGCCCAGGTAACCGCAATAGTCGAGTGCCGAGCCGGCTGCATTCACCCGAGCGACGAAGGCATCGCCGCGTTGTGCAGAGCCCCCATTCCAACTCAGATCCGGCCCATTCACCACGGGAAAGCCCTGGCTCGCGGACGAGACGGTGTGCCCACAGACGTAGGCGTTGCCAAGGCCGTCCACGCTTATGTCGAGCCCAGATTCGGCTTCGGAACCACCGATGTAGCCGCAATAGGCCAGAGCATCACCAGTCGGATTCACTTTAGCGACGAATGCGTCGCTGAGGCCGCCGTGCACCGTGCTGTTCGACCAGAAGGTGTTGGTCACTGGGAAGCCGGGTGCCGCAGAGAAGGTCGCGCCCGCGACGTAGGCGTTGCCTGCGGAGTCAACATCGATGCCCCACCCTTCCTCATAGGCGGAGCCGCCGATGAATCCGCAGTATTCGAGCGCCGTGCCGGCGCTGCTCACCTTGGCGACGAAGGCATCGCCCCAACCGTTGTACGTCAGGTCCGGTCCGGTGGTAGCCGGGAAGCCCGATTCGGACTCGCTCACGCCCACCACGTAAGCGCAGCTGTTACTGTCGACCGCGATGCCCAGACCTTGCTCGCTGCCGCTGCCACCGATGTAGCCGCAGTACAGCAGTTGTGTGCCAAGCTTGTTGATCTTGGCCACAAAGGCGTCGCGATCGCTGGAGGACACATGGGTGAGGTCCGGCCCGACCGTGACAGGAAACGTGGTGTCGAGCGAGAACGTGTGTCCGACCACGTAGGCGTTTCCGTCGTCGTCCACCGCGATGGACTGCCCTACGTCTTCTCCCGTGCCGCCGATGTAGCCGCAGTAGATGAGCACGGAGGGATCGATGATCAGGGTGCGGTCGCGATCGTAGGGACCGAGGCTGAAGCCGTAGCTCCAACGATCGGGTGCGTTCTCCTTGAGCAAGGAGTACTCCACGTCCACATCCGCCTGAGTCACGGCGGTCGTCGCCGGCTGATAGGCGACAGGCACCTGGTCATGGAAGCTGGCCAAGGGGGTCGAGATGGCCAGCAGGCCGCGCTCGTCAACCGCGACGGACGTGACACCGGAGTAGGCAAGGCGAATCTGTGCCGGATCAGCGCCAGGCCTGATGACGAACTCGTACTTGAGCGCGCTCACGTCGCCGGAGTAGATGAGGTCAATACCAGGCCACAGGTCCTGGTAGACCACACGAGCATAGGTCGGCAGCGCGGTGTGCCACTCGTCGGGAGCGCCCCTGAAGTAGCTGACTGTGGCCGGCATTTTGCCCTGGCCTGCAGGTTCCACATCCACCTGTGCCTGCACGAACTCCAGCCTGATCGCCCACGATTGGCAGGTGGTGTCCGCTGCCTCGCCGTCCGGCCGCAACACGATGGTCAGACCCCCAGGCGTGAAATAGACTGCCTTGTCACGGCCCTGGATGTAGTACTGGACGACCGGGTCGAGCTGGCCACGGTTCTCGATGAAATAGAGGGGAACCTGGGCCAGATCATGCCGCAGGCCTGATTGAGAGTCCTTGCCAGCCGAGCCACCTCCTGGGGTAGAGGGATTTGTGGCCAACATGCTGGCAGCCGCTGCACGCGACAGGTTAGAGCCGCGGGCATCCTGGCCCGAGTGGTCAGCCTCATAGGCAACGGCATGGATGCCTATGGTTGCTTGGGCCCTGGTGAGCAGCGTCAGGGACAGCGAGAATAAGACAAAGACAAGTACCGCAGCACTTGCGCAGATCATGACCAGCGCTGGTCGTGCCGCTCGAGACCGAAATGCGCCCACGAGAGCCGACTTTCCAGACGGGGTACACACGGTACTAAAGCCGACCGTGTGACAAAACGGTAACAGAACGGTAACAATATAGTGGACGATGACTATGGTGTCAAATCAGACAGGTGCGTTGGCGATGCGCACGCATGCTGGTACTGCAGCCACGCCCGAAAGGTTTGGCAGTTGTGAGCGGATGCGCTATACTGGCCAGCCGAGCACAGTGCGAGGCCGCCGCTGGCCATTTCCTCATCGTCCGAGCTCGACCCCAACGCAGGGTAAGCCGTTTCTCAACCACCTGGTCTTCTGTCAGCTAAGACGGCGGCAAGTCTCGTCTTGACGACCCACAGGAGGAACCCTGCATGACCACTCTGACCATCAAGTTCGGAGGCACATCGGTTGGCAGTGCCCGGGCCATCCGCGATGCCTCAGCTATCNNGGCGACCCGCGCTGCCGCTGGCGATGATTCGGGCTACGCCCAGGTGCTTGAGCAGTTGGGCAAACGCCACCAGGTGGTCATCGCCGATCTATTCGGCGATTCTGCAAGGCGACACGACCTGGAACAGACGGTCGATTGCTACCTACACGATTACGGCCGCTTCTGCGAGAGCGTGCAGGTCCTCGGAGAGCTCTCGGCGCGGGCACTGGACACCATCTCCTGTTTGGGCGAGCGCATCAGTGCTCGACTGGTTGCCGCGTTTCTGGCCGAGAACGGCGCCAGCAGCGAAGCGCTGGACGCCAGCTCGCTGATCGTAACCGATGACCGCTTTGGGCAGGCGTCCCCCCTCATGGACGCCACCTGCCAGCAAGTAAGCGAACGGCTTGCGCCCTTGCTCGCAAAGGGTACCATCGCAGTTGTCGCCGGCTTTTTTGGCGCTACCGCCTCTGGTGTCACCACGACTCTCGGGCGAGGCGGCAGCGACTTTACTGCCTCCATTCTGGGACACTGTCTCGATGCCGACGAGATTTGGATCATGACCGACGTAAATGGGGTCATGACCGCTGATCCGCGGCTGGTGCCGGAAGCACGTACAATCCCGCACCTTACGTACAGCGAGGTGGCCGAGCTGGCCTACTTTGGCGCCAAGGTACTGCACCCGCGCACGATCCGGCCTGCGGTCGACAAGGGCATTCCGCTGTGGGTCAAGAACAGCGCTGACCCGCATGGTCCGGCAACACTGGTTGGCCCCTTGGCCATGCCGGCCAACGGCGCGGTAAAGGCCGTCACGGCCATCCAGGGGCTGAGTATGATCACCGTGGAGGGGCGCGGCATGCTAGGCGTTCCTGGAATTGCTGCACGTACTTTCGCAGCCGTTGCCAGCCAGGATGCCAGCGTCCTGATGATCTCACAGGCGTCCTCCGAACAGTCCATCTGTCTGGTCGTGCGCCAGGAGACGGCGGCGCGGGTGGTCCCTGCACTTGAGGAGGCGCTGTCCAGGGAGATTGCGCGCCGCGACATTGACCGGGTCTCGTCGCTAGCGCCGGTGGTGATTGTGACAGCGGTTGGTGCGGGCATGCGCTCAACGCCCGGCGTGGCCGCGCGCATCTTCGGGGCCCTCGCCGAGGCCAGCATCAACATCATCGCGGTTGCCCAAGGGTCGTCGGAATGCAGCGTATCTTTCGTCGTCGGCGCCGCAGAAGCGGTCAGCGCCGTTGAGAGCATTCATCGAAAGGTGATCGTCCATGCGTAGAATCCGCGCCGCCGTATTGGGCGCTACGGGCGCCGTGGGTCAGCAGTTCATACAACTCCTTGCTGCTCATCCCTGGTTCGAGATCTGCGCCGTGGCGGCCTCCGAGCGCAACACCGGCCGCCGCTATGGCGATGCCTGCCGCTGGCTGCTGCCCTCTTCGCTGCCCACGGAGATCGCTGCCCTGGAGCTATTGCCCGCGCGCCCCGGGATCGATGCTGAAGTGGTGTTCTCTGCCCTGCCCGGGGAGGAGGCGCTGGAGATTGAGGCGCAGTTCGCCAGGGCAGGTTATGTCGTCTGCTCCAATGCTTCGGCCCATCGCCTCGAGCCGGATGTTCCCCTGATCATCCCCGAAGTCAACGCAGATCATCTTGGCTTGATTGCCGGCCAGCGCGCCGGACGAGGCTGGTCTGGCCTGCTCGTCACCAGTCCCAACTGCACCACAACGACCGCGGTCATGGCCGCCAAGCCACTCCACGATGCCTTTGGGTTGCGCCGCCTTTGCATGATGTCGATGCAGGCAGTGTCAGGTGCTGGTTACCCTGGCGTCGCTTCGTTGGATATTCTCGACAACGTGGTGCCCTTTGTCCCGGGCGAAGAGGCCAAGATGGAGCGGGAGACGTGCGTGCTGCTGGGCAACATGGTGGACGGCGCGCGCCAAGAGGCCGAGATTGTGATTAGCGCGCAAGCCAATCGCGTGCCTGTCGTTCACGGGCACACCGTCTGCCTGGCGATGGAGTTCGCCCACAAGCCCGAGCCTGACGAGGCTACCCAGGTTCTGCGCGACTATCGTGCCCCTGACATCGTGCGGACCCTGCCCTCCGCGCCTGCGTGTCCGATCCTCGTGCGTGAAGAGCGCGACCGTCCGCAGCCAAGGCTCGACCGTGATTCTGAGCATGGCATGGCCGCAACGGTGGGGCGCATCCGCGCTTGTCCAGTCATGCATCTGCGCCTGGTCTCTGTGATCCACAATACGATCCGCGGTGCTGCCGGCGGAGCCATCCTGAACGCTGAGCTGCTGTTGGCAAGCGGCTATCTGTCGCGCTAAAGCCGTCACGGGAGGAGACATGGCCTATCAGAGCTGGCTGGAGTGTGGGCGCGGCTGTGGGCGGCGCTACTCCATCTATGACATCGTATACCGCTGCGAGACATGCGGCGGATTGCTGGACGTAGTGCACGACATAGAGGCACTGCACGATCAGTCGGCAGAGGCCTGGAAGGCTCTCTTCGATCAGCGCACGCGCACCAACGAGTGGCCCTACGGCTCGGGCGTGTGGGGTAAGAAAGAATGGGTCTGCCCGCAGATCGATGACGAGAATGTCGTGTCCATGTACGAGGGCCACAGCAACTGCTTCTGGGCAGAACGCCTGGGCAGAAGCATCGGCTTGAGTGACCTGTGGATTAAGATGTGCGGGAACAGTCACAGTGGGTCATTCAAGGACCTGGGGATGACAGTGCTGGTGTCGGTGGTGCGGCAGATGATGGTCCAAGGCCGGCAGATTCGCGCCGTAGCCTGTGCCTCGACTGGCGACACGTCAGCAGCCCTGGCGGCATACGCCGCCGCGGCGGGAATACCTGCGGTCATTCTCTTGCCCAAGGGCAAGGTGTCCGTGGCCCAACTGGTACAACCCATCGCCAATGGCGCACTCGTGCTGGCGCTGGATACGGACTTTGACGGCTGCATGCGCGTCGTGCAGCAACTCACCAAAGATCGTACCATTTACTTGGCCAACTCAATGAATGCGCTGCGCATGGAGGGCCAGAAGACGCTGGGGATCGAGATCGTGCAGCAGTTCGATTGGCAGGTCCCCGATTGGATCATCGTCCCATCTGGCAACCTGGGTAACATCTCGGCGCTCGGAAAAGGACTGCTGCTCATGCGCGAGCTCGGGCTGATCGATCGGTTGCCGCGCATTGTCTCCGCGCAGGCGGCCAACGCCAATCCTCTGTACCTAAGCTATCTGACCGGTTTCACCGAGTTCAGGCCCCAGGTTGCCAGGGCCACGCTGGCCAGCGCCATCCAGATCGGCGACCCAGTCTCGTACGAAAGGGCGGTCAAGGTGCTGCACCAACTCGATGGCGTTGTGGAACAGGCCAGTGAGGATGAGCTGGCCGATGCCGCCGCGCGCGCGGACCGCACCGGCATGTACTGCTGTCCGCACACCGGTGTGGCCCTGGCTGTGCTGTTCAAGCTGGTGGACAGGGGTGAAATACGTCCCTCGGACCGCGTCGTGGTGGTCTCGACGGCACACGGGCTCAAGTTCACCCAGTTTAAGGTTGGCTACCACGAGAGCCAGCTCGAGGGAGTGATGTCCCGCCACGCCAACCCGCCTGTGGAGCTGCCGCCCACTATTGATGCGGTGCAACGGGCCATCGACCAGGCCCTGGCGCGCCGCTAGTCAGCGCAACGGAGCGACCAAAGGAGGCCGGACGATACGGATGGGACATACTGGCACCAAGGTGCAGATGGAGGAGATGTTTCCATGGGAGTTCGCCGAAGCCATTGCCCGGACACCCCTGGCCTACCTGCCTCTGGGCACCCTCGAGTGGCACGGCGAGCACAATGTTGTTGGGCTGGACGCGCTCAAGGCCCATGCCGTCTGCGTCAAGGCGGCACAAATCTCCGGAGGCGTGGTCGTACCGGCGTTGTACTGGGCGGCAGATTCCCGCGAAGAACTGCCGGATGGCCGGTATCTGACCGGCGGGGTGGAGCACGGCGAGCGCTACCACGTTCCAGGCAGCATGTATTGGCTGAAGCCTGAGACATACCTGCGGCTGCTTCTGGACATCTTTGAGGCGATGAGGCGACGTGGTTTTCAGGCGATCATGGTCGTGGCCGGTCATTGGTCCGGCGAGACCCTGGCGGTCATTCGGACCAGTGGCGACCGCTTCAAGAGCTTGCACCCCGAGACAGCTTGGCTGATGTTGACCGACCAGCAGGTTGCCACCGACCTTGGATATCCCCATGAGCATGCTGCTGGAGGCGAAACCTCGCTGCTCATGGCCATACGGCCCGATCTGGTTGACCTGGACAAGACGCTGGAGACCGCGGGAAGGTTACGCAACTGCTACCAGTTGGCACCTGAGCACCTGCGGCGACGTCGCGCGACGCCCAACAAGTACATCGGCGTGCTCAGGGGCATACAAGACGAGTCAAACGACCCGGAGACCAGCGCCAGCGTGGAGCGCGGCCAGGCTTTGCTGCAAGCCATTGCCGCGCGCATTGCTGAAAGGGCTGCCGCCCTGCTGGAAGGGAATCGCTCCGCCGTGAGCTGACAACCGGGGGGCTGGACTGGGCAGACACGCGCGCAACCAACTAGGTCATCCGCTGGGGAGCGCCAACCTCCAGGCGCTGGACGGGCCGCGGTCTCCCCGGGCCCCCTTGAGGCGGCACTCGCTGCGGCGCGACATGCGCTGAGCGCGCGTCCCAGCGAATCGATGTCGCCTTGTTGACATGGGCCAACGATCTCGATAGAATGCAGGTGAGGTTGCGTCTTGGCAGCCCCGAAAACAGGTGCGAGGTCATGGACGGCCGCGTAAGCGGTCGGAAAGGAGCTAGGTCATGAGGCGCCGATCCCAACGACTGGCTCTGGCCTTGTGTGCTCTTGCCCTGCTCGCGACCGTGCAGCCGTCGGCATTCCCGGTGACGCATGCCGCCCTGCCAGGCGATGCTACGTTCGCCGCAGCCTTCGTGGCGATGCCCCCAACCCTAACACCCGCCCCGTCGCCGACTGCGACCCCGACCCCTACCAGCACTGCGATCCCCTTGGCCACGCTGGCTGGCAGGGTCTGGTTTGATGCAAACAAGGACGGGCTGCAGGACCACAATGAGACGGGCTTTTCCGGCCTGATGGTGCGCCTGTACACCTGCGCCGGGCAAGAAGAGACTCACACTACGACCTCACCCGATGGGCTCTATGCCTTCGCGTGTCTTGAGGCCGGCAGCTACTCGCTGCGTTTCATGGTCCCCGCGGGGCATGTCGTCACCCAGGCGGATCAGGGCGAGGACGATAGCCTGGACAGCGATGCCAACGCTGAGACGGCAAGAATCGACTGTCTTCCCGTGCAGGCAGGCGAGCAACAGCTTGATTGGGATGTGGGCCTGTGCAGCGCCCTGTCCATTACCAAGAGCCGGCCTGACGGCGATGTCTATGACGGCCGGGCTTTCACGTACGACATCCAGGTAACGAACAACTCCGACTTGCTCCTTCCGCAGCTGACGATCAAGGACATGCTGCCCGGAGGCATTGCCGCTTCTTCGGTCGAAGTGAGCCCTGGTGGGCATTTCGATGGCCGACACGAGGCCACCTGGACCTTGCCCGCGCTGGGGCCCAGGGAGGTAGTGTCGGTCTGGCTGCGCTGTGCGACGGGCGAGTCGGCGGTATCGACTTATTTGCACAATGTGGCCATGGCGCGCAGCGCTGAAGCGCCGGACATATCCGCGATCGATGTGGCCTTTGTCCACCCAGCGAGGGCTACCGCTACACCCGTGGCGACGCCTACTGGATCCATAACGTCGTCGCTGATTGTGGCCAAGCTGGTGGACAAAGCTGAGGCCGAAGTGGGTACAACGCTGCAGTACACCATCGTGGTAATGAACGACATGCTGGGTGGCCGCGACCCTGGCACGGTCGTACGGCTGTTGGACCCCCTGCCGACGGAGCTGGAGATTCTGCCAGGCTCAGTCAGCGCGGGGCTGCAGTACGAGGCCGCGGGCCGCACGTTGCACTGGGAAGGTAGCATCGCACGGGGCGGCTCGGTTCAACTGCAGTTTGCGGCGGTGCTGGCACCGTCGGCCGCCCAGTATCGCTCGGTCAGCAACAATGTCAGCGTTAGCGATGCTTTCGGTCAGGTGACCTGGGCAAGTGCGCACACCCAGGTGCTACACCTCGAGGCTACGCCTACGCCGACAGGCAGGGCTGCGGACCTGTGCATCTGGTTGCCCATGCTGTTCCGCGCAGCGCAGAGATGAGATTCGCCCACTGCCTGAAGCTCGGCGCGCTGACGAGTTGCAGCCCGGGTATAACCATCTTCTGGTTTCGGCGCCCTGACCCGTGTCGTGTCTGTAGACGCCGAGGCTTGCGCAGAAAGGGAGCCCTGCCGTGAACCCACAGTTGACAAGCAAGTTGAATGAGCGCCAACGCGGAAGGGCAGCCCTGTTCTTGCTGGTGCTGCTGGTGTTTGTGTTGTGGCGCGCAATGTCAGCAGGCGAGGCTGGCGCGCACATAGCTGCCGAGCCTGCTGCGGACTTGAAGCTGGCAAGTACGGCGCCAGGCGGGGCCTCCTACGAGCATTCGGACCCTCGGCGCACACCGGTACCGGACAGCCTGTACCCTTTTCCAGAGCAGCGGGTAGGCATTGCCTCCTTTCACTCTGAAAGTCTAGACCTGGCGCGGATCAACACCAGGTTCTACAAGCTCGAAGACCGCAACCCCTATCCCTGGGAAGCGGCCGTGGCGACCGATTTCATCACTGTGCTGCGCGTAGGACCAGAATACTACCTGCACGCGCCACGCGATTTTGACGGCACGTATTGGGACTGGGTGCGCAGTCTGATCGTAGCCAACCCGGGGCATACCTGGCTCATTGGCAACGAGCCCGAGAACCCCTGTCGAGGCAACCGGTCGTCTTTTGAGTATGCAGAGATCTACCACGAGCTGTTCACTTTCATCAAGTCGGTGGACTCCACGGCAACGGTCGGGATCGGCGGCGTAGTCCTCCCTTCGGAGATGAGGCGCAGGTGGCTGGATCGCGTGCTGACCAACTATCAGAATCATTACGGCCTGCCCATGCCCATCGAAGTGTGGACGGTGCACGACCTGTTGCTTTCGGAGTCGGCCGGCCCGTGTGTGGATACCGGGCCCAACCCGTGCTACCCGAAAAAGGCGCAAAGCGGGGGCTATGTACCGCGCGAATTCTGGTGCGAGGATGGCAATCTGTACGACGAGCGCGAGCAGGTCGATTTTGCCGAGTTCCAGAGGCTGCTGATCGAGTTTCGTCAGTGGATGAAAGCACGTGGCTTTCGGGAGACACCCCTGTACGTCACGGAAATGGGCGTCCTCGCCCCGATCGTCGAGAAGCCAGAAGGCCCCTTCCCTGAGGAGTGGATCTTCCAGTTCATGCACGATATCTTCGAGTGGCTGCGGACAGCGACGGATCCTGAGATTGGGTATCCCGCTGATGGTGATAGGCTGGTGCAGCGCTGGGTATGGTTCAGCCTCGAGCGCAGTGAGTTTAACGGTGCCCTCTTCGACGAGTGGACCTATCAGATTACGGACCTGGGAGTGAACTTTGGCAACTACCTGGCGCGCTTCCTGCCCAACCCGCAGAACCACATCTTCTTCTCCAAGGGGTGGTCAGGTTACGCTCAGGACACCGACGTGTGGATCAGCCCGCGCGAGGCGCGGCCGCACGCCTACACGGCGGAGATGATGGGTGACGGCAGCGGCCGTGTCCTGCTCAACTTTGACCTCAGCATGTTGCCGAGGAACGTTGAGGTCATCTCGGCGACGCTGACCATGTTCACCGCCGGTGGGCAGGCGACGGCAGAGACCGCCGTGCACGCCTATGAGGTCAACAGGCCCTGGGATCTGGCCCTGGCTACGTGGACGCAGGCCAGCGACGGTGTGCCTTGGGAAGCGCCGGGCTGCGACGGGGTTAATGACCGAGATGCGGTGCCGTTGGACAGCGTGACCATCGGAGGAGCCCAGGCCGCCCACAGCTGGAACATCACCTCGGCGGCACGTCGGTGGGTCGGGGATCCTGCCACGAACCATGGATTGCTCCTCGTCGCAGAGAGCGATTCGGCTACGAATTGGTGGTTCTACCTGGCAGATCAGCCCGAGCAGCCCCCTTATGACATGTTCCGATACAGGCCCAGACTGGATCTGAACGTGCAGTTGGCCCTCTTGCCTACGCCTACCCCTGGGCCCTCGGCTACCCCAACAGCAACCCGCACGCGCACACCTACGCTCACGGCTCGCTACTCTGCCACACCGACTGCCACGGCCACGCCGGTGCCATGGGTTGTCTGTTTGCAGCAGAATTCGTCGCCCGAGGCAAGCTACGGTGGCGTGGCGGACACGTTCCTGGATGGTCAGGGGGACATGAACGCCAACTATGGCCAGTCTCCCGAGCTGCGCATCTACTATGAGAGCCGGAAACGGGTACTATTGCGTTTTGAGCTGCAGGAGTACATACCTGCCAACGCCGTCGTGACCGGTGCACACCTTGACCTCTACACCACGGGCAACTGGTATGCGGAGCGCACGACGCGCATCGGCGCATACGAGCTGCTGCGACCCTGGGATGAGAACTCGGCCACCTGGTATGCTCCGTCCACCGGTGAGCTATGGCAGGTACCAGGCGCAGGAGAAGGGGATCGATCACTAAATCCGGTTGCCTCGACCATTCTGGAGAACCGCCTTGCCTGGCACCGTCTCGACAGTGCCCAGTTGATCGATCTCGCCCAACGCTGGGTGGACGAACCGGCCACAAACTACGGCCTGGTGTTGCTTACCATGCCGCGCGTGTCCGCGCAGGAGTGGATCTTGGCCTCGTCTCAGCATGTCGGCGATGTGCTCCTGCGGCCGCGTTTGTGCATCAGCCTGCAAGGGTCTGCGCCAGAGCCCACCCCGTCGAGCACCAGCAGTGCGACGCCAACCGTAAGCGCGACGTTGACTGCGAGCCACACGCCTACGATCACGCTGTCGAGTACGCTGACACCTGAGCCAAGCCACACCGCTTAGGCAACACTGGCACCCACCGGATCGCCAGGGCACCAGTTGTACCTACCGCTGATCTTGCGCTGAGCAGCATGCCTATCGACGAGAGTCTCGGCAGCGCTGACAAGGGGGCAAACGCACCCTTGCACCGGGCTCCGCGTCATGATATGATGAGAGTACAAGCCGATGCAACGACGGCAGCGACTCAAACAGGTCAACGGCCTTGTCGCTGCGATCGTAACACGGGTGTCCTTCCGGGAACAGCTGAAAGGACTCGCACATGTTCCTGCAAGTAAGGCTGATTAGGACAATTCTCTGCGGGGCGCTTTCCCTGGCCTTGGCGCCCTGGCCAACACGCGCGCAGGCACAGAATAGCTCCCCTGCTTTCCAGGATACTGCCCAAGATTGCCACGTGCGCTTGGCGTTGCCGGTGCTAGGCACGGTTGGGGCCACTCATGTAGAGGTGCAGACGACCATCTCCGTGCAGAACGTGGGTGACGCGCCAACGCAGGCAGTGCTTGTCGTGTGGGCATCTGGCCAAGGTTCGGCAGCAGTAAGCGACAAACCTCTGGCCGCGATCTGCAGCCCGACGATCAACCCGGGCGTGTCGTGGCAGATAGAGAGCGATGCGATCCCCAGCGGTACGCGCTCCGGATTGCTGTACTCTGTCGATCCCATTGCTCTGCCTGAGGCTGGAGATGACGTGCAGGCGTGTCACCAGGCCTTTGCAGCCCTTGTCGCCGAGGGCGATGCCTGGCAGACACTGGATGAGGCATTTCAAGGCGGCACAGGCTGGCAAGGTCTGGACTGGGGCACTGGTCGCGGCCAACCCCTGGCGGTGCAGGTGCTCCGCGAGGCCATGGGCGCGGCAGGCGAAGCAAGTCTCAGCGCCGCCTACGCCGCAAGCTGTGCTGCGGATGACGGTTCCGGCGAGTACAGCTACTTTGCACCCCTGCTGGCCACACCTGGCGATGGTTTCTCGTCGCGTGTCTACGTGCAGAACGTCGGCGTGGATGAAGCCTCAATCGGCTTTGTGCTGCTTTCTCAGGACGAGTCGTCCGAAGCTGTGGAGTGCGATCGACAAGTGGTGGCCCCGGGCCACAGTGTGTCCTTCGTGGCGGCGGACTGCGTGGAAGGCGAGTTCACAGGTACTGTGCGCGTCAGCGCCGGGGTACCACTAGCCCTTGTCGTCGATCGTGTCGGAGACTCGGCGTTTACGAGCGAGTCGATCGGATCAGCACCACTCGCAGGGACAGACGCCGCGGTACAGGTGATCCAACTGCCTCTGCACCCAGAAGGGGATAAGGGTGCAGACAGCCTGCTCTTTGTGCAGAACCTGAAGGCAGACGGCCGGGCAAGCGTGTTGGTGCAGTGGCTGGACGAGGGGGGTGAGGCGCTGGTCTCGCTCAGTGAGCGGGTCGGGGCAGGCCGTCTGCGCACATGGCGCGTGCCGCTGCCAGCGGCTCCGCTAGAGGGGCGAGTTGTCGCTGTGCGGGTGCAGAGTCAGCCTCTGCAAAATGCCACCCCCGCACCATTGGCGGTGTACCTCGAGTCAGTTGCCTACGGGAGCGGTCCCGATTCCGCAACGCAGCAGGCCGTGGCGTTCTCGGGCACGGTGGGGCAAGGGAGTGACACTCGATGGGCCATCCCCCGGGTGTACTTGCGGGACGGTGGGAGGCACTCAACCCTCGTACTCCACAACGCCAACGCCAACCCAGGACACAGCACCCTCACCATCGAATGGTTCAACGACCAAGGACAGTACGCCTCCACCCATGAACAGCTTGAGGCGGGCCAAACCAGGCTAGCGGAGCTGCCAGCTCCGCCGCCGACTGCTGCGGCCTGCCTGTCGGCCATTGTGCGTCAGGTCGATAGCACTCAGCGGCCGGACGATTGTGGGGCCAGTGCCGTCGTAGTTTACGTAGAGCAAATTGAGAGCAGCGGCGACGGGCGCAGCGCCGTGCGCGCGATGGCCATTCCTGCGCGGGCAACGGTCGATCTCCTGACGGACGTCGGCGGGTTGCGCGAGGGCCAAGACGCGCTGATGTCTTCCACCACGACCCACAAGTTGCAGGTCCAACAAGGCGTGGACGGCCGTGTCGAGGATACCTACCTGTCCAGCAGCGCTGAGGAGACCAACTACGCGACGGAAGCGCTGCTCCGCGTCGGCTACGGCCAGTGTTATGTCTCGTTATTACGCTTTGATCTCAGCGCCCTGCCCGGCAACGCAGCCATTGAGACTGCCACGCTGGAGCTCTATGCCCGCGGGTGGAGCGGCGGCAACCTCAACTTGAGCGCCTTCGCGCTGCGACGGTCGGCGCAATTCAGCCGGGCTAGCTGGAACGAGGCTGCCCCGGCGATGCCCTGGGCCTCTCCCGGAGCGAGCGAGAGCGACGCTGATCGCGAGGGCGGGGCCGAGGCAGCTCTGTTGACCCACGGCGTCTCGCAATGGTATTCGTTCGATATCACGGGCGCAGTGCAGCGGTGGGCGGATGGGGCACCAAACTATGGACTGCTGGTGCAGGACGAAGACTCGCGACACGCTTTCTTCTTCGCCAGCAGCGAGTGCAGCGATGCCTGGCAGAGGCCCAAGCTACTGATCACCTTCCGATAGCATCTCCGCGAGTCCCTGCTGCGGACAAGAGCCTGGCGCGTGAGCCGGCCTGTCGCGTACGTCGCAGCTACTACCGTGCCATGTCCGACAGTCCTTGCAAGACGCGGTCGACCTCGGCTGCGGTATTGTAGAGTGCAAAGCCAATGCGCAGCAGTCCACCCTGGTCGAGCAATCCCAGCCTCTCCATCGGCGCTACGGCATAGTAGTGCCCTGGCCAGACAAAGACTCCCCGCTCACCCAGGCGTTCCGCCAACTGCTGAGGTGTCTGCCCGCGCAGGTTCACCGCGAAGGTCGGCGTACGTTCGTCGAGCTGGCGCAAATCAGTAATGCCGTACACCCTGGCGCCAGGAACTGCCGGAATGCCCTCCAGGAAGCGCTTGCTCAACTCCTGACCATGCGCCTGCACGGCCGCCATCGCAGACTCCAGGCGCGCGCGGCGGCTCTCACCCTGGCCCAGCAAGGCCAGAAAGTCCACCGTGGCGGCCACGCCAGCGAGGCTCTCAAAGCTAGGAGTGCCTGTCTCCCACTTACCCGGTGGATGTGGTGACGATGGGCGCACCTTGTAGGCCTCTAGGCTTTCCAGCAGATCATACTTGCCAAACAGCACCCCGGTATGGGGACCGAAGAACTTGTAGGCCGAGCACACGAGGAAATCGGCATCGACGGCCTGCAGGTCAACGAGCCCGTGCGGAACATAGTGCACCGCATCCACATAGAC
>DIVN01000202.1 GCA_002435875.1 Anaerolineales bacterium UBA6131
TGGCCGCGTACTATCTGTTGACCCAAACGCCGGCAGGAGTGGATGCGCTGGGCGCGGACAACCTGCTGATCTTTTCTGCGGGCGTGCTGACAGGTGCGCCCATATCAGGTGCAGGTCGGCACACGGTGGCCGCCAAGTCGCCGCTGACAGGCGGCTTTGGCAAGTCCGAGGCTGGCGGCGACTGGGGTACGGAGGTCAAGCAGGCGGGTTGGGACGCTATCATTGTACGGGGCCATGCGGAGGCTCCCTGCTACCTGTGGATCGAGGACGAGAAGGCGGAAATCCGCGATGCCACGCACCTGTGGGGCCAGGAGGTGTACGAGACCGAGCAGGCCATCAAGCAGGAAGTTGGCGACAAGCGGGTGAAGATAGCATGCATCGGGCCTGGCGGCGAGCGGTTGGTGCGCTTTGCGGCCATCATCAACGACTGCACGAGTGCAGCGGGTCGCATGGGCATGGGCGCGGTGATGGGCTCTAAGAATCTCAAGGCAGTTGCCGTACGCGGGCACGGCCGCATGTCGTTGCACGACCCTGAGCGCGTGAAGGAAATGGCCCAGTGGATGGCCAAGTCAGTGCCAGAGCTGGTGGGGGCATTTCACGACTGGGGCACTGGCGCGGCAATGCCGCAGTTCAACGTCACGGGCAACTTGGGAATCCGCAACTGGCAGGACGGCTACTTGGAGGGTGCGGAGGCCACAGGCGCCATCGCCCTGGGCGAGACGGTGCGCAAGGGCATGGAAGGCTGCTACGCCTGCGCGGTGCGCTGCAAAAAGATCGTGGAGATCGGACCGCCCTGGAACGTACGGCCGGAGTATGGCGGGCCAGAATACGAGACACTGGCAGGCTTTGGCCCCGATTGTGGCATCGTAGAGCTGGCACCGCTTTGCGTGGCGCACCAGATCTGCAATGCCAACAGCCTGGATACCATCTCGGCAAGCGGGACAATCGCCTTTGCCATGGAGTGCTTTGAAAACGGCCTGCTGACCCTGGAAGATACAGGTGGCATCGACCTGCGCTTTGGCAACGCGCAGGCCATGATTGATGTGCTCCAGCTCATCGTCAAGCGAGAGGGCATCGGCAAGTTGTTGGGTGAGGGCAGCCGGGCTGCCGCGGCGCAGATCGGCCGCGGCGCCGAACGGCTGGCCATGCAGAACAAGGGACTGGAGTTTGGCTTGCACTCACCGCGCCTGAAGCCAGGGCTTGGACTGGCCTATGCGCTGTCGGCCGTGGGCGGCGACCACGAGATGATCATGCACGACACCATGTTCGAAAAGGAAGGGCGGCCGATGGGCTACCTGCGTGCCTTTGGGCAGCACGATCCCCTTCCCGCGTCGGACATGAGTGTGGAGAAAGCACGCCTGCTCTACCATGCCATGATCCAGCGCATGCTGCTGGACGTGCTGCCGATGTGTCACTTTGTGCCGTGGACTCCGCCGCAGCTGGTTGAGCTGGTGCAGCATGTCTCGGGTTGGAACACGAGCTGGTACGAACTGGCCAAAGTTGGCGAACGGGCGCTGTGCCTGAGCAGGGTGTTCAACGCCCGGGAAGGAATCACCATCGAAACGGACAACCTGCCCCAGCGCATGTTCGAGGCCACGACGAACGGCGTACACAAAGATGGTGGGCTGAACCGCGAAAAGTGGGAAGCGATGCGGCAGATGGCCTACGGTATCTTCAACTGGGACCCGGCGACCGGCTGGCCGACGTCGGGCAAACTGGGAGAGCTGGGTATGGAGTGGGCCATCACATCCTTGCCGGCTTGATGGTGCAGTCGTTTCGTAGACTCGCTGGGGTCAGGCCTCGCTCCCGACCCCGGCGATTGTTGCGATATTATGACTACTTGGAGGTTGGACGGCAATGCCATACTACCCTGAATCATTGATCCAGGAGTTGGAGGAGGTAGCCCGACAGCTGCGCATCGAGAGCCTGCGTATGATTTACCAGCGTCAGTCCGGGCACCCGGGCGGCTCTCTTTCGGCGGCGGAGATCGTCGCGGCCCTCTTTTTCGAGCACATGCACCTAAAGTCGGAGGAGCCAAACTGGCCGGAGCGCGATCGCTTCCTGCTGAGCAAAGGACATGCCTCGGCCCTGCTCTACTCAGCGCTGGCGCGGCGGGGCTTTATCGCGCCCGCAGAGCTGCAGCACTGGGGAGAGCTGACTTGCTCGCTGCAAGGACACCCTGACCGGCTCAAGACACCGGGTGTCGAGATGACGTCAGGCATCTTGGGGCACGGCGTGGCTATCGGTGTCGGATTGGCCCTGGCGGCGCGCATGCGCAAACAGAAGCACCGGGTTTATGTGCTGCTGGGCGACGGAGAATGCCAGGGTGGCATCGTCTGGGAAGGCGCCATGGCTGCAGCCAAATTCCGCCTGGCCAACCTGACCGCCATCGTGGACTATAACGACGTACAATTGGACGGCCCAGTGCACGAGATCATGCCAGTGGAGCCTCTGCCCGACAAGTGGGCGGCGTTTGGCTGGTCGGTCTTGCAGCTAAACGGCCACAACGTCCGGCAGGTACTGGAGAATCTGGACATGGCGGCCGAGACCCACAACCGACCAACGGTGCTGATCGCCCATACCACCAAGGGCAAGGGCGTATCCTACATGGAAAACGACTCGCGCTGGCATGGCATTGCCCCCAATGCCGAGCAGTTCCAGCAGGCGATGATCGAGCTGGGAGGGAAAGCGTAAGATGGGCGAGATGTCGCAACGCGAAGCCTATGGACGTGCGCTGGCTGACTATGGCGCAATCAACACCGAAGTAGTGGCACTCGACGCTGACACCTCTTCGTCGACCTTATCCAACCTTTTCGCACAGCGGTTTCCGGATCGTTTTGTCAACGTGGGCATCGCTGAGCCGTGCATGGTGGACGTGGCGGTCGGCCTGGCCCTGGAAGGCAAGATCCCCTTTGTCAACGCCTTTGCGGCGCTGGTGGCGCTGCGGGCCATGGAACAGATACGAACTTGCGTTTGCTACGCACGGACCAACGTCAAGATCGCGGCCAGTTATGCCGGCGTCTCCGATTTCAAGGACGGCCCGACCCACCATGCCATCACCGACATCGCCCTGATGCGCGCGCTGCCAGAGATGACTGTGGTCGTTCCGGCCGATGCGGTCGAGTGCGCCAAGTTCGTGCCGATCATCGCCGAGTACGAGGGTCCGGTCTACTTCCGTTTGTCGCGGGCAGCGACCCTGCCGGTGCATGGGGCTGACGTGCAGTTGACGCTCGGGCGCGGCATCACCCTGTGCGAGGGCAAGGACGTCACCCTGGTGGCTACGGGCGGCATGGTAGGCCGCAGCCTGCTGGCCGCGGAGCAGCTGGCCAAGCAGGGGCTGAGCGCCCGTGTGTTGGAGATTCACACGATCAAGCCACTGGACGAAGCGCTGGTCTGCCAGGCAGCAAGAGAGACCGGGGCCATGGTCACCGCCGAGGAGCACACGGTGATCGGTGGACTGGGTGCAGCCGTCGCCGAGGCGCTGGGAGCGAATTGCCCGGCCCCGCTCGAAAGGGTGGGCATCGCCGACCGCTTCACCCGCACGGCGCTGGATCCCGAGAGCTTGATGGATGCCTGCGGACTGTCGGTTGAGGATATTGTCGCTGCCGCCAAACGTGCTGTTGGACGCAAAGGCTGAGCCTGGCGAAGCATTGAGGATAAGGAGAGGGATATATGTTGGCACTGGTCAAGACCGCACCAGGCAAGGGAAACATCGAACTGCGTGAGGTGCCCAAGCCCAAGCCAGGCCCCGGACAGGTGCTGGTAGAGATCAAATACGCGGGCATCTGCGGCTCGGACCTGCACATTCAGGAGGGCGACATCCAGTTGAACCTGCGCCCTCCCGTAGTCATGGGGCACGAGTTCTCTGGGCTCGTGGCTGAACTGGGCGAAGGCGTAACCAAGTACCAGATTGGGCAGCCCGTGGTGAGCGAGACCGCCTTCTACACCTGCGGCAGCTGCATCGCCTGCAACACCGGCAACGACAACGTGTGCGAGCACAAGGCACTGATCGGTTTCGTCTATCCCGGCGTATTCACCGAGTACGTTTTGCTGTGGGAAAAGCGCATGCACCCCATCCCGGAGAACGTTTCGCTGCTAAGCGCCGTGATGAGCGAGCCGGTGGCCTCATCCGTGCGCGGGGTGTACGAGCAAATCCACATTACGCCGGCGGATGTAGTGGTGGTGGCCGGACCCGGTGGCATGGGGTTGATTTGCGTGCAACTGGCCAAGGCCGCGGGCGCCTACGTCCTGGTCAGTGGCGTGCCAGATGACGGCAGGCGCATGGAAATGGCCCTGACGCTTGGGGCCGACCGCACCGTCGATGTCGTGCACGAAGACCTCAAGGGCATCCTGTACGGCCTGACGAACAATGAAGGCGCTGATGTGTATATCGAGTGCTCCGGGGCTCCGGCGTCCGCGCGCACAGGGCTGGAAGTCACGCGTCGACGCGGGCAGTACCTGCAGCTCGGATTGGCGGGGGCTCCGTTCGAGATCGACTTTGCCAAGATCGCCTACAAGGAGATCGCGGTCTACGGCACACTTGGGCAGAAGTGGACCGCCTGGGAACGAACGATGAAGCTGCTGGCCTCCGGTCAGGTGGTCACCGAGCCACTGATCACCGACATCCTGCCGTTGACCGAATGGGAAAAGGCCTTTGCCAAGTTCCGGGCCAAGGATGGCATCAAGGTAGTCATGACCCCGGTCAAGGGGTGACGGCCGTCCCGCATAGAATCGTCCTCAGACACAGAGACGGATGAGAGCCAAGGCTCTCATCCGTCTTCAGTTGTTCCGCCGTCGTGCGCCGCCATCACAAGGCAGCTCGGCAGACAGGCCGCCATGTCGCCGGCACAGGGGCGCATTCAGATGCGCCCCTATCAGGCAAGGCTGGCTAGTGGAATCCGCCGTGTGGCGCGCTGGGACCCTGCATGAACTGCGGGCCATAGCTCGGGAATTGCGGCCCCCACTGAGGCTGGAACCCGCGGCTCCAGGGATTGTACCCAGTCCAGCCCCAATAGCCGGCGGTGTACTGCGTGGGCCACCAGCTATACGTCTGGGTCAGGTACTGACGCGCTACAGGCGCCACAGGTGCGGGCGGCGCTGGCGGATGGTATGGCGCGGCGCCCCCAGGGATCTGCAGGCACTGGCCAATGTAGATCAAGTTCGGATTGGCCAGGCCATTCACTGCGGCGATCGTGTAGGGGTTCACGCCATACAGCCGACCAATGGAGAAGAGCGTCTCACCCGCTCTAACGACGTGGTATCCACCGGCAGCCGAGGCCACGAGCGACGTCGCCAGCATCATCAGGACCACCAGGCTCAAGACCAGTACGACACGCTTTCCAACCATTGCACTCCTCCTCTCAATGTTCCATGAGGTGGCGCAGGTCATGCAACCTACGCGCATCCCGCGGCACCCAGCCAACCTCCGGCGCAAGCCGCGCGCTGGCTTCTACTGTGAAGACGTAAAGCAAAGGCTTCCGTTGCGGTCAAGACCGCAACATGTTGTGGCTCTCCCGCCATGCGGGCCCAGCGCTTGCGCTTCTGCCACAGCGCCTGGCTGCTCTCCCGTCATGCGCAAGAGTTCACCACTCCTCGCAGGCGACCCCATCATGGTCACGGTCGAGCTGATGCACGTCAAAACCCCTGGTGCGCAGACAATACTCAAGACAGCTCTGCGCGCCGCTGCCAAGATCCATGCAGTCGTAGCGGTTGTACGAGCAGTCGCAGATAGGGTGATCGGCAACGATAAAGCTGAACTGCGAGACGGGCGGACTCACGCGTGCAGGCGCCTGGCCACGCCTCACGCTGACGAAGGAGCCCGTCGGCTTGAGAAACTGTTTCACGCCACCATGTTCGGCGCAGGCCAGCTCAAGGAAGTAAGTGCAGCTGCAGGTGTTGTCCATGCAGATTGCCGTAGCCTGCGAGTTGTAGCAGCCGCTGGTGCCATAGCAGACCGGCGCGGCCACAGGCGCGCTTGCTGGAGGCTGAACGAAGACACTCGACGGCCTGGTAGGGCCGCGAGACGAGGAAGACGGCACATACGCACCAGGCTGCCCCGATGCGCCGGGGATGCGCAGAACCTGGCCAACCCAGATCAGGTTGGGATTGGCCAACCCGTTGTGGCTGGCGATCGTGTACGGGTTGACGCCATACAGTCTGCCAATCGAGAAGAGCGTCTCGCCTGCCCGGACCACGTGCTGCCCGCTCCCCGCGGAGACGCCCATGGCGCCTCCCAGGAGCAAGAGAACAAGGACGGCTGATAGAATCAAAAGACGTCTGTGCTCACGCATGTCATCCCTCCATATACAAGCTCATCATCCGCACGTGGCTGTGGCGCAGAGGCCGCAGCGCGCGGTTTCCATCAACCCTGATGACGTAGAATCTGGCCTGGCGTTGCGCCAAGCTGGCAAATTCGGCCTTGCGGTGCGTCACATCGTCGCCGCCATGTTGGGCGCGGCTGCAGCACGCCGCCGCCAGCAGTTGATGACCCAGACCTCAGTGGGTTGCAGGCGATAGCCCACCTGGCCAGGGTCAGAATTGCCTCAGTGTCCGATGTATGGCCCAAAACATGGTGTATACTACCTGCAGATTAGGCGCATGGGAGGGTAAGACAATGTCAGGCAACAGGACGCTGTGGATTGTTTTGCTGGTTGTCGCACTGCTCGCTTGCACGTGCTGTTGCAGTGCGCTGTTGTTGGTCTCAGTGCTCACGCCCAGCCGGGTAGAATCCTTGGTCCCAGAGATCTCCGGATTGCCGCGGTTCGGCATCGACCTCTCACAAGGCGACAGGACAGAGCAGCTGGAGAGAGTCTTCAGCGTAGGCGATGCCCCTCGTCTGCGGATTCAGAACTTTGCGGGCAACGTGACGATCCGCTCTGGCGCGGGCAATGCCGTGCGAGTGGTAGCCACCAAACGCGCCCGCTCGGCCAGCGACCTGGCCGCCATACAAGTCGACATGAGTGGCGATGAGCGCCTGGTGGAAGTCAACACGAGCCATGCCTCGCGGGTGTCCTCGACCAATCTGTCCGTCAGGCTGGAGGTGACTGTCCCCGCTGATACGGAGGTCGTGCTGCGCACGGGTGCCGGCACCGTTGACATCAACGGCGTGAGCGGCGAGCTCACCGTGGAGGCCGGCGCGGGGACGGTGTCAGTGCGCGGTGCGGCAGGCCCCGTGGACCTGCAGACGGGCGCGGGTACCGTCGAGTACCAGGGCAGACCGGCAGGGGATTGCCACTTTCACACGGGTGTGGGCACGATTACCCTGACCGTGCCCGATGACGCCAACCTGACCGTGGACCTGAGCACAGGACTCGGTACGGTGAACAGCGAGCTGTCAGTGCGCGGCACCGTCAGCGCGCGCAAGGTGAGCGGGACCACCGGCAATGGCAGGGACGCACAAGTCACCGCCGCAACTGGTGCGGGCACGGTCACCTTGAGGGGACAGTAGCTCCGGCGGTGGCCGCTGGAGTGCCCAACCTGGCGCTGCTTGCGCAGACCACCTGCTCACAAGGTAGCCCAGGTGCCACCGCACTGCTCGCCAACCGCGGGCAGGGCCACATGTGAGCGGCCCTGCCTGGGAGACCGATCGTCTCCGAGGAGGGTTACATGAACCGTCCAGTCAAGCTGATGTCCGCGGGAGTGATCGTGCCCATGCTGCTCATCGTCGTCGGCGAGCCGCTGCTGCCGCTGCTGATTTCCCGACGCTGGGGCTGGCGAGAAGCCTGGGTGTATGCGATCGTCAGCATCGGGGGATTCGTGCTCAGCCGGATCCTGGCTGCCCGGCGCAATCCTGACCTCATCTACGAGCGGGCCAGGATGACACGGCACGAAGATGCCGAGCCCTGGGATCGCTCGCTTTCGGTGTTGGTTGGGGTAGGAGGCGGTCTGGTGCCCCTCGTAGCTGGGCTCGATGAGGCGCTTGGTTGGTCGCCGGCGTATAGCACCGTGGCCAAGGCCGCCGCGCTGATGATCCTGGTCGGCGGGTACGCCTTCTCAACGTGGGCACTGATCTGTAACCGCTTCTTTTCCGGCGTGGTGCGCATTCAGTCGGAACGCGGTCATCATGTGGTGTCGAGCGGGCCCTACCGCTGGGTGCGGCACCCGG
>DIVN01000043.1 GCA_002435875.1 Anaerolineales bacterium UBA6131
GATGGCGACGGGAAGATGGACTTGATCGTCTATCGGCCGAGCGTGGGTACGTGGTTCGCGCTCACCTCAAGCAATGGATACGACTCGCGTAGCTACTTCGTGAAGGCCTACGGACGCGCAGAGGACATTCCCATCAGCGGCGATATTGACGGTGACAGCAAGATGGACCTTGTTCTCTACCGCCCAAGCGTCAGCGTCTGGTTTTCTCTCAACTCCAGCAGCAACTATACCGCGAGCTTCGCCAAAGCCTGGGGCGCTCCGGGTGATTTGCCGGTCAGCGGAGATCTGGATGGTGATGGCAAGATGGACCTCATCGTGTACCGGCCCGCCTACGGGGTTTGGTTTGGCCTGACCTCATCGAGCGGATATGACATCACGGATTACTTTGTCAAAGGATGGGGAACCAACGGGGATTTGGCGGTCCGATAGGCCAGTCCGCCGGTGACCGATTCATCGACTAGCTTTGCCGCGCCACCGTTGGTCTCTACGTTGCAGAATCCTGGGGGACGTTATGAAACGTGCTTTCTATCTCTGTGTATGTACTCTGGCCGTCGCTCTGTTCATCGCTTCCATCCCTTCACGCGGGCAGGGGCCTCTCTACGCGTCCGCAACAGACCGCTTTGGTGTCGGTGTCAACAACGCCTTCGGTTACGTAACTGACTTTGACGTCAACGCGTTGAACGTTGGTTGGTACTCTGACTGGTATGTGCATCCAAGCCCGCCCAGGCCTGGCGGGGTTGACTATGCTCAGCTTGTCTGGGTGGTGGCTGGGACGATCACGCCTGGCTTGTCGCAACTGGGGCCAATCGTCGACGCCAACCCAGGGTCATTGTGGCTGGTTGGCAATGAGCCAGAATGCCTTTGGGTGGGCAACAACACCCCACAGCAATATGCGGCCGCCTACCATGATGTGTACACGTTCATTAAGGGCCGCGATCCTACTGCCAAGATTGCCAACGGCGGGGTAGTTGAGCCTACGCCCCTGCGTCTGAAATGGCTCGACCAAGTACTCCAGCAGTACCAGACGCTGTACGGCCAGGCTATGCAGGTGGACGTTTGGAACATCCACATCCAGATCCTGCAGGAGAAGAAGTACGGCTGGGGATGCGAAATCCCAGTCGGCCTCTCAGACACTGTCGGACGTCTGTACACCATGGACGACAATGCCAATATTGACATCTTCCAGCAGTTGATCGTCGAAATGCGCACCTGGATGCGCGACCGGGGCTTCCAGGACAAGCCTTTGATCATTAGCGAGTACGGTGTGCTGTTTCCCCCGGAATACGGCTTTACAGTTGAGCGTGTAAATGCTTACATGAGTGCCAGCTTTGACTACCTCCTCTCTGCGATTAGCGGTGACATCGGCAATCCTGCCGATGAGAATCGCCTGGTGCAGCGCTGGATATGGTACAGCCTCAACGACCAACCCTGGGACCCCGATACCGGCGACGGCTTCAACGGAGGGCTCTACGACTATCGTTATCCCAGCTACCCCGGTGTGATCACTGCCTTCGGCGTCAATTACCGCAATTACACCCAGTCCGTCCTTTCTGCCACGCCAACGCCTACGCATACCTCTACCTCAACCGCGACTGCTACGTTGACGGCTACGCCAACTCAGACGTCGACTCCCACACCGACCCTCACACCTACCTCCACGGCAACCCCGGTGTCGGGCGCGCGCGCCAAGTCCGACATCGACGGTGACGTGAAGACCGACTTGGTCATCTTCCGGCCCAGCAGTGCCACCTGGTTCGCCTTGCTCTCTTCGGCCAACTTCAACAGCTCCTTCAGCAAGTCCTGGGGCGCCAATGGCGACACTCCGCTCTCCGGCGACGTCGACGGCGACCGCAAGATGGACCTCGTCCTATACCGCCCCACTTACGGGGTGTGGTTTGGCCTGCGCTCCAGTGAGAACTATGACGCGAGCACCTACTTTGTCAAGGGCTGGGGTGCTACCGGCGATAAGCCCCTCTCCGGCGACCTCGATGGCGATGGCAAGATGGACCTGGTCATCTTCCGCCCTTCGGTCAATGCCTGGTTCGTATTGAAGTCGAGCAACAACTATGACCCGGCCGGATACTTTGGCAAGGCATGGGGTGCCACTGGTGATATCCCCATCTCCGGTGACCTGGACGGCGATGGCAAGATGGACCTCATCGTCTACCGCCCCACCTACGGCGTCTGGTTTGCGCTCCGCTCGACGGAAAACTACGATGCTGCCACCTACTTTGTCAAGGGCTGGGGTGCACCGGGTGACGTGCCCATCGGCGGCGGCGACCTCGATGCTGATGGCAAGATGGACCTGGTAGTCTACCGACCGAGCGTCAATGTCTGGTTCGGGTCGCTTTCCTCCACTGGCTACACCACCAGTGTCGGCTATGCCTGGGGGAGCGCTGGGGACACGCCTGTCGGTGGTGGGGATCTAGACGGCGACGGCAAGATGGACCTGGTGGTCTACCGACCGACCGTTGGCGTCTGGTTCGCTCTTCTCTCGACCAACGGCTACAACGCCAACAACTACCTGGCGCGTAGCCTGGGACAAAGTGGCGATATCCCCGTGCAGTAGAGTCTGCGCGGCGCCGTGCGTCACAGCTGCATTCTGCGTCCCATTTCGCGATGTCGGGGCGCTGTGAGGCGGACCCGGCGGACAGTCATCTGTCGGTCTCAACTACACCACGCCAGATCGTGTCTGGGTTGGCGAGACCACGACGGACCAGCGGGTTGCACTTTGCCGGCTGGGCGACCTGTATAGGACGCAAGTGCCATCGATGAGCTACAGTGCTGTCACTGCGACAGCAGGAAGACGTTCACACGTGTCCTACTGTCAACACGCTCGCGACTCTGTCAGCCGGTCACACTCTGCACCCCTACCCCAACGCTCCTCGGCATGCCAATCTGACCCGCAAACAGTACCAACAGGCGGCGGGTCTGTAGGTCGCGGCGCTGTCAGACAAGATGTGCCACAAGTCCGGGTCCGCCTGTTGCCTTTCGCGCCGAAGTATGCTAGAATATCCTGGTAGATTGGCTCCAGGAGGTTGAGGTACAGCATGCCCTTATACGAGTATGAATGCGAGTGCTGCGGCATTCGTTTTGAGCGTCTTCAGCATTTCAAGGATCCACAACTGACCGAATGTCCGGAATGTGGCGGGGCCGTGCATCGTGTGATCCAACCGGTGGGCATCATCTTCAAGGGCTCAGGGTTTTACATTACGGACAATCGCCAACTGTCGCCAACCCTCAAGAAACCGCACAAGGAGATCGAGGCTCCAAAGGACTCGGACGAAAAGAAGGCTCTTCCTGCAGCCAAGGGGAGTGCAACCGAGCCGAGCAAGACGCCAGCTAGCTCATCCTGAGAGACGAGAAGAGTCAATGGTGCGCTTTACAGCTGGAAGCTGTCGGTTGCTTCGACTACCCGGCGTCGGTAGTTGTCTACGAAGGCTAAGAGTCCGGCCTCAAGCGCATGCCAGTCATCGCTGGTCAGTATCTCCTGCATGCCCCGCAGTGTCTCCGTCACACCGCCAGCCAGGACCTGAGGCCCGGGTCCGTAGACCGTGTACCAGGCATCCGTGGGCTGGATTCCCAATTTGACCATGGCCGGCCCAAACTCATGCATCACAAACTCGACGTACTCCGATTCACGGCCGGGCTTGATATCCCATGTCATGAGCAGTTTGATCACGATCCCCAACTCCAGCCGCATCTGTCCTGTTGTACCTACGGTCCAAGCTCGGACATCGACCGTTTGCACCGTGCGTCCGCATACCTTTCTCATCATAGCAGGGACGACTCACGACTGCAAGTCGCCCTCGCTGCGCTCACCGTTAGTCCCGCGACGGCACCTGCCGGCGTCTACGTGCTTATGAGGGCAGTCAGTCCATGAGGGCAGTCGTCCAGCGAGTCACCCAAGCCCGCGTTCTGGTGGACGGAGACACCGTTGGCCAGATTGGCGAAGGCCTGGTTGTCTTGCTGGCCGTCGGCAAGGGTGACGGCGAAGAGGAAGCGGCATGGATGGCAAGCAAGATCGCCGGTTTGCGCATATTCTCGGACGCACAGGGAAAGTTCAACCATTCGGTCTGTGACCTCGCTGGTCAGGTGCTAGTCGTCTCACAATTCACGCTCTACGGCGACGCCCGCAAAGGACGGCGTCCAAGCTTCACAGAAGCTGAGGATCCCGAAGTCGCGGAGCGTCTTGTTGAGCGGGTACAAACCCTTCTAGCAGCCCAGGGAATACCGGTTGCCCAAGGTCGCTTCCGCGCACACATGCTCGTTGAGATCCACAATGACGGCCCCGTCACTATTCTCCTTGACAGACCCCCGGCAACCAGGGCATAACCCCAGGTCAGGTTGGCGAAAGATACGGAACCAGGTGACGGGCTGAGCGTCTTCACGATAGACTGCCACGCCATCCAAGGGGGGCTGTGGCGCAAACGTGCTGACCATCTCTGCGTCCCAATCCGGATCGAGGTGTGACATGCCTGGAAGGCGGATCTCGAACTCAATGAAGCTCGCCTTGTGCTCGGTGCTCATGCTGCTGTGTGCATGCTCAACCACACCTGGTCGGGTGCCCTCCCTGACGGTCGAACTGGTGATGACCTCCACAGGCTCATCGTTGAGCCTGAGAGGACGGGGATGGCAGCCCGGTGAACAAGTCAGCACATCGATCGGAGAGCCCGGCGCATCTGAGGCGGAGTTCCAGCAACTCACGACGATCTTGACTGATGCCTCTGGGGCATTTACTGCCTTCACCCTCGTCCCTCAGGATGCCCGCTGGGCCAATGTGCTGCAACTCCAGGTCACGGCCCGCAGCCGCGATGCCAAGCGGGTGGCGGTAGCCAGTTTCGAGCACCGACCGCTAGTGACAGCAGTGCCAACACCGGTAAAGACTCTGACAAGCTCACCACAAGAGTCAACGACTGCGTTAGGGTCGGTGACTGGCGTCGATACAGACCGACTCACTATTCAGATCAGGCCTGTCGACACCCGCATTGTTACCGTTCAGTTGGGGCCCGCCACGCGCCTATTGCTGCGCGGCCAACAGGTGACCATCCAAGAAGTCGGCCTGGGCAGCCTGCTTGAGGCTACAGGACAGATCAATCCACAGGACTCGAGCAACCTGCTAGCTTCGACGGTCAACATCCTAAGCACACCCACTATGCAGGGTCCCAGCCCTTCTCCTACGCCCACTCTGGCGCCGCAGTTCTGGCAGGGAGAATACTACGGCAACACCACACTGAGCGGAAACCCCATCCTGAAGCGGAATGATCCAGTAATCGACTTTGATTGGCAGCGCGCCGGACCCGCGCAGGGCCTGCCAGAAGACGGCTTTGCGGTTCGCTGGAGCGGAAGCTGGCCCTTCGACGAAGGGGCCTATCGTTTCCAGGCACAAGTGGATGATGGCATTCGAGTCTGGCTGGACGGGCATCTGGTTATCGACCAATGGTACCAGAGCACAGGAGCGTCGTACAGCGGGGACTGCTACGTGAGTGCCGGTTGGCATGCCGTACGCGTCGAATACTTTGACGCACAGGAGTCGGCGATGGCGCGGGTCTGGTGGGACTACAGGGGAGAAGGCGCCACACAATCCTTCCCGGACTGGCGAGCTGAATATTACGCTAACATGTCGCTTGATGGTCTGCCCTATCTGGTGGTGAATGATCAACTAGTGGACTTTGACTGGGGCGAAGGCCCAGCCGCGACAGGGATGCCTGCCGACGCGTTCTCTGCCCGGTGGACGACCAAGACCGACCTGGTTGAGGGAGCGTACACATTCCACGCTCGCGCTGATGACGGCGTCCGCGTCTGGGTCAATGATGCCCTCATCATTGACCACTGGGGCGATGGAGCAGCAGCTATCTACACTGGCCAGGCCACTGTGACCACGGGGAACCAGGCTATTCGTGTCGAATACTATGAAAACGCAGGGCTGGCGACCATCAAGTTGTGGTGGGAGATGCTGCCAGCCACACCTACCCCAACGACTACCCCACTACCCGAAGCGACCGCAACACCATAGCACGCGCCTACTCGCCAGCTCACCAACTGCTCCATCCCCAGACAGCCTGGCCGGTCCGGCTTGGCGTCACAGAGTGCTGTCGGCCACGGACATCGTCCAACCCGCGGTGCATCGTCCGCATTCTTGACTTGCTGTGCACCCATTCCTATACTGCAGGGACACGTCCCGCTCAAGGATGATCTCTCATGGTGATCTTTCCCTTTACCGCCATCGTTGGCCAAGACAAGATGAAGCGAGCGCTGATCCTCAACGCGATCAGCCCCCAGATTGGAGGCGTGCTCATCCGAGGGGAGCGTGGCACAGCCAAGTCCACCGCTGCGCGCGCCTTAGCCGCACTCCTGCCCGAGATCGACACGGTTGCCGGTTGTCCTTTCCACTGCGACCCCACAGATATCTCGGCCCTTTGCGACGATTGCCGCGAGCGGCTGAACCAAGAGCGAATCCTATCCGTAGCCAGACAGCGCATTCAATTCGTCGATCTACCCGTGAGCGCTACCGAGGATCGTGTTGTGGGTACCCTGGATATTGAAAAGGCGATCAAGAGCGGCGAACGCCACTTCGAGCCAGGCGTCTTGGCGGCGGCCAATCGCAGCCTGCTCTATGTCGATGAAGTCAATCTGCTGGACGACCACGTTGTAGACCTTCTCCTAGACTCGGCAGCCATGGGTGTCAATGTTGTCGAGCGCGAGGGCATCTCATTCACGCATCCAGCCCGATTCATCCTCGTAGGAACCATGAACCCCGAGGAAGGAGAGCTGCGCCCACAGCTTCTTGATCGGTTTGCGCTTTGCGTGGAGATTCAGGGTATCCAGGACACTGGGCGACGGGTGGACATTCTGCGGCGGCGAGTGCAGTTCGAGGAGGATCCCCTCGGATTCTATCAGGCCTGGGAGGAGACCGAGGCTGCCCTCTCTCGCCGCATCGAGCAAGCTCGGATTCTTCTACCCCAGGTCACCTACACGGAACAAGACCTGCTACAGATCGCCGAACTCACCGTTGAATTCGACGTGGACGGCCATCGTGCAGACATCGTCATTCTCAAGACCGCATTGGCGCACGCCGCTTTCGAGGGACGCACTGGGATTGTGGAGCAGGACATCTTGCTCGCCGCGGAGCTTGCCCTTCCACATCGGCTCAAGAAACGTCCTTTCCAGGAGACCGAACAGCACTTTGAGCGTCTGGAGAAACGGCTTGAGCAAGCTCGTTCCGTTACCTCAAGTCAGCTGAGCAGCCAGGAAGACTTGGATGCAGTAAAAAAAAAAAGAAGATGCTGAGCCCTCCGTAGAGCAACGGACCATGTCGTCCGGTGCAACTCCTCTGAGAGGCCACGTCGCAGACGGCATGCCTCTGGCCTACATCCGCCAGGCGGATATGCCTGTCGAGACTGGCGCAACCTTCCGTCCCCGTCGTCTTGAGACTCCTCTCGACCACATGGTGAGGAAAGGCCGGGGCAGGCGCAGCTTTACTCGAACAAGCCTCAAGCGGGGACGGTATGTGACTTCGCGTGACGCACGTGAGGAATACGAGGACATTGCTTTCGACGCCACGGTGCGACAAGCTGCACCGCACCAGGTCCACCGTGACCACCATACTTCGGCATTCGCCATCGAGGCAGGCGATCTGCGACGCAAAGTCCGCGTGCGCAGGGCAAGCAACCTGATACTATTCGACGTTGATGCCAGCTGGTCCATGGCTGCTGCAGAGCGCATGGAGGCGACCAAGGGCGCTGTTCTGTCTTTGCTACTGGATGCTTATCAGAAACGCGACCAGGTGGGCCTTATCACGTTCCAGCGCGATCAGGCAACAGTGGTACTCCAGCCTACCAGCAGCGTCGAGCTCGCCAAGACCGCTTTGCAGGATCTTCCTGTCGGTGGCAAAACGCCGCTCTCTGCGGGGCTGCTCCTGGCATATGAAGTCCTGGCGCGCGAGTTGCGCAAGAATCCAGAAGCCATGCCCTTTCTCGTTCTGTTGACCGACGGGGCTGGAAATGTATCTATGACGGGGCTGCCCGCTCACGAGGAAGCCCTGCAGGTCGCCGCACTAATCCGAAGGAGCGGTGTACGCGCTGTCGTAATCAACACAGAACACGAATCGCTCGACCGTGGGCTTGCCAGCCAACTGGCTGAACGGATGGCAGCACCCTGCTACACCTTGAGGGAATTGGGAGCGCGTGAACTCTACCGTACCGTGCGCGATCAAGTCAAGAACTAGGACCGGACCGGCCGTGGGACAGCAGATCAAGGCCGACGCATGCCTCATCTTGGTCACGCTGATCTGGGGCAGTACGTTCGTCTTGGTGAAACGAACGGTGGAAGGAATTCCCGTTTTTGCATTCCTGTGCCTTCGTTTCCTGCTGGCCTCTGCCGTGCTCATCGCCATGTTCGGCCGTCGATTGCTGCGACTGCGAGCTCGTGACATCTTGTCTGGTGCACTGATCGGCCTGGCGCTCTTTGCTGGTTATGCCCTGCAAACTATCGGTCTCCAGTACACGACAGCCTCCAAGGCAGGATTCATAACCGGCCTCTCAGTTGTCATTGTGCCGCTGATCTCGACTGTGCTTCTCAAGACAAAGGTGCGCTCCACGGTGCTGGCGGGGGTGGCGCTATCCACGGTTGGGCTGGGGCTGCTTACCGTCCAACACGACCTGCTGCCCTCGTATGGAGACCTGATCGTGTTGGGCTGCGCCGTAGCGTTCGCCTTGCACATCGTGTTGGTAAGTATCTTTGCGCCAACTGTTGATGCCATGGCCCTTACCACGGTGCAGATCGCCACCGTCGCTCTGCTGAGCGGCCTGGTTTCGCTCTCGTCGGGTATCTGGTGGCAGCAGATAAGCTCGGATGCCTGGATGGCTGCAGGGTTCACGGGCGTTTTTGCCACGGCTTTTGCCTTCGGCGTACAGAACGCTGTGCAGAGCCACACTACCGCGACCCATACCGCCTTGATATTTGCCGCAGAGCCCGTCTTTGCTGCGCTTTCGGCCTACCTTTTGGCCGGCGAGGTACTGGCCGGCTGGGGGGTGGTCGGATGTGGCCTGATTCTCATGGGGATGATTCTGGCGGAGATTCCTGTGTCGGCGTTCGTCAGGAAGCCGTCAGTCAAGATTGGGAAGGAGTCCAGATAATGATCGAGGGAGTTCAAGTACGCAAGCTGCGTCTAATTCCTGATGAGCGCGGATTTCTCATGGAGATGATGCGCAGCGATTGGCCAGAATTCGAGAATTTCGGGCAAACCTATATCACCGCGGTCTACCCTGGTGTGGTCAAGGGCTGGCACTACCACAAAAAGCAGACCGACCACTTTGTCTGCGTGCACGGCATGGCGAAGGTCGTTCTGTACGATGGGCGTGAGGGCTCAGCTACTCACGGAGAAGTGAACGAGTTCTTTATGGGTCAACTCAATCCGATCATGCTCAAGATTCCCAAAGGTGTGTACCACGGCTTCAAGGGCATCAGCCAGGAGATGACGCTGATTGTCAACGTACCCACAGAGACCTACCACTACGAAGACCCGGACGAATACCGCCTACCCGCACACTCCGACGAGATCCCTTACGATTGGAGTCGCAAGGACGGCTAACTAGAGAGATTTGCGCGGTTGCCGGGCACGCAACAGAGCATGCAGGGGCGTTGGGATTTGTGCCGGTTCGCTGCAGTCCGACGCCATCGGGCCGAGACGTCGGAGAAGGCCTGGTATAGGAGCCTCAAGGCGACGACGCGTCAGCCAGTTGGTGCCTGGGGGGCCATGGCGGGATCGAGTCGCGATGGCTCTGCTGTCTAAGCCGACGCTCGCGGGGCGAACTTGACGACGGTGACACCCTCGCCGCCCTCATTCAGCTCCCCAGGGCGGAAAGAGGCCACAAGTGGATGCTCAGCCAGCACCTCTCGGACTACCTGACGAAGCGTGCCCGTGCCTTTTCCATGCACAATCCTCGCATACGGCAACTGTGCCAGATAGGCATCGTCTAGGTACCTGTGCAGCCGCGAGAGTGCCTCGTCCACGCGCAGGCCACGCAGCATGATCTCCACCGTCGGGATGGGACGCGGTGACAACGCGATGCTCACCGCAGTATCTGAGGTAGGAGAAACGCTCGGCGGCCTTCTTTCCAACCCGAGCAAGGGGACCTTTGCGCGGAAGAATCCGACCTGGACCTCAGCCTCGGTGCTATTCATAGATATAATCTGGCCAATCTGATCGAGGCTGGCGACCCATACCGTGTCGCCTGGCCTCAAGGGCTCTTGCAAGCGAGCGGCCCTCTCGGGCACCTTGGGCGAAGGGGGAGCGATAGACTGCTGCCTGCGCTCAAGCTCTCCTACGGTCTGTACAGCATCCTCTAGCCACTGTTGGGTCAGCTTCTGACGCTCTACTGTGCGTTTGATCCGCTGCAGTTCCTGTTGTGCCGCCTCAAGTTGGTCATGCGCCTCACCGAGCAGCTGTTTACGTTCCTGCTCAGTCTCGCGCAGCATTCTTAGTGCCTGCTTCTCCCGCTCACGTGCTGAAGCCAGTGCCAACTGGGCCGCATGTGTGGCCCGCCCCATCTCGTGGCGAGTGTGCCGGATCCTGTCCAGCACCCGCTCAGCCTGGAGATCCTCCATGGAGATCAGACTCCGCGCACCGTCGATGATGTGCTCTGGCAGCCCCAATCGCTTGGCAATCGCAAAGGCATTGCTTCGACCTGGCAGGCCGACCGTCAGCCGGAAAGTAGGGGTCAAAGTAGCTACGTCGAACTCAACCGACGCATTCTCGACCCCGGGGGAGGCCTGGGCGAACAGTTTGAGCTCGTTGTAGTGCGTAGTGACCATGGCAGGAATGCGGCGCTCCAACAACTCTGTCAAAATCGCCTGCCCCAGGGCAGAGCCTTCGGTAGGGTCTGTTCCAGCACCGAGCTCATCGAGCAGCACCAGTGAGCCGGAGTCCGCTAGGCCGAGGATGGTCACTATGTTGGTCATGTGTGAAGAGAAGGTAGACAGGCTCTGCTCAATGCTCTGCTCATCGCCAATGTCCGCATAGATGCCAGAAAACACGCGCAGTGCGGATCCCTCGGCGGCAGGCCATTGCAGACCGCTCTGGGCCATTGCCGCCAGGAGCCCCACGGTCTTGAGCGCGACCGTCTTACCACCGGTATTCGGCCCGGTAATGATCAGGGCGAGGAAATCGCCGCCAAGATGCACATCCAGAGGCACCACGGTCTCGGGAGGCAGCAGGGGATGCCGGGCACGTTCAAGCCGCAAGTAGCGTGGATAGGGAGCTCGGTCAGCCTCGCTATCCTGTGCCGGCATTTCGTCCAAATCCAGCAACACCGGCTCAGTCGCCGACATGTCAAAGGCATAGAGTGCTTTGGCAAAGGCCAGATCTAGCTGCGCCAAGGCTTCGACGGATATGCGGATAGAGGTAGAGTGGGCCGCCACCTCCGTGCTCAGCATGCGCAAGATGCGCTCTATCTCCTGCTGCTCGGCAAGCTGTAGCTCACGCAGGTGATTGCCAGCCTCAACTACTGCCAGAGGCTCCACGAAGATGGTCGCCCCGCTCGCAGACTGATCGTGTACGATCCCCGGTATGCGACCACGGAACTCTGCTTTCAAAGGGATCACGTAACGGCCGCTGCGCTGGGTAACGAGGTTCTCCTGCAAGTAGCTAACGTTCGCCGATGAGGTGATCAGCCGATTCAGCCGGTCCATCATGCGATCGCGAGCGCTAGCCAGTTCTCTCCTGATTCGCGCTAGAGTCGGACTGGCGCTGTCCAAGATCTCCCCACGTTCACTGATACAGCGGCTGATTTCGGCCACGAGCTTGGGGCACTCGTCCAATTCACGCGCGACCGCAGTCAAGAGAGGATAGGTCTCGGCATGCGAGGTAACGGCACGGCGTAGGGACTTGCCAGCAAGCAGGGTTCCTTTGATGTCTTGGAG
>DIVN01000132.1 GCA_002435875.1 Anaerolineales bacterium UBA6131
AGTGGTTTGCGGCAGAGGGGCGAGGTGGTTACAGTGTGTGGTTGGCTAGGTCGACCACATCGAGCACTGTGGTCTGGGTCGTGAGGAGGAGAGCAATGGGAACGACCAGAGCAACCAGTGCGGGGGTGTCTGAATCAGCGAGAGAGAGCCCCCATGCGACAGATGGCAAATCCCCGCTTGCGCAACCGCCAGTGATAGTGACCCTCGTCAGCAGGCTGGAGCAGGTTGGCAACGTGTCCCTGCTGATCGCCAGCGTGCGGTCGTTCGGCGGTACGTACGGCCAGGCGCCGTTTTGGGTGTTCTCGCCGCTATCGAACGAGCTCGCGCCCATCGCAGGCCGCGACACGAGCGTGCGAATCATCGCGCTTGACTGCCACGAGCTGCCCGATCTGCCTTTCGCGCTGAAAGTGCAAGCGTGTGCCAGGGCAGAGGAGCTGGCCGATGGATGGGCCGGGTCGCTGATCTGGCTCGACCCCGGGTGTCTTGTCCTGCAGCCTCCTGCACAGCTCGATCTGCGCGGATCGTCAGCCGCGGCCTTTCGCCCGGTACACATCCGCAACATCGGCAGCCCTGCCGGTGAGGAGATCGATTCCTTCTGGCGACGCGTATACCAGGCCTGCGGAGTTGAGGAGGCGTCCACCGTGGTTGAGTCCTTCGTAGACGAGCTGGTCTTGCGCCCGTACTATAACACGCATGTGTTCTCGCTGGATCCGTCTTGGGGCATCTTGAGAGAGTGGAAGCGACGGGTCCGGACTCTGGCAGCAGATGCAGGGTTTCAGCAAGGGTTGTTGCGCGACGAGCTGCATCGCATCTTTCTGCACCAGGCCGTATTGAGCACGCTGGTCATGAAGCGGGTCGCGCCCGACAGGCTGCGCCTGCTACCCCCGACCTACAGCTATCCGTTGCATCTCCATCCACAGGTGCCGGACGGACAGCGCGCGCACTTGCTCGATGAGAGGGTCTGCCCTGTGTACGAGGGCAGATACCGACATCCCGATACGCACAGCGGACTGCGCACCACGGCGCAACTCTACGCGTGGCTCGGCGCGCAGAGCTGATCGAGGGATAAGGACGTAGTTTGGGGGTGCGGCCGGCCGCGGTACAATTGGGGTCCTGAGACTCCGGACCCCTAGCCAAGAAGCCCAGAGATCGACGGACCGCAGTGGCGAGGGGTGGCACATGAATCCTGGGAGGCAAGCCCTGTTGTCGCAACGCGTGCGAGTGGCAGACAACCGCTACACTCTGCTCGGAGTGGCCGCCATCTTGTTGTGGAGCTTTACGGTCGCCCTGAGCCGCAGCATTGCAGAGCAGCTCGGGCCAGCGGCAGCGGGAGCAGGCGTCTACCTGACATCCAGCCTGCTGATCTGGGCCGGGCGCCAGCGGCAGGGACGCTCTGTGCGAGAACTCACGAGATTGCCAAGGCTCTATCTTTGGGGATGCGGGAGCCTCTTTGTCCTCTACACCCTGTCGTTGTTTCTTGCGCTGGGACTGGCAGACAACCGTGAGCAAACGATCGCGGTCGGCCTGCTCAACTATCTGTGGCCGGCTCTGACGATCGTATTCTCCCTGTGGATCCTGGGAAACAGGGCAAGCGTCAGCCTCGTTCCAGCTACCCTCTTGGCCCTTTCAGGGGTCTCTCTGGTGCTTGTGCAGGACAATGTCCCTGCGTGGAGCACCCTGGCCGACACTCTGGCCAGTAACCCGCCCGCGTACGCGTTCGGCCTGTGCGCGGCCGTGTCATGGGGCCTGTACTCCAATCTCTCACGCCGCTGGGGCAGCCCAAGCGGCGAAGGCGGAGTGCTGCTGTTCACATTGGCCGCAGGCATCTGCTTCCTGCTGCTGGTCGTGCTGCAGCCGCCGGCTGCGGCGCAGTCGATGCGGGTCGTTGCGGAGATCGTGTTCATGGGGCTTTCGACCGCGGCTGCCTACACCTTCTGGGACATGGCCATGCGCAAAGGCGATGCGGTTCTGGTAGCTGCCTGCTCCTACATGACACCGCTTCTCTCCACGCTCGTGAGCAGCGTCTACCTTGCCGTGATGCCCGGACTCTGGGTTTGGGCAGGCTGCGCGATGATTATTGTTGGTTCGTTCTGGAGCTGGCGCTCCGTGCGCACGGGCGGCGCGCCGGAGCAGTGCTCGCCAAGGCTGCGCGGGAGCGGACCCGCCAGCAGCAGATCTGGAAGGTAAAGACGATGCTGACTACCCGTGCGTATCGGGATGCTGCGGACCTGCGCCAGATGGTCAACCTGCTCCTCCAAGACCGGTCTGCACGGGACGCACATGCCTACCCATCACCAAGTGACCTGCACGAGCTGGTAGCGGTGGCCAGTGGGTGCGAAGACGTCCGTCTGTGGTTCGACGAGAGCGGGGCACTGATCGCGTCTGCTCTGGTGGATTCGTACAACAACCTGGTTTTCCAGATCGATGCGGCGCAGACGGACTGGCAGCTCGAGCGCGAGATTGTCGCGTTTGGCGTGGAGCGCCTGCGAGCGAGGGCCAACAGCGACCAAGACATGACTCTGGACGCCAGCTGCAGTGCGCGTGATCGCGCGCGCGTTGCCTTGCTTCTGCGGAACGGCTTTGTGCAGAGGCCTGAGCGGAGCATACATCTTCTGCGCTCACTCCACGATCCGATCGCCCCACCACGGTTGCCAGAGGGCTGCGTGATCAGACCAAGCGAGGGTGCTGCAGAAGCAGATGAGTGGGTCCGTCTGCATCGCCAGGCATTCGGCACCGAACACATGACCGTGGATGAACGTCTGGCCATGCTTGAGGCGCCCAGCTATGACCCGCAAGGCGACCTTGTCCTGGTGGCGCCCGATGGCAGGCTCGTAGCCTACTGCATGTGTCAGATTGACCATGAGGAGAATGCCAGACGCGGTCGCCAAGAGGGCTGCACGGATCCGATCGCCACCCATCCAGCGTATCAGCGTCGGAGGCTGGCCTCGGCCCTGCTGTCCGCCGGATTGCTCCTGCTGCGCAAGCGAGGGATGGACTGGGCGGCGATGGGTACCAACAGTGAGAATGAGCGGCTGCTCAGGCTGGCTCTGGCGGCCGGGTTTCAGGTTGAGTCGACCAGACTCCGGTTCTCCAGAGCAATAGAGCTTTCGGAATGAGTCTTCGCAGGACGTGCTCTTGGGTGCACTCTTGATACGTGGGCCCACAGCACCCACACAGCCGATGGAGGCGCGCAACGAGCGCGACAGGATTGTCGCAACCCTCAGCGATGTGGTAGAATGAGGAGGAGGCGGGGTCCAGGCTGTGTCGGTCACACATCGGGACGACATTAGTGCAAGTGCCAAAGAGTACTGATGTATGCGAGTTTGTCGCAAGGAGGGATACCGGTGGGAAAAGAGGGCGCTTCTGCCGCATTGATGCCCCTGCTGAGCGCGGCGATTGCTCGGGAACTTCAGGCCAGCATCCAGTACATGCTTCAGCACTCAATCGGCGCTACTGTCGACTCGCCGATCTCTGCAAAGGGGACCGTGGCCCAGATCAAGTTCATAGGCAGCCATTCATCCATGTGGCTCCCCGGATCAACGTTGAAGAAGGTGGCAATCACGGAAATGAGGCACGCCGAGGCGATTGCCGAGAGGGTAGTCCGTCTCGGAGGAGTGCCGCCGACCACAGCGGACGATGTTAGCCTTGGCACCACCGCCCGAGAGATGCTGGAGCTCGATCGGGCCCTCGAGCAAGGGGCAGTCGATCTATATGAGCAGATCATCAAGGTTGCCAGAGCAGCCGAAGATACAGAGACGGCGGCTCTCTTTGAGAGAATCTTGGGCGATGAGAAAAACCACCACAGGATGTTCTCCAATCTACTCAGCAGAAGCTGAGCTGCGCCTGCAGAAGGGGTGCGGCGTGTGCGCTACTGGTGGGCAACGCCGGCTGCGGCGGAGCGTCATCTCCCGGGATGTTGTCCGCCGCTGGCCGCACCCACGGCTGTCATCTGCGCCATGAATATTGATGAACCCTTCTTTGCGCTGGCTGCGACAGCGTTCAGGCCCATGGGCATCGTATGGTGGCGTGCTGCCGGTCGCGAGCGCATCCGCCAAGTCTTCCTCGGCAAGGAGCGCGAGCCAGCTGCAGAGGCCATCCGCAAGAACTACCCTCAAGCCGTCCACAAATCGTCAGGCTGCGTCGAACAACTGAGTGGGCAGTTGCAGCGCTTTCTCAGTGGCGAGCCCGTCACCTTTGACCTGAGCATCTTTGCGCTGGAGTTCTGCGGTGATTTTCAGCGCCGCGTGCTGCTCGCAGAGTATGGCATCCCGCGCGGCCGGGTAAGCACATACGGCAGGATAGCACAGCACATTGGAGTATCGAGGGCAAGCCGGGCAGTTGGACGTGCCCTGGCCGCGAATCCGTTCCCGATCGTCATACCATGCCACCGGGCGGTTCGAGCGGATGGGAGCCTTGGGGGGTACCAGGGTGGCACCGAAATGAAAAAGTCCTTGCTGGAGATGGAGGGTGTGCAGTTGGCGCCCGACGGCAAATCCATCGTTGGCAAGTTCTACTACTAGCTGCCGTGCATAGCTAGTATCCAGGAGGGATCCAGGTCATACATGGAGTGTCGCGTTGGATGTGCCGCATGTTGCATCGCACTCTCGATCTCATCGCCTATCCCGGGCATGCCCAATGGCAAGCCCGCTGGCGTGCGCTGTGTGCAACTGACGCCCGACGGACGGTGTCGCCTGCATGGCTCGCCGGAGAAACCGGTGGTCTGCGTGCGCCTTGAGCCAAATGAGGAGATGTGCGGTCACAGCTGCGAGGAGGCCATGGCCTACCTGGAGGCCCTCGAGCGAGCTACACAGCCAGATTGCGGCCAGGGCGCGAGCGCGAGAGGCGAGCCAAGTCACCGCGCGAGTTGACCTATGGCGCGGATCGCGCTATGCTGTGTCGTGTCGGATTCGGCAAGATTCACCACAGTACAGGAGATTGACATGGGATTCGACGCAGAGTCCAAGATTCGAGACTTGATGGCCAATGACAGGGCGCGCGCTGTGTTGGAAGCGCACGTGCCTGGATTCTCCACCAACCCACAGCTAGACATGGTTCTGGACATGACCCTCGCCAAGTTGGCCACCTATCCCACAGCGGCCTCAGTTCAGCAGAATCTTCAGGCCATTGTGCAGGAGCTGGCCAAGATCTAGCACGCCGACACACCAACATATGTTAGCCCGGACGCCCTGACAGGCGTCCGCACTTACAAGCCTCATCACAAGCTGCCTCCGTCGCCCTGTTACCGGGACGGAGGCAGTTTGCTGCTCATAGACGGAGCTGGCCACCTCCGGGCCTGGGTGCATTGACACCGGCCTGGGCATACGGTATACTGGCTCAGTGGAGGTGGGGGCCGTTCAGACAACTCTCCGCCTTGCGCGCCACCCCCCGCTCCACAGAACTGGGTAGCAGTGATGGAGGCAGTCATGCGCAGTCCCTCCTCCCCACGCTTGCCACCTGCCAATGTGCCGTGCCTGACGCATCCTGTCGACGCTGCTCAACTTCTCCGACCTCGTCCTTCAACCTGCCTTGGAAAGCCATCTCGCCGCTGGGCCATCGTTACGCAACACCAGCTGCGGTATGGTCTCTTTGTTGTGCCTCTGCAGATCGACGATTTGGATTCGCCTGGCATTCGCATGCAGGCGTGCCGGCTAACGGTCGGGTGACCAACGGAAGGCTCATCGTGTCCAAGATGTTCATCCAGGCGGACACAGCAAGTGATACAGTCGCTCTTTCGCGGCATTGCTCGGGCCCACAGGCCTTGGAGGGAAGATGAACGGTGGAAAGAACCTGGTGCGGATTGCGTTGGTCTCACTGATGACCTTGTCCATGCGGGCGTCGGGTGCAGTATTGGCCGGACCTCTGCCGGACGAGCAATCGGTCCTAGCAGACCAGTCCATCTTGCTAAGCCCGTTGTCCGTGCCACCGCCGGATGGGCCAGATGCGGGAGCAGCCGGACATGTCCCCGACTCGATCACCTATCAGGGGAGGTTGTTCGGGGCAAACGGTGCGCCTGTACCTGACGGCGTGCACAGCCTGGTCTTCCGCATCCTCGATGCGGCGAGCGGTGGGCTGTTGGTCTGGGAGAGCGGTAACGTCAGCGTGCCAACCGCGGACGGCTACCTGGCGGTGGAGCTGGATGTGCGGCAGCCTGACTTTTTCGGGGCTGAGCGCTGGCTCGAGGTAAGCGTGGATGGTGAAACACTCGCGCCACGGCAGCAGATGCTGCCCGTGCCCTACGCTCTGACACTCAAGCCAGGGGCGCACGTGATCGGCGTGATCGACAGCGGAGCCAGCGTGGTCGGACGCAACTTGAGCTCGGTCACGGGCAGCGTGGGCCTGTATGGCTGGGCGAGCTCAGCGACCGGCACCACCGTCGGCATGTGGGGCCGCACGGACTCGTCCGAAGGCATTGGTGTGCGTGGGCAAGCCACCGCCGCCAGCGGCGTCACCTTCGGCGTTTGGGGGGATACCGCTTCTCCGAATGGCGTGGGTGTAACCGGCTACGCAACATCGCCGACGGGCATCACGCGCGGAGTCTTGGGGACGGCGGATTCGCCAGACGGTATCGCCCTAACTGGACACGCTACGTCTCCCACCGGGTACACTCATGGGCTGTGGGCCGTCAGCCAGTCAAACCAGGGTACGGGGGTTTTGGGTTGGGCAAACGCGGCCAATGGCGTCACGCGCGGTGTCGCTGGGACCAGCAACTCCCCAGAGGGCACAGGGGTGATGGGACAGGCGCTGTCACCCACCGGCATCACCCGGGGCGTGTGGGGCTCTAGCGATTCGCCTTCGGGCGCCGGGGTCTTTGGTTTTGCCACAGCGGTCACCGGCACGAACATGGGAGTCTGGGGGCGCACTGACTCGCCGGAAGGCATGGGCGCGCTGGGTCACAACACCGCCGTTACTGGATTCACGGAGGGAGTGTGGGGCCGCGCGGACTCGCCAGACGGAGCAGGCGTCTTCGGCGAAGCCACAGCGACCAGCGGCGTACCCAGAGGGGTATGGGGCCGCGTGGTCTCGCCAACCGGCGCCGGTGTTTGGGGCTCGTCCGACGCCCAGAACGGTGTCAACTATGGGGTCTACGGGGTCAGCGCATCGCCGGAGGGCCTGGGCGTCGTCGGCTACCATTCCGCAACAACAGGGATGACCGCTGGGGTTTACGGCACGACGGCATCGCCCAACGGTACAGGCGTGACTGGACATGTCCCCTTTGCCACCGGGCAGAGCAGGGCAGTCGCTGGGCAGAACGACTCGAACGAGGGCATCGGCGTGCTGGGCTGGGCCAGGTCGTTGACCGGAGCCACGGCAGGGGTCCGTGGTATCAGCGATTCGAGCAATGGAGCGGGTATCACGGGCTACGCCTCAGCCAGAAGCGGCCCGAGCATGGGTGTAATGGGAGAGACCGCATCTTCTTCAGGCAAGGCCGTCGCGGCCCTCGCTGAAAGCCCTACCGGCACCACTTTTGGCGTTTACGCCGCCAGCAAATCGACACAGGGCACGGGGGTCATGGGCTATGCTGTCGCCAAGAGCGGGCAGGCCTTGGGCGTCTCCGGCACAAGCGACTCTTTCCAGGGAATCGGCGTGCTTGGACAGACTTCAGCGCCAACGGGCACGAACTATGGCGTGATGGGCACGAGCCAATCGGCAGAAGGCGCCGCTGTCTTTGGGGTTGCCTCGGCCAGGACGGGCCTGAGCCGAGGGATCATGGGCTACGCGAGCTCGCCCAGCGGAAGCGGGGTGTTGGGCTACGGCACATCAGCCAGCGGGCCCAACCGCGGCGTGGAGGGGCAAACCGATTCTCCGGCAGGGATCGGCGTGCTCGGGTCGTCCACGGCGGTTACCGGCACCACATATGGAGTTTGGGGCGCGGGCGCATCGCCTGACGGGGGCGGGGTAATGGGTTACGCATCCGCTCGGACGGGGCAGCCACGCGGGGTGTCAGGCCAAACAGACGCGCCGCAAGGGATTGGCGTCCTTGGAGCAGCCACCTCAGCAACTGGCCTGAACTACGGCATCATTGGGCGGACATCCTCAGTCTCAGGCATCGGTGTGCAGGGTGCAGCCACCGCCCAGACTGGCAACACACGCGGCGTCCTGGGTCAGAGCGATTCGTCCGACGGCATCGGTGTGTGGGGCGTAGCCACGGCGCCAAGCGGCCGGACATACGGCATTTGGGGAGAAGCCGCTTCCCCACTTGGCTCGGGCGTTGTCGGCTCGGCCAAAGCGGGCAGCGGAGACAACAGCGGTACCATCGGCTGGAGCCAGTCTCCCGAGGGCAAGGGCGTGTACGGGGTCAACTCGGCGACCAGCGGCTCAGCTCTGGGGGTGAAAGGTGAGACGGGCTCCCCGGCCGGGCGCGCCGTATATGGCCTGGCCACCTCCGCCTCCGGTACGACATGCGGGCTCTACGGTGAGACGCGCTCGGGGAGCGGACGCGGGGTTCTCGGAACGGCCACGGCACAGAGCGGCGAGGCTGTGGGGGTGCGCGGCGAGAGCGCATCGACGAGCGGACGGGGCGTCGTTGGCGTCGTCACGGCGATCACGGGCACCAACTATGGTGTCTGGGGCCAAAGCAACTCGCCTGTGGGCATGGGGGTACTCGGCTACAGCGCTGGGAGCAACGGGCGTAGCTATGGCGTTTGGGGTCAGACGGATTCGGGCGAAGGTCGCGGCGTATACGGACTGGCGACAAGCCAGAGCGGCTCTGGGGTTGGGGTGCTGGGCCAGAGCAACTCAGCGACAGGAATCGGTGTCTTTGGGCTCACGGTGTCTGGCAGTGGGACCTCCTTTGGCGTCTTTGGCCAGAGCTCTTCACCTGTAGGGGCCGGCGTGTCCGGCGTAAATCTGGCCTCCAGCGGTGGGGGGCTGGGCGTGCTAGGCCGCAGCAGCTCGCCGGCCGGACAGGGGGTGTCGGGCGTTGCCAGTGCACAGAGCGGCACGACCTATGGCGTGTTCGGACAGAGCTCCTCGACGGCCGGGCGCGGTGTCGGCAGTCTTGTTGACGCAGCATCCGGTGAGACGGTGGGCGTACGAGGGCAGAGCACTTCCAGCGCGGGCCGTGGAGTGCTTGGCTTCGCCTCTTCACCAAGCGGGGATACTTTTGGCGTATGGGGCCAGGCGTCGTCTACGGCAGGGGCAGGCATGTTCGGCCTGGCGGATGCGGCGAGCGGCAACACGGTCGGGGTCTGGGCCCAGAACGCCTCAACCTCAGGCAAAGCCCTCTACGGAGTAGCTACGGCAGGCAGTGGCACAAGCTACGGCCTGTGGGCGGAGAGCCGGGCGACCACCGGTCGTGGCGTTTACGGTGTAGCTACGGCCAGCAGTGGGGACACCTACGGCGTCGTCGGGCACAGCCAGTCTCCTGCCGGAACGGGCATTCTGGGCATCAACACGGCTACCAGCGGCGAGGGCCGCGGCATACGCGGCGAGACAAGCTCCAGCGCGGGCAAAGGCGTTGCCGGTTTGGCCAGCGCCGCTAGCGGCGTCAACTATGGCATGTGGGGCGAGAGCCGCTCCACCGAAGGGCGGGGCATCTACGGCGTGGTGACCGCAGCGAGCGGAGACACCTATGGCGTCGTTGGCCAAAGCTATTCGTCCGGGGGTACCGGCGTATTCGGCGTGAACGCCGCTGCAACCGGCGAGACCTTCGGCGTGACTGGAGAGACCCGCTCCACAGCCGGCAAGGGTATCTATGGTGTAGCAACTACGAGCAGCGGGAGCAACTTTGGAATCTGGGGAGAGAGTCGCTCGAATGCGGGGCGAGGTGTTTTTGGTTACGCGAGGGCCGCAAGCGGGCAAACGTATGGCGTCAGTGGTCAGGCAGACTCCAGCGCTGGCATCGGAGTGTTCGGCGAGGCGATTGCCAGCTCCGGGGATACATACGGCATCAAGGGCGTAAGCCGCTCGGTAGGCGGAACTGGCGTCTACGGCTACGCTGCGGGGGCGAC
>DIVN01000053.1 GCA_002435875.1 Anaerolineales bacterium UBA6131
GTACCAAGCGCACCGCAGCTCGCACTCGCGCATCTACTGCCATTCGGGCGCGCGCAGCCCTCTGCGATGCAACTCAAAGCAGATCTCCGCCGTATGATGTTGTACGTGGCGCAGATTGTAGGTGGTGCGGCCATACGCGCAGCCTCGGTGACCTTCCTGCATTTGTTTCACCTTGGCCGTATGCATGAGTACAATGTTCCCGTCTCCGGTATGACCAGGCCTGCTGAGTGAGATGTTGTTCCCGGCCAGTCAGGATGACCCTGCACGGGATGGGCCGGCGGCGTTCAATCAGTGGGCGAACGGGACGTTCGCTTGGCTGCCTCGAGGCAGGGCGGCGTATGGCTGTGTGGCACACGCCTGCCAGGCATCGATATGATGCCCAGCCGGCCTCGCTTTGGACGATTGTCGTCAGGCCACTAGTTGGTCACTGTCTCGGCGCGATGCCAACAATCGAGGTCGTGCACGTACCATCATGTCCCACCATAACGCCAGAAAGGCGATCCATGCCCCAGCCCACTCTCAGCCGTCGTGACAGTACGCGTGGCTTCGTCTACGCCATACTGAGTGCTGTTTTCCTATCGAGCACTGCCATCTTGATCCGCTACCTGACGGAGGTGTACTCGCTGCCCGCGCTGGTGCTGGCATTTTGGCGAGATGCTTTCATCGGGGTCACCCTGGGCATCGTGCTACTGGCCTTGTGCCCGAGCTTGGTGCGCACTGCCCGCGAGGACCGTGGGTATCTGTGGTCGTATGGAGTGCTCGTAGCGCTGTTCAACGCCTTCTGGACACTCTCTGTCGCCCTAAATGGAGCTGCCGTGGCGACTGTGCTGGCCTACTGCTCAACGGCATTCGCGGCGCTGCTCGAGTGGCGGCTGCTGCACGAGCACCTGGCTCGTGGCAAGGCATTGGCTATCGTGCTGTGCCTCGCCGGATGCGGGCTCGTTGCCGGCGCTCTTGGCCAGGCATCGCAGCCGCTGAGCTCGCTGGGGCTCTTGACGGGCCTGCTATCAGGGCTGCTGTATGCCATATACGGCATCATGGGCCGCCTGGCCGCGCAGCGGGGCATCAGTCCATGGACCACCCTGCTACACACTTTCTCCGTGGCTGCGCTCGTCCTGCTGCTTGTCAACCTCAGCGTGGGCTGGCTCATTCCCGGAGGCGCACGTGTGCCGGGTGAGATGTGGTGGCTAGGCCGCTCGGTGAGTGGTTGGCTACTGCTCATTCTGCTCGCCGCCGGCCCAAGCGTGCTCGGCTTTGGCTTGTACAATCTCAGTCTTGCGAACCTTCCCGCGAGCACAGTCAATTTGCTAGTGACCGCGGAACCTGTCTTTACGGTATTGACAGCCTTTTTCCTCTTGCATGAGCGACTTACACCCCCGCAACTGGCTGGCAGCGCATTAGTCATCGCGGCCATGGCGGTCGTGGTCAGGAAGCCTGAGTCCGTATAGGTTGGGTTTGCCGCAAATGTCGCTCGGCGCTACACTGGACATGACAGGACTACAAATCGCCACTACAAACTCGAGGGGAGGCAGTCGTGTCATGAGAATCCTAACCATTCTGGGGAGCCCGCGCAAGCTCGGCAATACGGCCACCGTGCTGGCGGAGTTCGAGCGGGCCGTGGGTGTGGAGCATCAGTTGCAGCATGTAGATCTTCGCAGCAAGGACATCGGCGAGTGCGTGGGGTGCCTGGCCTGTCAGTGGGTACCTGATACCCCAGGATGCATGCGCAAGGACGATGCACTGGACATCTTCGATGCCATGATCGGTGCTGATCTGGTAGTGTATGCTGCGCCGGTCTACAGCTGGTCATTCCCCTCCCGGATGAAGGCGCTTATCGATCGTGAGCTTTGTCTAGCCAAGTACCCTGAGGATCGTTTGCTGCAGTCGCTGGTCGCACGCAAGCACGCTGCACTGCTCATGACCTGCGGTGGGGCGGCGGGCCGCAATGCCGACCTGCCCGAGCAGGCGTTTCGCAGACAAATGGACTACCAGGAGAGGACCGTCATGGGCGTGTACGTCGTGGACAATTGCACCACCCCGCGTGCCCTGGGGGATCGCGCCAAAGAGATGGCGACGTTGATGGCAGCAGACGTCAATATGCTGGCAAGAGAGCTGGGGGTCTGAGCGCTATCAGGCCAGAGCAGTCGTGCGCCTGGCCCGCCGCCAGGGGCAGAACCTTCGGGCAGGAGTGAGACCAAGTGCAAAACGGCAGAGTGTGGGCGTTGATTGTGAACCTTGTATGGCTCTGCATCGGGGCTGTGCTGATTGCCACCCACAGCTTTGGCGAGCCGCTGTACCTCTTGATTGGCGCGATCCTTGCGCTGATTGGTCTGCTTGGCATCCGCAAGGTCATAAGCCGCTGGCGCTCAACGCCGTAGGTGCTGCGTCAATAGGTCCAGTCGCGACCAAGACCGAAACCAGGAGCTGGAATGGAGCAGGTGCTTTCCGTGCCTCCAAGCACAATGGACTGGCTCGTGAGCCATGCCGAGCCCAGCGTCCGTCTTTTGGCCATGCGCGATCTTCAGCGGCGACCCGCGGCCGATGCGGAGCGGGACCTTTTACGCGCGGAGGCGCACACACGCGGCCCCATCGCCGAGATACTTGGCGCCATGGACCCCGCCGGCTTCTGGGTTGAGCCAGGGCCGGGGTACTTTCCCAAGTATCGCTCGACCGTGTGGTCTCTGATTCTGCTGGCGCAACTGGGTGCGCCGGCAGCGTGTGATGGGCGGGTTGCCATGGCCTGTCGGTATGTGCTGGATCACAGCCTCACGCCGGCCGGACAATTTACCGCGTCCGGTGCACCTTCGGGCACGGCGGACTGCCTACAAGGCAACCTGTGCCGATCGCTTGCGGCTTTGGGTTGTAATGATACGCGCCTAGCGAAAGCCTACGAGTACATCGCGCTCGCTCGTGGGAGCGATGCCCCACTGCGTTACTACGCTGCGGGCAAGTGCGGACCCGTGTTCTGCTGTGGATCGAACAACAAGCAGCCGTGTGCATGGGGCGCGGTCAAGGTAATGGCTGCCTTTGCGGAGTGGCCGCCCGAGCGTCGTACCGCGCTCATACAAGGCGCCATCGACGTCGGGATCGACTTCCTCCTGAGTGTCGATCCGTCAACAGCCGCATACCCTTGCGGTTGGGGGGCCAAGCCTAGCCGCTCCTGGTGGCAATTCGGTTTCCCGGTATTCTATGTGACCGATGTGCTGCAGATCGCCGAAGCCCTGGTAGCGTTGGGATGCGGAGGGGACCCACGGCTGGCCAAGCTGCTGGCACTGATCCGCAGCAAGCAAGGGTCGGATGGTCGCTGGCCACTGGAGTACAGCTACGCTGGCAAGACCTGGGGCGGATTCGGCGCCAAGGGCGACCCCAACCCATGGGTGACCCTTCGCGCGCTGCGCGTGCTGCAGCAAGCATCTGCCTTGTGAATCTACCACGGTTGCGTTACGATCCCCTCCCCGCGCTTCTCCAGTCTGGCGACGATGCAGTGTCTTTCTTTGCCCGGCGAGACCTCCTGCATGAAGCTGTCACTTCTCCAGAGCATCTATGGGCTCTGCCCATTGTGAAACGCCTGCTAAGAACTCAACGCCCCGATGGCTCGTGGGCGCCTCGTGGTAAGACGGGTGCCCCAGCAAGCGGTGCCACGCACCCGCTTGCCGCGACCTATCGCCAGCTGCGCCATCTGGTCCAGCAGTACGAGATGGACAGAAGCCATCCAGCGGTAGCCCGTGCTGCAGAGTATGTGTTCTCCTGCCAGAGCCAGGAGGGTGACTTGCGCGGGCTCCTTGGAAACCAGTACGCGCCCTACTACACCGGCGCGATCCTATCCCTGCTGATTCAGGCGGGCTACGGCGAGGACGTGCGAGTGGAGCGCGCGCTACGCTGGCTATTGGCAGTGCGCCAAGACGACGGCGGATGGGCTCCGGGCAGTCCCTGTGTGCTCGGATGGCGCGATCTGAGCTGGCGAGAGTGGTGCGCCATCATTTCTGATCCCAGCGCGGAACCCCTGCGTGTTTTCGATGGAAGCAGACCCTTCTCTGCGCACGCCACGGGGATGGCCCTACGTGCCTTTGCAGCGCATCCAACGTACCGCAGCTCCAGGGAGGCACGGCAGGCTGCCCGACTGCTGCAGTCCAAGCTGCTGCTCGAGGACAATTGGTCGTCCTACCGACACCCGGACCACTGGGTGCGCTTCCAGTTTCCATTCTGGTGGACCAACCTGGTTACGGCACTGGACACCATTTCGCTGCTCGCCGTGGCATCCGACGACGATGGCGGGCAGCGTGCGGTCGACTGGCTCGTTGAGCACCAGTTGGAGAGCGGGTTGTGGGACGTCTCATACTCTTCCATTCACAGGGCGCCTGTGCGGAACGACAACACGCATCGCCAGCAGTGCTGGATCACGCTTGCCATCTGTCGCGTCTTGCAGCGACTCGATGCCTACACTTAGGACGTTACGCTCGGTCACGCGAGTGCCCATTGGTGCTTGTCTTGAGAATGCCATACTCTGTGAATCAACAGGAGTGGCAATATCGTGCAAAAGGAGGAATAATGTCCAGGATCGCCGATTTTGGTTCCACACGCAACGTGCGAATTACCGTGCTTGTAGACAACCGAGCTGACCTGATTGTCAAGTCAACGCCATCCATCAAGTACTTTAGGGAGCAGCCGCTGCTTGCCGAACATGGTTTCTCAGCGTGGTTGCAGCTCTCAAAACCGAGAATGAATATCCTCTGGGACGCGGGCATGACCTCCATCGTCTTGCCCGAGAACATGCGGCGCATGAAACTCG
>DIVN01000219.1 GCA_002435875.1 Anaerolineales bacterium UBA6131
ACCTGCGCATTCTCCACGGCGAGCTTTGTGTAGACCTCCCCATCGTATGCCTCGGTCAGTCGGCCGGCAACCCAGCAGATCTCGGCAGTGAGAGCGCCCGGCAGGATGCCACTGAAACTGTGCCCATACCGGTCGGTGTACGTGGAGGCAGCGGTGTGGGGATTGATGTGGGGATGGGCGCCGAACTGCCGATGATGGTGGCTCCTGTGGCGACCGCAAGGGCGCATGCCGACTGCCATCAGACGGACACACTCATGTTTTGTCTTTCCAGAGCCTGGACTCTAACACACGATCCTCGGTCAAGTCCTCAATCTGCAGGTAGTAGCGAGCGGCATCGAGCAAGACAGAAAGCGGAATCAGTCCAACGACCTCGCTGCCTACCACGGGGATCCCGTATAGTTTTGCCTCCATGCGGACTGTCTCAAGCACGCGGTAAAGCGGCGTGCGGAAGGGATTGACCACATTCATGGATACCTGTGCCAGGTTGCGCGCTTGAATCATGACTCCCAGGGCTTTGACATCCTGCAGTCCGCCTGTCTTGGCACGGACTGTACGAGCAATTGCCTGAGCGATAGCAACATCACTGGTCCCGAGGTTGACGTTGTATGCCACGAGGTAGATGCGCGCGCCTACGGCAGTAGCACCTGCGGTCGGGTGCGGATGTGCTGGGCCAAAGTCTGGTCGCCAGAGAGGGTCGGCCAGCTTTGCTCCCAGGCCTTCGAATTCGCCCCGGCGAACGTTTGCCAGATTCTTGCGTTGCGGGGATGAGGCGGCTTCCTCGTAGAGATAGACAGGGATCTGAAGCTCATCTCCGAGACGCTGACCGAGCTGGCGAGCGCAGTTGATCGCCTCGTCCATCGTAGCGGCCCCGAGAGGTACGAAAGGCACGACATCGACTGCTCCCATACGAGGATGGGCTCCTCGGTGGGAGTTCATATCGATTAGCTCCACCGCCTTGGCGGTGATCTGAAACGCGGCAGCTACAGTAGCCTCGGCTGAGCCGACGTAGGTTACGACTGTGCGGTTGTGGTCTGGATCGGACGCGACATTGAGGACTGTGACACCCCGGGCAGCCTGGACTAAAGCGCGGATGACTTGCTGGCTCTTGCCTTCGCTAAAGTTGAGTGCACACTCAAATTGCTTCGCCATGGCAGCTCCTTGCGACATTCATCATTGGCTGCGGTTGCTACTGTCTGGGTGGACAGGATTATGGGCATGATACGGATCGGCTTGTGTGCGTATGAGCACATGTGCCTACGGCCTTGCAGTGGCCTCGGGCCGGAAGAGGTGGCAGATAGGGTATGCCTGAGAGACTCCCAGCCCAACACGAGGTCTGACCCGCCTGTGTGTATGAGCCATCGCCGAGCAGCAATCGACCGAGGCGTCCAGCACACCGATTGATGATCAGTACGGAACAGTCCGCCGACTCCAGTGTAGCAGACTGCCAACCACGAGTCAATCTTGGTCGCCTCATCGCGCTAATGTATAATCAAGTGAGAAAACCATATGTCACTTGTTACAGCAGAAAACCTAAGCAAATACTACGGTGCCCAGGATGTCTTCTCGGCCATCTCCTTCCGAATTGGCCGTGGCGACAAGATTGCGTTAGTAGGCGCAAATGGCGTGGGGAAGACCACGCTGCTTCGCATCATCGCCGGCTTGGACACTTCGAATACGGGGCGTGTCCATATCGCAAAATCGGTACGCATTGGCTATCTGGCGCAACGTGCCGACCTGCAAGGGGATCGCAGTTTGTATGAGGAGATGTTGGATGCGTTTGCTGATCTGCGGGCTCTACAAGGGCAACTGCACCAGCTTGAGCAGTCCATGAGTGATGCCTGCAGCCAGGACAGGGCGCTGGAACGCTACGGCGATATGCTACAGGCTTTTGAGCTGGCTGGCGGCTACACGTACGAGCAGCGCCTGCAGCGGACGCTGATGGGACTCGGTTTTGCCACAGACGAATTTCAGAAACCTCTCTCGATGCTAAGCGGCGGGCAGCACACGCGTGCCCAGTTGGCGAAACTCATCCTGCTGAATCCGGATCTCTTGCTGCTGGATGAGCCCACCAATCACCTCGACTTGCAGGCGATTCAGTGGCTGGAACAGCACCTGGCGGACTGGAAAGGCAGTCTGGTCGTGGTAGCTCACGATCGGTACTTTCTGAATCGTGTGGTAAGCCAGGTCTGGGAAATGGACGCGGGATCCTTAGGGGAGTACGTCGGCAACTATGACCAGTACGCGCGCCTACGCGAGGAGCGCTTACAGCGGCGCCGCCTTGAGTATGAGGCACAGAGGGAATACGTAGCTAGGACAGAAGATTTTGTGCGGCGGTATAAGGCGGGTCAACGAAGCCGACAGGCACAGGGTCGTGAGAAGCTACTGAAACACCTTGAGCCACAAGCGCGCCCTCGACAGCAACAGAAGATGAAGCTGACTCTTCAGTCTAGCATCCGCGGCGGTGATCACGTCCTCAGCATCGAAGCTCTTCAGACGGGTTATGATCAACCCCTGATTCGTTTTCCCGACCTAAAGCTGCTTCGTGGACAAAGGGCAGCCCTTTTGGGCCCGAATGGCTGTGGAAAGACCACCTTCCTGAAGACCGTGCTTGGCCAGGTGCCGCCACTTGGGGGGCGGTTCAAGGTGGGCGCCAACGTACACTTGGCCTACTTTGCGCAAGGCCATGAGAATCTGAATGACCAGAACACAGTGCTGGAGGAGATTCTCAAGGTGCGCAACCTGCCACTCGAACAGGCCCGAGGTCTGCTTGGGCGCTTCCTGTTCTCGGGAGACGATGTAAATAAGGCGGTCTCGCAACTGAGCGGAGGCGAGCGCGGCCGGGTCGCTTTGGCAATTCTGGCATTGCAGGGAGCTAACTTTCTGCTGCTAGATGAGCCCACCAATCACCTTGATATCCAGTCGCAGGAGCTCTTGGAGAAGGCTCTCAGGGAGTTTGATGGGACGATCTTGTTTGTCTCACATGATCGTTACTTTATTGATGCGGTCGCTACACAGTTGTGGGTAGTCAGCGAGGGACAGGTCACAGTCCATTCCGGCAACTATTCCCAGTATCTGGCCGAAATGCAGACCGTCAAGCAGGTGCCGGCGACAGATGCACCCAAGGTTCAAGTCCGCGGTAGCCAGCGTGGAGAGGAGACCCGGCGTGAAGAGAGAGACCTCAAGCAACGCAGGGCCAAGCAGACGCAGCTAGAGGGTGAGATCGAACGGCTTGAGGCTGCGCTATCCAGGCTTGCGCGTGAGCTCGAACAAGCCAGCCGTGCGCAGCGCACAGATCGTGTGTATGATTTGGGTCGGGAGTACGAGGACGTACAGAAGCGGCTCCAGAGTTGCCTCGAGGACTGGGTGGGAGTTGCCTGAGATGAACGGCAACTGGATAGTCATTGGCTTGACTGGCGGCATTGCCACAGGCAAAAGTACGGTTGCCCAGATATTGGCTGAGTTGGGCGCCAAGACAATGGACGCAGATGTCCTTGCACATCAGGCCATGAGGTCCGGCAGTGCCTCATGGAAGCAAATCGTAGATGCCTTCGGCGAGCAAGTGTTGGGAAACGGTCGCGAAATCGATCGAATGCGGCTGGGTTCGCTGGTGTTCTCGGATACTGAGGCAATGGCCCGCCTGGAGCGCATAGTGCACCCTGTCGTTGTGAGTGAGTGTCGGCGAATGCTGCGTGAGCTTAGAGACCGGCAGATGGCACCGAGCACGATGCCGGTTGTCGTGCTTGAGGCGATCAAGCTGATCGAGTCGGGCATGCAGCAGGAGTGCGACGAGGTGTGGGTGGTCACCGCACCACTTGAGCAGCAGGTGCAACGGCTGATGGGGACTCGCGGCCTAACCATGGACGAAGCCAGGCTGCGCATAGGCTCGCAACAGCCACCGGAGAAGAATCTGGCCATGGCCGATGTGGTCATAGACAACGGCGGTGACCTCGAACGAACTCGCGCTCAGATAATCGCTGAGTGGAAGCGCCTGGAAACGAAGTATCTATCTATGAGTGGTGGGGCAAGCAAGCCGTCGTCAGGAGGGAATATGTCGTCGTGGCGCAAGTTCGTGGATGCGCACCCCAGGCTGGCCATGTGGGCGGTGTTGGCAGTCGGGATGGTTGTCATCTTTCTGCTGACTTCGCGAGACGTCGATCTTGAGGTTAGCCAGCGACTATTTATGGCTCTGGCATGTGTGGCAGTGGCGGGAATCAGCACCTGGATTGTCCACTGGGAATAGTCTGGTCACTTGGCAGGCTTGCTGGGTATGCGTTGTAGTTGAGGAGCACATCCTCGTGCAGTGGCCGACAAGGAGGTCGAGATGCACGAAAGGCAACCGCTCAAAGTCCTCTTCCTGACCGCTGAGGCGGTCCCCTTCGCCAAGACCGGAGGCCTGGCGGATATCGCGGGCTCACTACCCAAGGCGATGCGGCGACTGGGCCATGACATACGAGTTGCCATGCCGCGCTATGGCCGCATCGATATTGACAGATTCGGGTTGAGAGAGATGATCCCGGCTTTTCCCGTGCCCATGAACCGGCACGAGGAACAAGCTTCTGTGTGGCAGGGATTGATGGCGCCCGATGTCCCCGTTTACTTTGTGGATAACGCCAAGTACTATGACCGTGACGGTATCTACATGTATCCTGACGACGCTGAGAGGTTTGTGTTCTTCTGTCGAGCCTGCCTGGAAATGCTGGGACGTGTCGGGTGGTGCCCCGATGTTATCCACTGCAACGATTGGCATACGGCTATCGTGCCCAACTGGCTCAAGACTCTCTATCGAGACGACCCCTGCCTGGGCAAAGCAGCTACGGTCTACACGGTGCACAATCTGGCTTATCAAGGCATATTTGGGCATCGCGTCTTGGAAATCGCCGGCATCGCCGAGTACGGGTTCATGTACCATCCCGAAATGGCCGAATTAGCCGAGCTTGTAGATCTGATGGCCCGTGGGATCTACTTCGCTGATGTGGTGAATACGGTTAGCCCTACCTATGCCAAGGAGATCCTCAACCCAGGGTTTGGAGAACGACTGGATCCCTTGCTTCGCACGCGCAACGAGAATCTGTTCGGTATTCTCAATGGCCTGGATTACGACCTTGTGAACCCGAGCACTGACCCTCACATCGCACAGCAGTATGATGTGGATCATCTCGCGAAACGCGAGCAAAACAAGCTCGATCTGCAAAGAGAAGCGAACTTGCCCGAAAACCAATCAGTTCCTTTGATTGGTTTGGTCTCGCGGCTGAGTGATCAGAAAGGGTTCGACATTCTGGGCGATGTGATTGACCATGTACTGGACCTGAATGTCCAGTTTGTGCTGATGGGTACTGGCGATCCGCACTATCACGAAATGCTTTCACGCATTGCAGTGGCTTACCCCAAACAGGTGGCGGTCTTCCTGACCTTCAGCGCGCATATGGAGCAGAAGATCTACGCCGGTAGCGATATCTTTCTTATGCCATCGCGCATAGAGCCTTGCGGGCTTGGGCAAATGGTTGCGATGCGCTATGGGAGCATACCCCTGGTGCGTTCTACCGGTGGCTTGGCAGATACCGTTCAGAACTATGATCCAGCTACCGACGAGGGCAATGGTTTCTCTTTCGAGCGCTACGATCGCTGGGCCCTGTTTGCCACGATCGTACGGGCTCTCGAGAACTACAAATACAAGGGGACTTGGCGCAAGTTGCAGGTGCGTGGCATGAGCGCCGACTTGTCCTGGCAGGCATCTGCAGCCAAGTATGCAGATCTCTATCGACGAGCGGTGGAGTTACGCAGCGCGGGTGACAAGGGGCCGGAAGCACCATCTTCTGCGGCCTAAGTCTTGTCTCGCACGATATAGGCAAGAACCTAATCTGGTCTGCCGGAGTACGGTTGCACGGCGACAATGGTTGTCCGATGCAAGAGTCCGATCCCTGCCTGGGGCTGCCAACTACCGAAAGTATCGCTGCGAACCAGGTTGAGGATATGTGGTGAATACAAAGGTATCTGAGGCACGTCGCGCTCAAGTGTGTCCTGAAGGCGATGAATCAGTTCGAGCTCTGCCGCAGTATCAGGCTCGTGGCGTGCAGATAGAATGAGCTCATTGGCCTCAGGGCTGCTATAGCCACCGAAATTGGGCCCCACAGTGCGCCCGGCAGCACGAGTGCCCCTATCGATCGCAAACGAGGCCAGGACTGATCGGATATCCGCGAATCCGGTTTTGTGAAGAGCGCACTCGAATTCGCCGGCGGCCAAAGTAGGGATCCATTGATCCTGGTCAATGGCATCTACCTCGACTGACAGGCCTATAGCCTGCCAATCAGCAGCGATCCTCTGAGCCACGTGTCGTGTGCTGAGGGTATCCTTGCACGCAATGCGGATCTGCAGTCGGCTCCCGTCGAGGTGCTCTATCCACCCGTCGCGGTTGTGGTCCAGGTAACCAGCGGACTGGAGTTCTTGGCGGGCCAGCTCCGGGTCAAAAGAGATCGGCACGACTGCCGCCCTGTACCAGTAGGAGCCCCGGGGAAAGGGCGCTCCATGCGCGGGGTCGGCGAATTTACCCCAGGCTGTCTCAACGATCGCATCAGTGTCAATCGCTTTGGCCAAGGCTTTCCTGAAGGCTGGTTGATCGTAGGGTGGTGAGGGCAGATTGAGAAGCAAGATGTGCATTTCCAACCCCGGAGTAGCCAGAACCTCGAGCCCGGGGTAACCGTCCGGTTGGGCCTGAATGTCCTTGGCCAATGACGGCGTGATGGCCCAGCCAAGAGCGTCTACATTCCCCGTCCGAAGCTCCTCCAGAGCCTTGACTTCATCGCGAAGTACTCTCAGTACAACGGTGGCGACGCCGGCCTGCGTGTTGTGGTGAGACTGCGTGTTGTGCAGGACAAGCCGATCTCCAGGAATCCATTCGGACAGCTGAAAGGGGCCCGAACCTACCAGAGAATTGTCTTTGGCGTCCTCTCGCTGAGGAACCTCAGACCATACATGCGCTGGGACGATAATCAAGTTTGTCGGGAGAGCCGTGATCGCACTTGCTTGTGCTGACAGAAGGCTGAACCTGACCTCGTGCTCGTTGATGGCTTCGACGCGATCGCAGAGGGAGGCAAGCCACGCCATTTGTGACGCCCTTGCTTGTCTCAACAGGTAGAAGGATGTCACGACGTCCTCAGCGGTCACTGGCCGCCCATCGTGCCAGTGCGCTTGCGGATCTAGCCAGCAGCTGAGCCCAGTTCCCAAAGCCGTGGTCTCACATCGTTGCGCCAAGTTTGGCCGGGGTTTGCCATCAGAGTCAGTCTCCAGCAGTGTATCGTATAAGAGGCTGACCGCTAGGCTCTCCCCTTCGTTATTGGCCTCGAAAGGGTTCAGAGTGGTGATGTCCTCGCGAACGGCAATGCGCAATTCCCCCGACGCCGAAGCGATGATACGTGTTGGAGCTGTGACCGCGGATATACCAGGCCGGGTTGGAGTGGCGGATGCGGCTGTCGCTACACCAACCATCGCTGTCTTTGGTGTAGGAGTGGGTGCAGATTTCCAGTGTGTAGAGGGCACGCAGGCGACTACAACCAACCCCCAAAACATCACGGCTGGACGAATCCAATGGGAATTATGTGCCGATGGGTACATGCAGTGACCCTCTGGCTCGGGAGGCAATGCGCCGATCTTATCACGCGAGGCTAACCCTGTCAAAGCGTATGGATGGGCAGCGGCACGGGATCGCGCTGACTCATAAGTAAGTGTTA
>DIVN01000130.1 GCA_002435875.1 Anaerolineales bacterium UBA6131
GCGGCCGCAGCACACCTTCAGCAGCCCACTCCTCCAGCCCTGCGGAAAGATCAGAGAGGGTCAGCGACAGCCCATGATTGGCGGCCGCCGTAGCCAGGTCGTCCGCGGTGATGACGCCATGCCGGCCCTTGAGCTCGTTGGAAAGAGACAGCACAGCCTGAGCCGAGCGTGAGCCAGCAGACCACATTCGCTCGAAAACTGGTGCCGCATGCGTCAGGACTTTGGGCAGACACGCGTCCACGTCCGGCATGCGTACGTTGGCCAGTCGATCGAGTACCAATTGGTAGCCAAAGAGTTGAATCAGGTAGGGGGAACCTGCAGTCAGCTGATGTATGCGCTGAAGGGCGTTGAACTCGTATCGGATCTGCTCTCGGCCACAGCGAGTCAGCAGCTCTTCGGTCTCTGCCAGATTGAAGGCAGTCAGCTCAATAGCCGGCAATGAAGCGATTGACGGGCTCTTCAGAGCAGACCCGCGCGCGGTGCCTTGTACAGTTATCACGGCGTGCCAGAGCGGATGCGAAACAAGCGAGGACTGCAAGAGATCGATGAACACTGGTCCGACTGGGCTGCCGAGCTCATGCAAGCCGAGCCCGTCGATCAGCGCGACGAGCGCGCGTTGATCTCCGCTGGCCGGCGCTTGTCCCTGCAAGGCTTCGCCACCGATGAGAGGCTGCACAACAGAAATGAGCTTTGTCTCGATCGAGTGCACCAGCTGCTCCGCAATTGGCCGTGCCTCAGCGGCTGCGTAGTGTGGAGGCCAGGCCACATCGACCTGCACGGTGCGAGTGTCCTGCTGCAGCTCGTGCTGCAGCAAGCGCAGAAACGAGGTCTTGCCCATGCGTGCAGAGCCAAAAACCAGCATCAATTGCACGCCGGCACGCAGGGTCTGCACGACTTCGGCAAGCGCGCGTTGGCGGCCGACTACAATGTCCCCCGCTGTCAGCGGGCGCTCAATAACATAAGGGTTTCCGGGCTGCATGCACACCTCAGAGGGTGTTACCTCCAGCTAGAGGACAAGCCGCTCAGCGGAGATCTGGGTTCCTAGTTCTGTGAAGCGATCCGGACGGAATGGGTTGTGCAGGGTCGCATCCACGTGCAGGATTGAATCGGCCAGCATTCTCGCACCGGCAGGACTGGCCATGATGCCATGCCCACTGTAACCACTGTTCACGAACAAGCCGGGTACATCTGGTACTGGGCCAATGATCGGCTTCAGATCTGGCGTACAAGTGTACTGACCAGCACTCAAGAAGACCTGGTCACGGGTGAGCCTAGCCGCAACCCCGCTCCAGAACGGCACCAGCCGTCCAACTGCATCCAGAACGATCGCCGGAAAGGTCCAATCCGTCGGCACCCTCTCAGTTGGCGGGCTAGGCTCCTCCGGCAGCGCCAAGCCGAGCGCAGCGCCACCGGTCTCAGGCCTCCAGTAGGCACCGCTTGCCAGATCGATCGTCATCGGTGCATGTTGAGGAATGCCCGCTGTATCGCGCAGCACCACCTTCTGCCGACGGATGGCAGTCAAAGGCAGTTTCGCACCAGCCTGAGCTCCCACCACGCTTGAGAATGGTCCTGCAGCAATCACAACGCAGCGAGTCTGAATCTCGCCACGCGGGGTCTCAACCGCGCAGACGCCCTGTGTGTCCAGACGAATGCCGGTAGCCGGCGTCTGCAGGGCGAAGAACGCACGGCTCCCCTTTGCAAAGCCAGATACCAGCTCATGCGCCGAGAGCCAGCCATCCTTCGCACGGTATGCCGCACCATGCACTTCATCACCGATAAACGCGAACGTCTGACGGACTTGTTGCGCGTCCAGAAACTCCACATCGTGAAGGCCCTGGCGGCGCTGATGAGCGACACGTTGTTGCACTGTTAATGCACCAGGTTCGTCTGTCAAGAACAAGTACCCCTGCTGGTGCAGGCTCAGATTATACCCAGCAATCCCCACAACATCGGCGAATGCCTCAAACACGGTGATGCTCTCCAGCATCATCCGAATGTTCTCGGTCTCGTCGAACTGCGCGCGGAAGCACTCCTCTGACGCGGCCGTGGTCAGAGTCCCCAACGCATCGCGTCGTTCGAGCACAACCGTCGCCAGACCACTTGAGGAGACATAGAAGGCCGTCGCGCAGCCAATCACGCCACCGCCGATAATCACGACATCGGCCGTGCGAGCGAGATCACCTGACCCGGGCACAACAATCGAGCCCATTCCACCTCCGTCGGCAGTGGTCTGCAGCATTGCAGACCCCGGAGCCAGCGATTCCGCTGTGGCTATGCCACGACGTCCACACGCACACACAAGTTCCGCAGAGCTCAGGCACACAGTGAGCGGAGCAATCTGCTAAGGTTGGGGAGTCAGAATGCGACCGCAATTCATGCAGGTTACGATTTGGTCGGACTGCCTGACCAACTGGGCTTTGCCTGACGGGATGGTCATACGACAGCCCTGGCACATCACGCCTTCCAAGATCGCAACCGCTCGCCCTCCCTTGCTGCGGCGAAGCTGCTCGTAGACCGCAAGTTCGCTGCTCTGGACGGTTCCTGCCAAGGTGCCTCTTCGCTCTGTCAACGCGGTAATCTGCTCACGTAGTCTGTCGATCTGATCGTGTGCTCTGGCCTGTAGGACCTGGCAGGCCTGTTCGGCGTCTTGCAGCCCGTTCTGCGCGGCGGTCGCGTCCTGTCCCGTGCTGTCGAGCTGCTCCATACTTTCAAGGATACGGCTCTCCAACGCCGAGGCGGCGTTCTTCGAGTTCGTCAAGTCCTGTTCCAGGCTAGCGAGTTCCTTGGGATTGCTCACCTGCCCACCATACAAGCGCTCAGCGGTAGAGGCGATCCGGGCGTTGACGGTCTTCAAGTCCAGTTCCAGAGAGCGCAGTTGTGCCTGCACGGCTTCGTGCTTGCTGGAGACCTTCTGAAGCGCCAGCCGTGCGGCCTTGAGCTCAGTGGACTCACCAAGAAGCGATTCTGCCTCACGCAGTCTGTTGTTCAGATCAGCCAACTCGAGGTCGACCGATTGGAGCCTGTACAGGATCTGCGCTGTCTTGGCCACTATTCCCACCACCTCCGACGCCGTAACAAGAGCACCAGGACGATCCCAGAGAAGAAGCCCCCAATGTGGGCGAAGAAGGCCACACCGCCGGTGGCTTCCATGCCCAACGAGGCGAAGCCGCTCAGCAGCTGGAGCAGGATCCACATGCCGAGCACCGCGGCTGCAGGTAGGCGAACCAGTCGCAAGAAGTATCCCAGAAACACAAGCGTCTCCACCTGGGCCTTGGGAAACAAGACCAGGTATGCTCCCAGCACTCCGGAGATGGCTCCGCTGGCTCCCACCATCGGTATGGTAGAGCTAGGACCAGTCAACACCTGAGCAAGTGCGGCACCCACCCCGCAGAGCAGGTAGAAAAACGCAAAACGCAGCGAGCCAAGCGCATTCTCAATATTGTCGCCAAAGATCCAGAGGTACAGCATATTGCTGCCGAGGTGAAGCAGGCCACCGTGTATGAACATGGAAGTGAACAGTGTGACCAGCGCGATCGGCTTCAATGTAGTCAGCTCGTATGGCACCAAGCCCCAGGTGAACGCTAAGGAGTCCAGACCCGCTTCAGTCGGGATTAGCATCTCGAAGACAAAGACCAGAATGTTGAGAGCGACCAACACCATCGTCACGACAGGAAAGTGCCGCCTGGGATTGATGTCGCGAATCGGGATCATCCTGTCCTCCTGCCCGGTATGCGGTGATTCTACCACAATGCCACAGAAAGCCGCAAGCTGGCGGTGCCATGCACTGGCGGAGTTAGTAGCAATGTGCACCCGCAGGCTCTTTGACAAAGGCCCGGCCACCCACTATAGTGTGGCACATGCCATCCTACTACCTATGGTCAATCGGTTGCCAGATGAATGATGCCGACGCTTGCAGCCTGGCGCAAGGGCTGCAGTCCCTGGGCCTTGGGGCGACCAATGCGCCTGTCGAGGCAGATGTGGTGATCCTCGTCACCTGTGTGGTGCGACAGAGCGCAGAAGACCAGGTCGTTGGCCGGCTTAGCTCATTGAAGACCCTGAAACGCCAGCAACCCCGAGCAGCAATCCTGGTGCTGGGCTGCTTCGTCGGCGACGACGTGGCCCTCCGAGTGCAGTATCCATTCGTTGATGCATTCTTCCGTCCGTCAGATGTCACTGGCGTACTGAGCTGGGTCAACGAGCATACCTCGCCTAAACACAAAGAGACCGCTTCCGGACCAGCAAAGTCGTTGGTCCGGGGACAGGCAAGAGTCTGTGCATCGGTGCCAGTCAGCTATGGCTGCAGCCACCACTGCACCTACTGTATCGTGCGACTCCGCCGAGGGCCGCAGAGGAGTCGACCTCTGGCGGAGATTGTAGCAGATGTGCAGGAGCAGGCGCGCTGCGGTGCACAAGACGTTACCCTTCTGGGACAAAACGTGGATGCCTACGGGCAGGACCTGGAGCGTCCGGCTCCCGACCTCGCCGATGTACTGACTGCAGTGCACGAGCTCCCAGGATTGCAGCGCGTGCGTTTTCTGACTTCGCACCCCGCGCACATCAGTGGCAAGCTTATCGCAACGGTACGCCATCTGCCCAGAGTATGCCCCCATTTTGAGCTGCCCGTTCAATCAGGCGATGACGACGTGCTCAGGAGAATGGCCCGCGGCTATACTGCTGAGGAGTATCGTGCGCTGGTAGCGTCCCTGAGGCAGCACATCCCGCACTGCAGCATCGCCACAGACGTGATCGTAGGCTTTCCCGGTGAGACCGAAAAGCAGTTTCAGTCGACTTATGATCTGCTGGAAGAATTGCGTCTCGACACCGTGCACATAGCCAAGTACTCCCAACGACCGGACACGCCAGCGGCCCGTCTTTCGGACGATGTCTCCCCTGCAGATAAGGAGAGGCGCCGTAAGATACTGGATGAGCAGCAGGCGCGCATAGCAGGCGAGATCAACGGGCGCTTCGTTGGGCGGCGCCTGGAGGTGCTCGTCGAAGGGCGCAAAGGCCAGCGGTGGAGAGGCCGCACTGTGAACAACAAGCTGGTTTTCTTCGAAGCCGACGAAAACCTAGAAGGCCAGCTTGCCTGTGTTGAGATCACCTGGGCCGGTCCCTGGTCGCTGGTAGGCAAGTTATCGCAACTGCCGTCCGAGATACGAGCCTAGAGCGGGGCCCCGCTGGGAAGCGGCGCTGTTCGCTGACCCACACGTCCATACCCTGTCCCCAGGATGGTCGGCCGATCAGCGCCGTGGCCTCACTCTCGCCTTCGTGAGATCCTCCCTTCTGGCGGTGAACCTTCTGACCACACTGCCTATAGCCGGTGCATCGTGCACCCCATTCGGACCTGGGGTGCGGGATAAGGACCGTACGGCGGGTGCGCCGCCGAGCAGCGCACCCGCCCTTTTGACCCCGATCCTAAGCAGACCGCGGCTCTACATGAATCGAGGATGCGCCCGCTCGTCTACATAGAAAGCCGCTCCCCAACAAGGCAGCTTCTTTCCTGGGCGACACCCGCCGTCGCGTCAGAGGTCCCCCTCACCTGTACCTTCGCCATACAGCTCGTGATATAGTGCGTTCATCACCTGCAGAGCCTCCTCAAGGCCGGGCTTAACCAGTTCATGCAGCATTGCGTACTCTTCTTGTCCCTTCTCGGTGAGAAGGTAACCGCGCCGGGTGCGCTTGCTATCGTCATCCCACTGGCCCTGGATCAGTTCCTCTCGTTCCAGGAACCTCAGCAGCGGATAGACTGCGCCCGGGTTACCCAGCCACGTGCCTGAGGTGTGATCCTTGATTGCCCGCATGATTTCGTTGCCGTAGGTATGGCCCTTGGCGATCAGGTGCAGAACCAGCAAAGGCAGGAATCCTCCACGCCTGGTGAGCATGGAGCCGACGAAAGGATTGCGGAATAGAGCGCCTTTCGCGCCACGTGGGCTGCGGAAGCGTCGCCCCCCAAGCAGCCAGTGGTCTTCTCCCTCCGCTTCCGCATGGGCCAGCATCCTCTCCCGCCAGCCGTATTCCTGTCCGTGCTCGCGGGCCCTGCGACGATCGCTTTGGCGAACTGACTCGTCTGCTCCCGAACTAGCCTTCTCTTGTGTATCCATAATTACTCCTTCAGTTGTAAGTATATTAAGTTCCATATACTCGATTCCCATCCTGTCACGCTCTGAAAAGCAAGTTAAGCATGACCTGGGCGTGAAGCCATTCCCCCTGCATTGCCCCTCCCTGGCTCCCGCCAAATGGCGAAAGCGTCGCCTACCTGACAGCGCGTGTCCCTCTCCGACATCTGGCGCGCCTGACAGCATACTATCCGGCCAGACGCGTCTCCGCCCGCGCTCGCGGCTCGGGCGACGATGCCAGTGGCGCGGTAACGTGTCTCTTCCTGTACTGAATCTTTCCTGCGTTTCCAAACTAACCTCCTGCGATATAGAGTATATTGAAGTCAATATACTCTATATAAATTGTATTGCATCTTGGGCAGAAAGTCAAGTGCACGTTCCGACTCACAATAGCTGTTACCATAA
>DIVN01000031.1 GCA_002435875.1 Anaerolineales bacterium UBA6131
AAGCCTGGGAAGGGCTGGGATATTATGCACGCGCACGCAACTTGCATGCACTGGCCAAGCAGGTCTGCACAATCCATGGCGGGAGACTGCCCACCTCAGCCCCGGAGTTGCGCGCCCTACCTGGCATAGGTGAATACACTGCGGGAGCATTGCTCAGCATCTGCTGTGGCCACAACGTTGCTGCCATTGATGGAAACGTACGGCGAGTCGTATGCCGCATATGCGCCATCGCTGACGAGCCGCAGAGTGTCCCCGGCAGAGAACGAGTGCGTCAGGTAGCGCAGGGGCTGGTGGCTGGAGGTCAAGCAGGTGACATCAACCAGGCGTTGATGGACCTCGGGACTGCCATCTGCACGCCGCGTAAGCCTGCCTGCGCATCATGTCCTCTTGTCAGCTTCTGCCTGGCACATTACCGTGGTCAACAAGAGTCGCTACCTATCCGCCAGCCGCGGAAGCCACTACCTCATTACGGAGTCGGAGCTGCGCTCATTTGTCACCACCGACAGATCCTGATCGCACAGCGCCCAACCAGCGGTCTGTTGGGAGGGCTGTGGGAGTTCCCCGGCGGCAGGTACGATTCTCCCGAGGATGAAGAGTCATCGCTACAGCACGCTGTACGAGATGAGCTCGAGATCGAGATCACAGTCGCCAGCAAGCTGGCTGTAGTGAAACATGCCTACACGCACTTTCGAATCACCCTGTCGGCCTACAAGTGCCTTTACGTGGCCGGCGAGCCAAGAGCGCTTGGCTGCGCGGACTGGCGTTGGATTGCCCCCGAGGAACTGGACCGCTTTGCATTCTCTACGGCTCACCGCAAGCTCCTGCCATTGGCACAGGCCATCTGCTAGCTTCACCTGGATGGTAGTCTCCACAAACCAGCCGCCCGCGCTGCACAGTGGCCACCGGAACCTGCAGCCACGGCCAAGAACCCAGAAGGCAAGTTGGCGCTTCACAGCCCACGTGCTATACTGACCGGAACCTCGAGGACAGAAGGAGTGTTGCCCATGCAGGGCCATACATCGAAAACAGAGAGCACCAGGAAAGCTGTGAGAAAGATGGCGCTCTATGGACTTGGCGCGTTAGCGATGGCTGTGGCGGCATGTACGCCAGCACAGCCCACACCTACTCCCACGCGCGCGCCCGCCATCGTAGTGGTAACCCCCACGGCCGTCGCGCCTACCGAGATAGCCCCGACCGCCACTTTGCCTGCCGGCCCGGTCATGACCCAGGTTCCGAGCCCCAGCAGCACGGCTACGCCGACGTCCACCGCGGCTCTGCCAACCAGCGCCCCCGCGACACCACTGCCGGCGCAAACACTGCAACCGTACCCGGGGCCAGGTGCTACTCTCCCGGCATACCCGCCCCCCAAGCCATAACCATCTGGCGGGGCGGCGCAGCCCATCACTCGTGACACAAGAAAGGAGCAGAGCGCCTAGGCTCTGTTCCTTTCATTCTCTGTGCTAAGCGGCGCCTTCGACCAGAAACCGGTCCCCATCTTGGCGCAGACGACCCATGGGCAAGTCGATGCCGTGACCGAACAAGAGCAGGGCGTGTCGTTCGCAGGCCCAAGCACGGAGTGCGCGTTTGGACTCTACCATCTCGAAAGGCTCCACGTCAAAGGCGCTGCTCCACTTCAGGCGCTCCAGAAGCACAGCGCGCGACGCCACATCACCGAGAAAGATCGCCGTTTCACCCTCGGACTCGATCACGACGCTTTGGTGCGCGCGCGTGTGACCGCGAGTGACCATGCAGCGCACTTCGCTGGTGACTCGCTCGTCGCCGCACAGCAGACGCAAGCATCTTGATTGCTCGAGAACGGCAAAGTTGGCGGGTTGGTACGCAGAAGACGCGCGCTCGTTGGGGTACCTTGCATCTGCCCATTCCTGCCGCTGCACCCAGTATTCGGCGCGGGGAAACGCCGGAACCGGCACACCACTCTGCAACACGGTATTGCCACCGCAATGGTCGGAGTGCAAGTGCGTATTGATCACGATGTCCACATCGTCAGGAGCCAAGCCGATCGCTTGAATAGCATCCAACAGGCCGGAACCAGAGCGCTTGAGAGCAAACTGCTGCTCCTCCTTGAGAGATAGCTTGGTGCCGTATCCCGTGTCTACCAGGATCCTCTTGCCCTCCGAGATGATCAGCAGGCAATTCAACGCCATGGGCACCCGGTTCTTATCGTCGCATGAGGCGACTTGTTGCCACAACACCTTAGGGACGATCCCGAAGGCGGCCCCACCATCAAGAGCCCAGACACCATCGCTGAGAAGAAACAACTCGGTCTTGCCCAGCCTCACCTGTGCCCTTCCCATTTCTGTCCCTGCTCGCCGACTAAAACGCCTGGTCGACGTTACCAGGCGCTTTCGCCCGGTCGGACCTGGTCACCAGTTTCTGCCATTCGTCGTCCACATTCTCCTGGATACGCCCGATGTCCTCATCACGCAGGTGCGCAAAGCGCCCCTGCAGACGCAAGTACTTCTGCACAGGTACTCTGGCCTTTGGCCACACGGTAATACGGTATTCCTCACCGTGCTCGACCTCGTAAAGCGGGAATATGCAGGACTCGACTGCGAGTCGTGACAAGAGCACGGATTGAGACGGCTCCGATTTCCAACCGCTTGGGCAGGGGGCCAGCACGTGCAAGAACTTGCTGCCTCGAATCGACTTGGCTTTCTGGACCTTGCGAATCAGATCCTCCGGATAGGCGATGGTGGCCGTCGCCGTATAGGGAATGCGATGGGCGGCCATGATGGCCACCATGTCCTTCTTGGGCTGATCCTTGGGATGCTTCACCGGAGTGGTGGTCGTCCAGGCGCCCCAGGGGGTTGCAGAGCTACGCTGGATTCCGGTGTTCATATAGGCCTCGTTATCGTAGCACATGTAGATAAAGTCTTCATTGCGCTCCACGGCTGCGGATAGTGCCTGAATCCCGATATCGAAGGTGCCTCCATCGCCTGCAAGAGTCAGAACGGTCGTATCCTGGAGACCACGAGCCTCCAAACCCGCTTTTACACCAGAGGCTACGGAGCCTCCTGTAGCAAACAGTGTGTGCAGCAGAGGTACCTGTGCAGCAGTGTAGGGGAAAGGTCCAGCAATGATCGACCAGCAGGAGGCGACGACGATCAGCACAGTATTCTCGCCGAGTGCCTTGAGCGCATACCTCACCGCCATCGGCGCACCACAGCCAGGACAGGCCACATGCCCCGAAGCAAGTAGCTCGGATTCTGACACATCGTAGCTCACCGCTTCACCTCCATCCAGACGGTATCATCCTCTGGGGCGTCGTGCGCAACGGTATAGTCGAGTACCTTGTGAATGGACTCTGGAGTCACATCGCGCCCGCCCAGGCCGATGATAAAGGGGAATACGACCGGTGGCTCTGCAACCCCGTAGAGGGCACCCTTGGTTTCCGACGCCCAGATACCGCCAAGCCCCTGGGAGATGTCTCGGTCGAGCACGGCCACCTTCTTGGCATGGGCGAGCGCCTGGCGCACCGCAGCAAACGGGAAAGGCCGAAAGACGCGCATCTTGAGCAAGCCAACCTTGTGCCCCCTGGCTCGCCATTCGTCCACAACGACGCGGGATGTGCCAGTGATGCTCCCGGAAGTAACGAGCACGACATCCGCGTCCTCCAGGCGATACGGCTCAAGCAGGCCGTAGTACCGTCCGAACAGGCGGCCAAACTCGTTTCCTGCTGCCGTGATCTCCGCCAACGCAGACTGCATCGCAAGGTGCATCTTGTGCCGCAGTTCCATGTAGTATTCCGGAGTTACCAATCCATAGAACGAGCACGGCTCGCCAGGCTGCAGCTTGTATTGCGGCTCGAAAGAAGGCAGAAAACGATCCACGAGGGCCTGTTCTGGCACATCCACTGGCTCCATGGTATGGGACAAGAAGAATGCGTCGAGCACCAACATCACCGGAAGCAGGACCTTTTCTGCCACCCGGTAAGCCAGAAGCACCAGATCCAGTGCCTCCTGATTTGTTTCACAGTAGAGCTGCATCCAGCCCGTATCGCGCTGAGCCAGGCTATCCGTCTGCTCGGTCCACACGTTCCAGCCAGGGCCCAGAGTCCGGTTAACGTTAGCGGCAACGATGGGCAAACGACCTCCCGCTGCCCAATGCAGCACCTCGTGCATCAGTGCAAGCCCGTGGGACGAGGTGGCAGTGAAAGCGCGTGCCCCGGCGATCGATGCGCCAACCACTGCGGCCATAACCGAGTGCTCCGACTCGACCTTGATGAACTTGGCGGCCAGCCGCCCATCCGCACACAGCTCCGAAAGCATTTCAACAATCTGCGTCTGAGGAGTGATTGGGTAGGCAGCGATCACCTGCACACGGGCGAGCTGCACGCCGAAAGATACGGCGTGGTTGCCCATGATCACTTTTTCCATTTCAGCTCCTCCTCCATCACGATGGCTCGTCGTGGGCACTCCTGGGCACAAATCCCACAGCCTTTGCAGTAGTCATAGTTGACCTGATAGTCACTGTGGTCGACGCGGGAGATGCTGACATCGGGACAATACAGCCAGCAAGTATCGCAGCCATTGCAGGTTCCGCAGCTGAAGCACCTGTGAGCCTCTTGCTGCACTTGCTGCTCGTCCAGACCATCGGTGACTTCGGCAAAGTCTCGTTTGCGCTCAATAGCTGGCCGCTGCTTGGGCTCCGGCCGCGGCAGCTCTTCGAAGTAGGCCAGGTTGAGATCGGCAAACCGAACCACAGCGGGATCAAGGTCCCTCGGCGCAGCATGAACATGCTGATCAAGTGCCGGGAAGCCATTGAGATCCTCCCCATGCAGATAGCGGTCTATAGCCAGGGCTGCACGTTTCCCCGAGCCAACGGCGTGGGCCACGGTACCGAAGCCTGTCGCGCTATCGCCACCGACAAAGATCCCTGTTTGCGACGATTGCGCCGCAGCATCTGTCTCCAGCAAGCCGTTCGCCATGCTCAGCGTCTGTGCAAGCCCTCCGCCCGCCCAGTGCTCGAGGAAAGCGAGATCGGCTTCCTGGCCCAACGCCGGAATGAGCACATCAACGTTCAAGGTGTACTCTGACCCGGCGAGCGGCTCAGGCCTACGTCTGCCCGTGCCATCGGGGGCGCCCAACTGCATGCGCACGCACTGTAGCCCACGAATGGCCCCATCCTCGGTCAACACGCGGACGGGTGTAGTCAGGAATTCGAAGCAAATGCCCTCATCCTGGGCTTCCTGCACCTCTTCGGCAATGGCAGGCATCTCGTAACGCGACCGTCGATAGAGCACAGTAACCGTCTGAGCGCCAAGCCGTAGCGCGGCCCGAGCAGCATCCATAGCTGTATTGCCTCCGCCGACCACAGCTACCCTGGCCCCAACCTCAACCGGCATACCCAGGTTCACACGGCGCAGAAAATCCAGCCCGGCGACTACTCCCTGCGCATCCTCTCCGGCGACCTCAAGTGCCCGGCTCTTTTGCTGGCCAACCGCAAGAAAGACCGCGGAGAATGCGCGCAGATCGGCGGTGCTCAGATTGTCTCCCAGACGACGACCGGTGCACATCTCGACACCAAGTCTGGCGATCGCGGCAATCTCGGCATCCAATACGTGGCGGGGGAGGCGATAGGCAGGGATACCCAGGCGCATTGTACCCCCAAGGTCATCCCATGCTTCGAACACCGTGACCGGGTAGCCGCGGCGTGCCAGCTGGTAAGCGCACGATAGCCCGGCCGGGCCCGACCCAACTATGGCAACCGTAGCACCTGCCGGGGCGTTGCTTGGCAAGCGCTGCACCGGGGCCCCACCGGCCAGGTCGGCCAGGAAGCGCTCAACCATGTGAATGGAGATGCTGCCTCCCAGCTCCGCACGGTTGCACTCGGACTCACAAGGGTGCGGACACACACGTCCACACACTCCCGGAAACGGATTCTCTTCCAGAATGCGCAGGCGAGCCTCCTGGTACTTCCCCTTGGCGACAAGCCCCAGGTACTGGGCGATGTCCTCTCCTGCTGGGCAAGCCACGTTGCACGGCGAGGTCTTGTTGCGATAGACGGGTCTCACATAGCGCCAGGTGCCGGTGGTGTTATACAGGGTCGTTCCCGAGGATACGGGCAGATCTGGCATTTCGCCTTCGTTACGAAAGCTGATCTGGTAGGTCATGGCTGCGCCTTTCCCTCGCACTGTACTGCTCCAAACGCCTCACGCATCGCTGCAACATTGCTGTCGGGCTTGATCGGCACCGTCTCACGCACGGCGACCTCCAGCATGTCCAGCTTCACCAGGCCAGTGACGTAAGCAAACGCGCCCAGGATAGCGGTGTTGACGATCGGTGCCGTCTGGGGACCAAGGCGGTGCCTGATGGCGATAGCACTGGCGTCAACCGTGGCGGTTCTGAACTGTGAGGGCAAGGCGAAGGAGGCCGGAGGCTGTTCGCTGTTGATCAAGATCCATCCGCCGTCCTTCAAACCCGCAGTGACGTCCACAACCTGCATCAGACTGGGATCGAGCACCATGACATGGTCCGGGTGGTAGACCTGACAGCGGAGACGGACCGGCTGGTCATCGAACCTCAAGAAGGCCGCAACGGGGGCGCCACGCCTTTCCACGCCAAAGGCCGGAAAGGACTGCACATAGCTTCCGGCGCGGAATACTGCATCTGCCAGCACCTCTGAGGCTATGACCGCGCCCTGGCCTCCGCGGCCGTGAATTCGCACCTCAATCACCTCATCCTCCTTCTCGAAAGGCAGCCCTGCCCAGGCAACCGTATGATCGGTACCCCGGCAAGTGCCGGATGCGCCACTGCGCTCCGGTCTCTTCCTGTACATGCGATGAGCGTGCGGAGATGCACCTACCGCGCCAAAATGATGCCCAACGCCATGGACATGAGCTTGGTCTCGTGGGGATCGGATCGTGAGGCAACGATCAGCGGTGACTTGGCACCCACGACCACTCCGGCCATGCGGCCTTTGGCAAAGTAGGTGATGGCCTTGGCCAGCATGTTACCAGCTTCGACATCTGGTGTGACCAGGATATCGGCACAGCCAGCAACGGCGCTCTGGATGCCCTTGATCGCGGCCGATTCTGCCGAAATGGCATTGTCCAGAGCCAACGGACCGTCTACTATCCCCCCCTGAATCTGCCGACGATCAGCCATCTTGGCCAGTGTCGCGGCATCCATACTTGTGGGAATCTTGGGGTTCACCATCTCGGTCGCTGCCAGGATCGCCACCTTGGGCATCTCCAGGCCAAAGCGCTGCGCAACCATGATGGCGTTCTGCACGATCTCCACTTTCTGCTCAAGCGTAGGGGCAACCACAACCCCAGAATCCGTCACGAACAACAGCCGATCAAAACCGGGGACCTCGAAAACCGCCACATGAGAGAGAAGGCGTCCGACACGCAGGCCGGCCTCGCGGTCGAGGGCCGCCCGCAGAAAGTCGCCGGTCTCTACCTTACCCTTCATGGCCAGGTCTGCATGTCCCATGCGCAAGAGCTCCATCACCTTGCGTGAGGCATCCCGGGGCGTCGGTTCGTGGATGATGATCATCCGCCCAATGTCGATACTTTGCTCCGAGGCCAGTCGCCGGATGAGCTCGCGGTCACCCACCAGAGTGCACTCTG
>DIVN01000264.1 GCA_002435875.1 Anaerolineales bacterium UBA6131
TATGATGAAGTTCTGCGCCTTGACCACCCAACCCTACGGGGTCAAGACCATCGTCAGCCTCAACTCGATCATGGTCGACGGCACGGGTATGTGCGGCGCTTGCCGCGTCGAGGTTGGCGGCCAGACCAAGTTCGTCTGCGTCGATGGGCCCGAGTTCGACGGCCACCAGGTCGACTGGAGCTTGCTCATGGAGCGCCAGCGCATCTATCTGGATCAGGAAAAGGCTGCTGTGGTTCGCTACAACGAGGAGACGCATCACCACGCCTGTTGCGCGGAGGGCAAGTAGAGATGGCCAAGGTAGAACCCCGAAACGAGATGCCGCGCCAGGACCCCAAGGTCCGCGCGCGCAATTTCAACGAGGTGGCCCTTGGCTACAGCCGTGAGGCTGCTGTGGCGGAGGCCAACCGCTGTCTGCAGTGCAAGAAACCAACCTGCCGCGACGGCTGTCCCGTCAACGTGCGCATTCCCGAGTTTATCAAGGCCCTGCGCGATGGCGACATGTGGGGTGCCGTTGAGGCGCTGAAGGACAAGAACAACCTGCCCGCGATTTGCGGCCGCGTTTGTCCGCAGGAAACGCAGTGCGAGGAACAATGCGTCCTGGGCAAAAAGTTCGAGCCAGTAGCCATCGGCCGTTTGGAGCGCTATGTCTCCGATTGGGAAATTGGCCAGGGCGTGCGCACCCCTGCGCGGGCTCCCAGTACCGGCAAGAAAGTCGCGGTCATCGGAGCTGGTCCTGCAGGCCTCACCTGCGCCGGCGATCTGGCCAAGATGGGCCACCAGGTGACCATCTTTGAGGCGCTGCATGCTCCGGGTGGCGTGCTGATCTACGGCATCCCCGAGTTCCGCTTGCCCAAGGCCATCGTGGCTACAGAAGTCAGCTACGTGCAGAGCCTGGGTGCTGAGCTGGTTCTCAACGCGGTCATCGGCAAGCTACAAACGGTCGATGAGCTCTTTGCCGATGGCTACGATGCCATGTTCCTGGGCACTGGCGCGGGCCTGCCCATGTTCATGAACATCCCCGGCGAGAACGCCAATGGTGTCTACAGCGCGAACGAGTTCCTAACCCGCACGAACCTGATGAAGGCCTATCGCTTCCCCGAGTACGATACGCCGATCATGATCGGCAAACGTGTCGCGGTGATCGGCGCAGGCAACGTGGCCATGGACTCGGCACGCTGTGCCCTGCGCCTGGGTGCCGACGAGGTGCATGTCATCTACCGCCGCACCAAGGCCGAGGCGCCTGCCCGCGCGGAAGAGCTGGAGAACGCCGAGGAAGAGGGCATCCAGTTCCACTACCTGACCAACCCCATCGAAGTGCTGATGACTGAGAAGCGCTGGGTGCGCGGCATTCGCCTGCAGAAGCAGCAGCTCGGTGAGCCTGACCGTAGCGGTCGCCCGCGTCCCGTGCCCATCCCAGGTTCCGAGTACGACATGGATGTGGACCTGGTAGTCATGGCCCTCGGCACACGCCCCAACCCGATGGTCTTTACCGATGCCCCGGGGCTCGAGCGGACCAGCCATGGGACCGTGGTGGCCAACGAAGACTACGGCCGCACCAAGCGGCCCTGCGTCTGGGCCGGTGGTGACATTGTCACCGGCGCAGCCACCGTCATCAGCGCCATGGGTGCCGGCAAGCGCGCCGCCGCGGACATCGACTCCTTCCTGAAGAACCCCGACCAGCCCTGGTAGACGACAAGCCCAGACTTCCGAAGTCTGCCAAGACTTCGGAAGTCTGGGACTCCTCAACCGAAAGGCGGTGAGGAAGATGTCAGCAAGCAAAGGTGCCGAGTACCGTAGGGCGATCACCCCCATCGAAGCCCTTCTCGCGCGCTCGCCCTTCGCTGTCGTCAGTATAGTGGCCCGCCTCCGCGGCCACGTCACCGAAGGCACGTTGAGGGACGCGCTGGTGCAAGTCAGCCGCCGGCATCCCAACCTGCGTTCGCGCATTGTCGATGATGCGGGCGGCAACCTCTGGCTCACGAGTGACGGGGCGAGCGAGCTCGAGGTGACCTGCGTCCCGCGCCAATCCGAAAACCACTGGATTCGGGTGGTTCAAGACTCATGCCGCACCCCATTCGACTTTCCAGTGCGGCCGGCGATTCGCTTCATCCTGCTGCAGTCGCCCAGCGTCTCAGAGCTGGTCATCGTCTGCCATCACATCCTGTGCGACGGGCTGTCCCTGGCCTACCTGGCACGGGACCTGCTGACGCAAATGGGCAATCCGGATTACCACGTCGACGTGTTGCCGGACCCGCTGCCGATCAAGCTATCTGACATGCCCCGAGGGCTGTCGCTGAATCCCCTGGTGAGGCTGGTCATCGGCCGCATGAACAAGAAATGGGGCGTGGATAAGGTGCTCTTCGACCAGGAGGATTACGAGGAGCTGACCGAAGCCTATTGGAGCCGCTATCCTCACCAGGTGTATCCCATCGAGCTATCCGAGGCGCAGACTTCCGCCCTGGTCGAGCGCTGCCACCGCAATGACGTCACCGTCAACTCAGCGCTGGCGGCAGCTTTCGTTGGCGCGCAGGTACTCGTGCAGGGCCAAGCGCCACATCTGGCGACCGCCGCGATCGCAGCCAGCCTGAGGGATCGCCTCCGCAGGCCGGTAGGAGAGGTCATGGGCTTCTATGCGGGGCTGGTGACGCTCAAGCGCCGCTATGATACCGGCAAAGGTTTCTGGGAGAACGCGCGGGGCTTTCACGGGGACACAGCGCGTATGTTGAACGACAAGTCCCTGCTGCGGGATTTCCTGACCTGGTGTTATCTTGATCCGTCCATCCTGCAGGCCATCAACTTCAAACGCCTGGCTGGCCTCGTTCCGCAGGAGTCCCCACGCTACGACAAGCTTGTGTCCTTTGGCACGCGGGATGACGTCGTCGCGGGGATTGTGCGCAGGGAAAAGATGGACTCATTGCAGCGCATCACGCTGGGGACGGCGATCACCAACCTCGCCAGACTAGATTTCCCTCGTCAATACGGCCCTCTGGAGCTCGATCGCCTGATCATGAAACCGGGTGCAGGGTTTCCGCTGTCCAATGTCAACCTGGTGTTGGGTGCGGTGACCTGTGCTGGAAAAGCCAGCCTGGTCCTGGAGTGCGTTGACGACAACATCGACATGACGATGATGTGCGCGATCCAGGAGAAGGCGCTCAGCTTCTTGCTGCAAGCGGCGTAGAGACTTCCGAAGTCTCCCAGACTTCGGAACTCTGTCTTGTTTGAGTTGCCGCGCATTGGCCTTACAATCCCACCATGACCCTGCTTCCAAGTCACAGGCCAATCTTGCCGGCCGCGCGCGCCTTGCTCACCAACCCCTGGCTGCAACGCCTGACCCTGCTGTTTGGCCTCAGCCTGGCCGCGGGGCGTGTGCCGCGGCCCGTTGTCGACGTTGGTCCCACTCAGACGGTCCAGTCCATCAACCCCAAGATGGGTGTGCACANNCACCCGCCTCACCGACGAGGTGGAGCCCTGGAAGGTCAAGCGTACCTTCGAGATGGCGCGCGAGATGGGCGCTTCGTGGGTGGTCGAGTACTTTCCCTGGGGCTATTACGAGCCGGAAAAGGGCCGCTACGACTGGAGCCACCCTGACCTGGTCGTGGAGCACGCGGTGGCGCAGGGCTTGACCCTTGTGGCGCGCATCGATTTCGTCCCTGGTTGGGCGCGGCCGCCGGACTCGACCTTTCGCCATCTCCCCGACGAGCACTTTGCCGACTATGCTGAGTTTGTAGCTGCTTTCGTACAGCATTTCGCCGGGCGAGTGCGCCATGTCATCGTCTGGAACGAACCAAACCTGAGCTTTGAGTGGGGCTATCGCCTGCCTGACCCCGCAGCCTACACACGCCTGCTGCAATTGACCTATGCGCAGGTGAAAGCAGTGGACCCCTCGGTGATGGTTCTGGCGGCCGGGTTGGCTCCCACCCTGGCGCCGCCTGGCAGCGAGTGGGGTATGGATGACCTGGAGTTCCTGCGCCGCATCTACGCGGCTGGGGCGCAGGGGGCCTTTGATGGCCTGGCCATTCATGCCTATGGCTGGACCCTCTCCGCCGACGATACTCCCGCGCCCGACCGGCTCAACCTCCGCCGCGCTGAGCTGCTCCAGCAGGTGCTGCAGGAAAACGGCGACGGCAGCCTGCCCTGCTTCATTACCGAGACAGGCTGGAACGACTATCCGCGCTATGCCCAGGCCGTGCCTCCTGGTTTGCGCATCGACTATACCATTGCCGCCTATGAGAAGGCCCTCCACGAGTGGCCCTGGTGCGAGATGATGGCCGTGTGGGCTTTCCGTTACCCGCGCCCGGCGCGCAACTTTCAGGATGGCTTCACCTTTGTCACCCCTGGCTTCACGACCAAGCTGGTCTACGATGAGGTGCAGTCCTATGCCCGCCCCGGGCGCATCGCGGGTGTCCCATGAGCACGGCTCCGGTATCCCATGGTCGTTGGAAACAAGTGCTGGTCAAAACGTGGGCGCGCCTGTGCGCCTGGGGCCGCTCCTCGCAGGGCCAACGGGCCTTCTGGGCCGCACTAGGCCTGCTGTGTTGGGCCTTGGCCGCTGCCATGGTCTACCGCACCTGGTTCTGCCAGCAGACCGACGCCACCTGGCAACAGTTGCAGCGCGATGGGCTGCTGCGCGTGTGCATGGATGCGACGTACCCGCCCTTTGCGGTGCAGGCTGCTGATGGCACCTTTTCCGGCTACGACGTGGATCTCATCGGCGAGCTGGCTGGGCGTTGGGGCGTGCAGGTGCAGTGGATCAACGTGCACTTTGATGGGCTCTACGATGCGCTCCTCACGGACAAGTGCCAGCTCCTGGCTTCGGCCTTGCCCTACGACGAGACCCTGACCGAAGACGTGCTCTACTCACCATCCTACTTCAACGCGGGGCTCTTGCTGGTCGTGCGTGAGGACGAGCGGCGCATCAGTGGGGTGAATGGCCTGGGTGGACACGCAGTGGGTGTACAGCTGGGCTCCAACGGGCATCTGGAAGCGCGCCGGCTGGTTACGCAGGCGCGCATTCCGCTGCAGTCGGTGCCCTTCGAGAGCGCGCAACAGGCCCTGCAGGCGCTCCGCGATGGTCAGGTCGATGCGGTCATCGCGGACAGCGTCTCGGTATACTCCTTTGCCCATCAGCAGGGCGGCATTCGCTACGGCAAACGGTTCCTCACCGACGAGCAGTATGTGCTGGCCATGCGCCCGGAGAGCGGCTACCTGTGGAAACGCATCGCCGACGGCTTGGCGCAGCTCAAGCGTGAGGGCTTTCTCCAAGAGCTGCAGGCCCGTTGGTTCTAGGCCGCTACTGCCCTAGCTTGTAGCCAATCTTGCGCAGAAAGCCCGTGCGCCACGCGATGCCCTCGGCATCTTCGATGCCCGTGGGCTTTGCCCCGTCGATCACCCCGAGAATCCCCCGCCCCGTGCTCGTTTCGGCGATGATCACCTCCACCGGATTGGCGGAAGCACAAAAGATGTGGCACACCTCGGGCACAGCCTTGACCGCGTTGAGCACGTTGA
>DIVN01000278.1 GCA_002435875.1 Anaerolineales bacterium UBA6131
GGGCCCACCGCGACGATGCGTCCGCCGGCGACAGCCAGGGCGCCATCCTCGATGATACCGAGGTCTCGCATCTGCGATCCACGACGAGGACCGTCGCCAACCAAAGTGAGCAGTTGGCGTGCACCAGACACAATCAAGTCAACGACTGTGGTCACACGCTGCCTCGCCCGTATCCTGTCAGGATGCGTCATGATTGTACCAGCTTTCGACGGTTCGGTCAACCAGCCTTGACAGGCGGAGTAGCTTGCGCTACGCTGCGCCCATGTGTGGGAAGCAGGCAGCTAGAGGCTCCGGCGACGTGCTGACACCGCGCGTGGTTCAGTGCGGACTGCGCACCTTGCGGCTGGGCCAGCGCGTGCACTGTTACGAGCTGGTCGACTCGACCAATACCATTGCCAGGGAGCTGGCGGACACGGGCGCCGTCGACGGCACGTTGGTCGTGGCGGAGGAGCAAAGCGCGGGTCGCGGACGGCTCGGCCGAGCCTGGCTTGCCCCACGCTCAAGCTCGCTGCTCCTTTCCCTTATCTTCCGCCCTCCGCATCCACTTGAACATGCCAGCTACCTGCTCATGATAAGCGCTATGGGTGTGCGTCAGGGCATCGCCTGTGCAACTGGATTGACGGTTGACCTGAAGTGGCCCAATGACCTCGTCTACCGAGGGCGCAAGCTGGGTGGCATCTTGACCGAAGCCAGTTTCGTTGGCGACAAACTGGCCTACGCTGTCGTCGGCATCGGCCTGAATGTGAACTTTGCTGCTGGCGCGCTGCCCGCCCAGTTTGTTGCTACCAGCCTGTCTCAGGTGCTCGGGAAGGCTGTGGAGCGCGCCGCCTTGCTGCGCCACATCCTGGAGTGTACCGAGGAACACTACGATGCGGCGTTGGCGGGCGTATCTCCGCAGCCCGAGTGGGCGGCCGCCCTGGAAACGTTGGGTCGTGCGGTACAGGTGCAGGGCCACGGTCGGGTGCTGTCCGGCCTCGCCGTCGAAGTGTCAGAAGACGGTGCCTTGCTCGTCCAACCTCCCGACGGACCGGTTGAGGTCGTGCGCGAAGGTGATGCCAGCCTGCATGATGCTGCACGGGAGTGTTAGCAGAACCAGCTTGGGATGCAAAGAGTCAGGGGGTGTCTTGCTCTGCGCAAAACGAATTTCGCTGCTTTGTCCCAATTGACATGGCATAGATGTTGACTTTTCTTCGATTTGGTGTATAATTTATAAAGAATGGCTGTAATAATATTGATATGAGGGGGGGGGTCCGCGGTCTCTCGGGCGATCGCGATGCGCCCAGGCTGAACAATCACAGAGGAGGATCCATGTTCCCAGTGCCCAGCAAGTGCCCCGTTTGTGGTCAGGACCTCACGGTGACCAGGCTGCATTGTCGCACCTGTGATTCGACACTGGAAGGGCATTTCGAGTTGGGCCACTTTGATCGGCTTGGGCCTGACCAGCTTGGTTTCCTGGAGGTGTTCGTGCGCTGCGAAGGCCGCTTGAACAAAGTACAGGAGGAGCTCGGGCTCTCCTATCCGACCGTGCGCAGCAGGCTGAATGAGGTCGTCCGCTCTCTAGGTTATGAAACAGGGGAGGAAACTGTGCTCTCGCCCGAACAGCGCCGCGCAATTCTGGAAGATGTTGCACAGGGCAAGATCACCTCAGCGGAAGCGGTCAAACTCTTGCAGCGGGATTAGCAGGGAGGCCAAATCAGGTGAAAGTACGAGAGTTTGAGCTGGGGAGCGCGCCAGCCGTACTCTTTCACGGCTGCGCCGGTGACGGGACTGTGCAAGGATGGGACAAGTCGGTCATCCAGCTAACGTCGGAGGCGGAAGCGTCTGTCGCGCGACTGCACCCGCTGGACAATAGGCTGGAGATCAGCGGACTCATGCCATTGTCGGCACATCTGCCGACGGGAAGCTCGACAGAGCTCAGCGCCTGCAATGGCGACATAGTTATCTCCAGGGTGCAATCGGTGCAGCTCAGCGCCTGCAACGGCGACTGGGTTATTGAAGACTGTGGCGATGTCGTGTTGCAGGATGTGCAAGGCGACATCATGCTCAAGCAGAGCAGGTCGGTGCAGGTCAAGCAATTCCGTGGCGACCTGGTCGCACGCGGCATCGAGGCAGACGCGACCATCGCCAATGCGCACGGCGATCTCGCCATCGAGCGTGCGACGGGCAATGTGTCAATCCACGATGTCCACGGGGACATCTCCATCAGCGGCACACCTGCCTCGGCAGAAGTACAGGCCGTTCGTGGCGACCTCACGTTCAGCGGGGCGCCTACCCGTGGCAACTATGTGCTGCAGGTCCGCGGTGACATCATCCTACGCCTTGACGAGACGTCGAGCGTGCGTCTCGAACTCCACGCTCCGAGCGGAGACATCAGGTGTTCGCTGCCAGGCGCAGAACGTAGCTCAGCGGACGATCTCGCCGCACGCATCGGGGAAGGAGCGGCAGTGTTGACGGCGACCGCGCAGGATGGCAGCATCCGCGTCGTAACTGGTGCGAGCACAGAGCAAGGGCAGGCGACCCAGGCCGAGCTTGGCGGCGAAGCAATCCGCCTCGTGCATCGCTTGGAGCAGTTCAAAGAGCGCGTGCGGCGCGAAAGCCAACGTGTGACGGACGCCTTTCGCGCCGAACGCAGCCGGCGCGTGTATTGGGGCCCTAGCCGTGACGCCGCGCCAGACGAAGCTGAGGATCTGGAGAAGGAGCGGCTCACCGTTTTGGGCATGCTTGGTGATGGCCAGATCACTGCGGAGCAGGCAGAAACCCTGCTGCGTGCACTCGAGTAGCGCATAACATCCTGCGGAGCGGAGATGGCAATGCTGAGTTGCCCCGCCGTAGAGCGAAAACGCGAGCATCCCATTCGCCCGTTCGACCTCGCGCGAGACTTGCACGCGTTGGCGGATCTCGTCGAAGTTGCTTTCAAGTCCGAGCTGGACGCAACCGGCAGTCGGATGGTTGCGGATATGCGCAACATGGTTCGCGCTGGCCCCCTCATCTGGCTGCTTAACCCTCTGTTCTTGTTCATGGCCCGCTTCATGGGCGGCTACGTCTGGACGGAAGACGACAAGCTTGTCGGCAACGTCACCCTCAGTCTGGAGAGCCAGCACCGTGGCGTGTGGAGCATCAGCAATGTGGCCGTCGATCCCTCATACCAGGGCCGAGGGATTGCCCGTCGCCTGGTGGCCGCAGCGATCCAGCAGGCCCGCGATGAGGATGGTCACTGGGTGATCCTCGAAGTGCGCGTTGACAACGAGCCAGCACAGCGCCTGTACCGGCGACTGGGCTTTCAAGCGTATGACACCATCGCCGAGCTGACCCTGGCTGCGCCCCACCAGCACCTGCCGCAAGAAGAGCCGCTGAAGCTACGCCGCCGCAGGGGCGGCGATGCCGAGGCTTTGCTGGCCTTGTACCAGCGCGCCGCGTCAGCCAAGGCCCAGTTGATCAAGCCGCTGCACGGCGCGCGGTTTCGGTATGATTGGGAAGACCGCCTGGAGCAGGCGCTTGGCGACCTGCTCGCCCGCCACGACACACGGCACTGGGTGTTGGAGCAGGAAGGGCAACTCGTCGGCTCGCTCAAGCTGGTGGCATCCAGGAGCCGCTCGGCTCACAAGCTCGAGCTTGTGGTTGACCCTGACCGCAGTAGCAGCATGGAGTCCACACTGCTGAGCACGGCATTGGCCAAGCTGCGTGGCTATCCAGCACGCCACGTGGAGACGCGCATCTCGTGCGGCCATGCTGGCAGCTATGACACGTACAAGGCGGCCGGCTTTGAGCCAGTGCGCATCCTTGACCAGATGTGCCTGGACTTGCGCCGCACAACTCGCCCAGTAGAGCAGGAACTCCAAAGTGGCGAGGACCACACCTGTCAACAGGCGCTCGTGAGCAGTCCGTAGCTTGGCTGCCACCAAACGTGGGAGGACTCCAATGGGCACAAGTGACGAAAGAATGCAGATTCTGAAAATGATCCAGGAGAAGCAAATCACCGCAGAAGAGGGCGCCAAGCTGCTGGCTGCGCTCAAGACGGGCAGCCAGGAAAGCAGTACCGCCGAGGGCGCCAAGCCTCGCTGGTTCCGCGTGCGCATCACCGACATGGCTACGGGCAAGCACAAGGTCAACATGAGCATCCCCATGTCCATGGTCAACGTCGGGCTGAAGATGGGCGCACGGTTCGTCCCGGACCAGGATGGAATCGATCTGCAAGAGCTTGCCGAAGCAGTTCGCGGCGGCAAGCTCGGCAAGGTCATCGAGATCGAGAACGAAGAGGGACAGGAACGGATCGAAATCTTTGCCGAATAGGAGGATCGCCATGAGGCGCTTTTTGATACGCTGGCTGGTGGCATCGATTGCCCTGTATGCCGCCGTCAGACTAGTTGGTGGGATTCAGTATGATGGCAGTTGGACAACGCTGGCGGGCATGGCGCTGGTCTTTGGCCTAGTCAACGCTTTCATACGGCCTCTGATGACCTTCCTCAGCTGTCCATTGATTATCTTCACGCTGGGGGTGTTTGTTCTGGTGATCAACGGAGCGATGCTGCTCTTGGCAGCGTGGCTTGCGCAGCTCTTTGGCATTGGCTTTTCTGTGAACAGCTTCGGAGCTGCTTTCTGGGGTGCCCTCGTGGTCAGCGCGGTGAGCTTCCTACTGAACCTCTTGATCGGCGACGACAGAGAAAGACCGCCACGCCATGCTCACAAGGCATCGCGTAGCGGCCGTTGAGCCACGACAAGTCGAGGCTAGAGCTGCTCACCGACGATGCGGTCGAATAGACCTTCGAGCTCCTCTTCGGAGAAGAAGTAGACAACCAACCGGCCCCCGCGCTTGCTGCGGAAGAGGCTCACCTTGGTACCGAGGCTGGCGCGAAAGCGATCCTCCAGCACGCGTGTATCGGCGTCCTGCACCCCCGCTGGCTTCTTGGGAGCGTCGGGCGGGCTTGACAGCCGTCGTACGAGTTCCTCCGTTTGCCTGACCGACAAGTCCTGTTTGCGGACGACCTGCAGCACACGTACTTGCAGCGGAGCCGTGGCCAGACCCAGCAACGCCCGCGCGTGCCCGCCGCTGATCAGCCCATTCTCCAGAGCCTGGCGCACCTGTTCCGGCAGGCGAAGCAGACGCAGCGAATTGGTCACCGTCACACGGCTGCGGCCCACACGCTCGGCGACCTGTTCCTGGGTCAAGCCAAAGTCATCCACCAGCTGCTGGTACGCCTGGGCCTCTTCCAGAGCATTGAGGTCAGCCCGCTGCAGGTTCTCGACCAGGGCGAGCTCTAGTGTCTGTTGCGGTGTCACTTCTTTGACAACTACTGGCACAGTACGCAAGCCAGCCAGCATGGCGGCCCGCCAGCGTCGTTCCCCGGCGATGAGCTGGTATTGCGCAGCACCCGCAACCGGTGGCTGTTTCTGGGAGACGATCAAGGGCTGCAGGATACCATGGGCGCGGATAGAATCAGCCAAGTCGTGCAGGGCCTCCTCTTCCATGGCATGGCGAGGCTGTCGCGGATTCACGGCAATCTCGCCAATAGCAACCTCAAGTAATCCGGCCCGAGGTTCGACTCCTGGGATCAGCGCACCCAGCCCTCGACCCAGCCCGTGTTTCTTGCCAGCCGTTCGATCCGCTTGCTCACTCATGGTGGCTCCTTGAGCACGCTGCCGCTAGGCGAGTGCCAAGATCTCCGCGGCCAGTGCCGCGTAGGCCTGCGCACCAGCGGACATGGGGGCATAGTCCATAATCGGCTCCCCATAGCTCGGGGCTTCACTCAAGCGCACACTGCGCGGAATGACCGTGCGAAAAACCTTGTCCGGAAAGTGCCGTCGCACTTCATCAACCACTTGCTGCGCCAGCGTCGTGCGCATGTCGTACATGGTCATCAGCAGGCCGCAAATGCCCAGTCCTGGGTTGAGGCTCACCCGCACCAGCTCGATCGTATTCAGTAGCTGTGCCAGCCCTTCCATTGCCAAGTACTCGCACTGGATGGGGATGATGACGTGGTCCGCTGCAGCCAGAGCATTGACCGTCAGCAGCCCCAGACTCGGCGGACAATCTATCAGCACATAGTCGTAGCGCTCACGCAAGGGCGCCAGGGTCTGCCTGAGGCGATGCTCTCGCGCAAGCACGCTGACCAGCTCGATTTCCGCCCCTGCCAGGGCTGGCGACGCGGGAATGAGGTCCAGACCAACGCGACCGGTGAGCGTCAAGGCCTGCTCCAGTGGCAGGCTGTCGATGACGCAGTGGTAAACCGAGGGAGAGACCGTGTGTTTGTCAACGCCCAGGCTGCTCGTGGCGTTCGCCTGAGGGTCGAAATCGACCAGCAGGACTCGCCTGCCGCCGAAGGCCAGGTAAGCGCCCAGATTGACCACGGTCGTGGTCTTGCCAACTCCGCCCTTCTGATTCGCTACCGCGTACACCCGTCCCATGATGTGGATCCTCTAGCTATGGCGAAGCCCGGTGCGGAGGCGCTCATCCACCTGATCGCGCGTAGGGATCGCTTCCAATCCGACCCCTTCGACAGCCAGGGAAGCTGCCGCATTGGCGAACACTGCGGCCTTGCCAGCGTCGCCGCTATTCTGTAGCTCGGTGAGAAAGGCGGCTGCAAACACGTCACCCGCGCCAGTGGGATCGACCTCGTGTGCAACGAAGGTAGCGATTTCGCGCCAGCGACCGTCCGCGTGCAGCGACACGGCGCGCTCTGCCCTCGTCACGGCCATGATGCGGACAAGGTGCGCATAGCGCTCGATCAGTTGTCCATCACCGTTCAGGTCCTGTTCGCTGACAAAGAGGACGTCCACACGCGGCAATATCTCCTCTGCCCCGACCCACGGTCTGGCGGTCACCTGTCCTCGTTGATCCCAAACCCTCATCCAGCCTTGAGGAGCAACCCCAAGCAGGCCTCGGCGGGGCATGCGCGCCCAATCGGGATCAACCTCCTGAGCGACGGGACAGAGCAGGATCAGCTCGGCGCTCGACAGCGCCTCTGGCACGCCTTGCTTGGCCAGAGGGCTGGCCAGGCTGTGCACGACCTGCTGACGCCTTGCGCCATCATAGATGTTCTCAAAGGTCGTTAAAGTTGTGGACGGCACGACGTGCCACGAGATCTGCGGATAGCACTGCTTCAAGTCCAGGTCATTGGGCACACTGGTCAGTACCGCCGTGCATAAGCCCAGACGCTGTGCGGTTACCCCAGCATAGGCAGCACTGCCACCCAGCATGTATCTTCCGCCAGGCAGCAGATCGTGGGTCACGTGCCCAATGGCCAGGAAATCAAGGCCTTGCACAGCCACCTCTTCAGACACGGTGCGCTGCCGCGCCCAGCGTCATTTCTTGGGCAGGATGACCACCTTACGGCCCTCGTCCTGTCCGGTGCTCTCCGTGTAGACCCCAGGGTCATCCCGCAGGGCCAGGTGGATGATGCGGCGCTCATTGGGGGGCATCAGCTCGAGTGGCATCGGCTGCGCAGTGCTGCGTACTCGTTCCGCCATTCGGTGAGCCAGCTCCACCAACGACTTTTCGCGGCGCGCGCGGTAGTGCTCCACGTCAATGACAAAGTTCGGCCAGCGCTGCACGCGCCGGCTGGTGACTAGCGACGCCACGTATTGCAGGTCACGCAGGGTTTCACCGCGGCGGCCGATCAGCACACCCAAGCCATCGCCTTCGATGTTGAGGTAGACGGAATCTCGATCTCCCTGCGACGACGGGGGCATCTCTTCTTGACTCACACTACCATTGATGCCCAGACAGTACAGCAGGCGCTGCACAACCTCGATGCCAATCTCACCGACCTGCTCCAGGTCGGCCGCCTCATCACCAGGCGCCTGTGAGGGAACCTGACTGGGCACGACAGGGGCAAGGGTCTCGGGTGCCTCAACCCGCGCGGGGGCCTTGGGTGCCTCAACCCGTGCCGGAGCCACAGCGGCCTTGACCCGAACCACGGCCGGCTCACTGAGCAAACCAAGCAGGCCCCGGCTGCCCTGCTTAACAATCTCAATCTCCACTTGATCGCGACGCAGACCAAGCTGACTGAGCGCCTGTTCCACGGCCTCGTCTACTGACTTGGCAGTGACCTCGATAGCCTTATCGTTTGCGTTCATTGCTGCTACCTTTGCGAATTGGCTTGGCGGGCGCTGTACGTTTGAAGAAGGACTCCAGACCACCCCACCCGCTGACAAAGTACTGCTGCACCATGCCAAACAAGTTGCTGGCCACAAAATAGACCGCCAGCCCAGACGCCATAGAAAATGCGAACATGCCAAACATCAAGGGCATCATCAGTTCCATGCTCTGGCTCATCGCCTGTTGCTGTGGATCCGTATTCGACGAGGCCATCATCTTCTGCTGTGCCCACATGGTCACCATGGTCAACAGTGGCAGGATGTAAAGCGGATCGGGTCTGGAGAGGTCCAGCCACAAGAACTGCGGGTTCAGCGGGATGAGTTTGGACAACAATGGAAACTGGACATAGATGTGCCGTGCCAGGTTCATCAACTGCAGCGGGTTGGCGGGAAGTGCGTTGCTGATGGCCTGATACAGGCCGATCCAGATGGGAAACTGAATCAAGGTCGGCACCAGACAACCTAGGGGGTTGATGCCGGCCTCTTTGTAGAGCTTCATCTGCTCCTCGGCCAGCTTCTCCCGATTGTCCTTGTACTTTTTCTGCAGCTCGGCAAGCTTGGGCTGCATATCCTGACTGGCCTTGGCCGAGCGTGTCTGACTGATCGTAGAAGGCAAGGTAATCAGGCGCACGATAACGGTGAACACGATGATGCTCAAGCCAAAGTTGCGCATCAGCAAAGAGTACAACAGCAACAAAAAGTTGAGCATCGGACGGATGATAATGGTATTCCAGAGAAAGCTCACTCGGTTTGACCTCCGACTATTGCTTCCCAGGCGTGACGGTCCAACGCTGGGCACCGCTGCCGGCATCGATCGCGTAGAGCACGTCACCAAGAGTCTGCACAAACACCGTGTCGTCGGCAACGACGGGCGAGCTCAAGATCGCTTGATTGGTCGTAAAGAGCCAGCGCTGTCCACCAGACGTGGCGTCCAGGGCGAAGAGCTGGCCAGCC
>DIVN01000005.1 GCA_002435875.1 Anaerolineales bacterium UBA6131
AGTTTGGCACCATGATCGAGATCCCACGTGCAGCGCTCACTGCAGATCAGATCGCCGAACTGGCTCAGTTCTTCTCCTTCGGTACGAATGACCTGACGCAGATGACCTTCGGCATCTCCCGAGACGATGCCGAGAAGGGCTTCTTGTTGTCTTATGTAGATCGTAAGATTCTGCCCTCAAACCCCTTCCAGGTCATTGATCGCCAGGGTGTTGGTCAGCTGATGAAGCTTGGCACCGAGCTTGGCCGTAAGACTCGTCCTGGCATGAGCATTGGTATCTGCGGCGAGCACGGTGGAGATCCATCGTCCATCGAGTTCTGCCACCTGATCGGGCTGGACTATGTCTCATGCTCGCCATATCGTGTGCCTGTTGCTCGACTTGCAGCGGCACAGGCAGCCCTGGGTGAGCAGAAAGAGCGAGACAAGTAAGTTACAGCTTCTCCTCAGTGTGCCGTTTGGTCCATCGAAGAGGAGGTAGCCCGCACGGGCTGCCTCCTTGTTCTTTTTTTGTCGGGGGGATGTTTGGCCAGCCGTCTGGCTGATACTATGATACAGTGCGAGGACAGAAGAGGCATGCTATTGGGATTGATCGGCAAGAAAGTTAAGGCTTGTTTCCGCGAAAAGCAGTCTTGCTGTTCCCGTGGGCTGGCTGTGTGTCGACTGCGTGCTCTTGATATGCCAGGCCTTGTTGTTGCGTGTATGGTCTTCCTGTTTTTGCCCAGCCTGGCTCGTGTCCGCGCAGGGCCTGAAGTGACGCTTGCCAAGTCAGCATCCCCGCAGACAATCCTAGCTGGTGGATTGGTCACATACACCATCACCCTGACCAATTGGGGAGATCAGGCGCTCGAAGACATCGTCTTGCGGGATACGCTTCCCTTGGGTTTTTCCTACCACGCGGCCTCTAGCCAGGTGGATGTCAACGGCATCACCATAACCACTACCCCGAGTGTCTCTGGACGCACCCTAACATGGTCTGCGTTGCGCCTTCCGGCAGCGCGCAGTTCCAGCGTCTATGGCATCCATACGTTTGTACAGAGACGCACCGATCTCGCGTACATCGAGTATCAGCTGGATCGGGCCAGAGAGCTGATGGGACCAGGCGCTTTTGTGACCCAACTCTTTGACTGGATCGAGCCAAGCTGGACAGGACCACAGGCCTGGATGCGTGACTTGGTCACCGAGGCTTATGAGCGCGATCTGACACCCGTAATACGCCTGGCCAGCGGTCGTGGCGAAACCTGGTACAAGCCCAAACCTGATGCCGATGGTTCTTACACCACATGGGCGCTAGCTTTCCGGCGTGTCATCGAAGGGCTGCCGCGATGGGATGGGCATCGTCTGTTGGTGCAAATCTGGAACGAGCCGAACCTGCACGAGGAATGGGAAGGGCAAGCCAATGCGGTAGAGTACGGCAAGTTCTTGGTGCAGACTGCGGCAGCTATCCGGGCCATTGGCGATTCGCGCATTTTGATCCTGAATGCACCCCTATCTCCCGGTGCTGTCGGCACTATTGGCATTGACTACCTGGAGTATCTTGACGACCTTCTCGCAGTGCCAGGGGTCATCGACTCATTTGATGTCTGGGCGACTCACCCATATCCGAACAACCATCCCCCGGAATATAACAACCACAGCGGCACAGCACGATATGCCTTTGCGGCCATAGACGGCTATACACAGGAATTGGCAATCCTGGCCGCGCACGGCCGCGACGGAGTAAGCGTGTTGCTGACAGAGACCGGGTACGCGTTGTACCAGGCTGACTTTGTCTTCGAAGGATTCCCTGCGATCAACGAGGTCAATCGAGCTGAATACATCAGTCGTGCGTTTGCGGACTACTGGAGCCAGTGGCCGGAGGTCATGGGGGTCTGCCCGTATGAGCTTGTGGACCCCGAAGGCCATTGGTGGGTGTGGGATTGGCTTTGGAGCGATGGCCGTTCACACCAGCAGTACGATGCATTGATGGCGATGGATAAGACGACGCCGAGTGTATCCAGCGTGCTGCGGATCAGCTTCCAGGCTGTGGCGTCAAGCAGTGCGGGGACATATCCCAATAGCGTGTCGATGACCGCTTCCAATGCCGCAGGCCAAGTTCTGTCGGACGCTGCGCCGGTTACGGTTGTTTTGCCGACTCCTACACGAACCGCGACACCAAGCATAACACCCACCTCAACTCCGACGATCGTTCCTACGGCGAGCCTGACGGCTGAACCCTCGCTGACGACCACAACCTCCCCAACCTCGAGCCAGAATCCCTCAGCGACGCCCACCACTATAGCAGTCCCGAGCGATACTGCCGCGCCGTCGGCGACCACAACGCCAACGCAACCACCAACCCCGACTGCCAGTCCTACGTTGAGCCTCATACCCACCGCGTCGGCAACCTCGAGTGTGGCGCCAAGTGCCACGACAGCAGCAACGGCAACGCCGACAGTCACCACCACACCGAGGCCAACGGCTACTTGTACAGACTTGATTGTCAACGGCGGATTTGAGGAAGCGCTGGGTTGGGTGTTCCCCGAGACGCCGGCTCCGGGGGCGTACACAGAGACGCTCGCGCATTCTGGTCTGCAATCGACCTATCTGGGCGTAGAGTCCGGGGCCAACATGCGCAGCCACTCCGCTGCTTGGCAGGCCATCACCATTCCGGCCGAGTCCAGCGATCCGATCCTATCGTTCTGGTACTACCCCCAATCCAAGGACACTGACGGAGACTACCAGTACACGCTGATTATGGATACGGGAGGGGTGATTCTGGACTGGTCGCTGTTGACGCGCTCTAATTCGCAGACCTGGACCCGTCATCAGTACTCCCTGTCATCCTACAAAGGCAGCACCATTCGCATCTACTTTGGTGTGTACAACGATGGAGCGAATGGCATCACTGCCATGTATGTGGATGATGTTAGCGTCGTCACTTGTTCCACTCCGATTGTGACCTTGACGCCGACTGGTACCCCGACGGCCACGAAAACCGCAGAGCCTACCCTCACGCCTGTTGCATCTCGCACACCTTCACCGACCCTTGTTTGGCAGATGCCCACGCCTACAGTAACGCTTTCAGCGACGGCGACTCCGACCCTGGCGCCGACACCCTCTCCAACCACTCGGCCAACCGTGGGCTGCGATGATCTGATTGTCAATGGAGGGTTTGAAGAGGACGGCGGTTGGTACATTCCCGCAACGGTGCACTCTGCCGGGTACTCGGAGCTAGAGTGGCACAGTGGCCGGCGTTCAATGCGGCTTGGCATCGACGAGGGAAACGATGTGTACAGCTATTCAACGGCGCGGCAGGCTGTCTACGTGCCAGCAGGCGCCACTGCGCCTGTGCTCGCCTTCTGGTACTATCCCGTATCTGCGGATACCATCCACGACCAACAGTATGTGCGCGTGGAAGACGAGTTGGGCAGTTCGGACTGGGTCTTTCGGCTGCGCAGCAATGCGCAGCAATGGTTGCGTTGGGAGTATGCGTTGCCAGAAGACTTTCGCGGGCATGTGGTCACAATACTCGCAGGAGTCTTTAACAACGGCGACGGCAGCGGCACCACGGCTATGTACCTGGACGACGTGTCGCTCACTACATGTGGCCCCGAGGCTACTCCCACGCCGACCAGCCGACCGAGCTCCGCACCGGTCGCTTACCTGCCAATCGTCCTGCGCCAGATAGGTATGGCGAGCAGCAACCTGTCCAGCCTCAGCACAGGCGATGCTGCAAGCAACGACAAGACAGTGTCGCTATCTGCATGGCAATTGGCGAGCAGTCCAGGTGAGGTAGAGGCCCCGTCGGCAATCACCTTGGACCCACTCCATACCGTGCTCTATGTCGGCGCGGGGAACTCGGTGTGTGCGGTAGATGCCAGCAACGGTGATGTGCTGGCACGCGTTCCACTGAGTGCTACTGTGAGAGCACTGGCCTATGATGCAGTTGGCAATCGAGTCTATGCCACGCTGTGGGAGCAAGATGGGCTGGCGATCATTAACTCTGTGGAACTGCGCTTGCTCAACATCATCGAAGGGATTCCCGGACCTAGTGGTGTGGCCGTCGATGATGAGCGCATCTACGTAGCCGCAACTCGCAGCGATGAGCTCGTTTTCGTGGACAAGCAGACAGGCACTATACTGAAGCGTGTCCCTGTGGGAGACGCACCTTATGCGGTGGTCAGTGACCCGGGGCGAGGACGGGTGTACGTTGGTAATGCGGGTGCTGGAGGCATCGCCATCGTGGATGTACGCACCGCCACGGTGGTCAGATCTTTGCACTTGGGCAACACAGCGTATCCGCACGGTCTGGCTTTCGACCCAGTCCGTGATTGCCTCTATGTGACCTATGCCCTTTCGCCCAAGTATCGTGCTCTGGCAACTGTGGATGTGTCTTTGGAACAGGTGGTTTCCGCAGTCTATGGCGATGAACAGAATCCGCTTTCTGCCTTGTATGGTGTGGCCGTGGACCCGTTGCGTGGGTGGGTCTACGCATCGAGCGCAGACGGTCTGCTTGTTTTCGCCGGCCGCAGCCTGCATCCACTTGGGGTATTGACGACCGTTGCACCATCGTATGCTTTTGGGCTGTCTTTGAGTCCGCTGGCTGATCGTGTCTACTCTGTCGATACACAGTCCTCGCGTGTGGTCGTGGTTGAACAAAGGGGTGAGGAGTTCCATGGGTACAATTGATGAGATCAAGGAACGACTGGATATCGTCGACCTGATCTCTACCTATGTTCCCCTGAAAAAAGCAGGGCGTACCTACAAGGGCTTGTGCCCCTTTCACAGTGAGAAGACACCGTCATTCATTGTCTTTCCCGAGACTCAGACCTGGAAGTGTTTCGGTTGCGGAGCTGGGGGAGACCTCTTTGGCTTTGTCATGCGCCGCGAGGGCCTTGACTTTGGCGAGGCACTTCGCCAACTGGCTGAACGAGCGGGAGTTGTAATCGCGCCGCGAAGCGAAGCCGCCAAGGGCGAAGCTGCTTTGCGCGAGCGCTTGATTGAGTTGAATGACTTGGCCGCCAAGTATTTTCATCATTTTCTGGTAGACTCGCCTGAAGGTGCGCGGGCGCGGGACTATCTTGTGCATCGCGGTATCTCGGACACAACCAGAGAGCAATTCCTACTGGGATATGCACGCGATGACTGGCAGGCCTTGGGCACTCATTTGACCGCAAAGGGCAACACCTGGGCGCATTTGTTGGAAGCCGGCTTGGTGGTCGAGCGTGAAGGCGGGGGCTACTATGACCGATTTCGTGGGCGCCTGGTGTTCCCTATTCGGGACCGAGGCGGGCAGATCGTCGGCTTTGGAGCCCGTGCGCTTGATGACAGCGTCCCCAAGTACTTGAACTCCCCCCAAACTGCGGTGTTCGACAAGGGTGGTGTGCTCTACGGCATTGACCAGGCCAAGGATGCGATTCGTGACAGTGGCCTGGTAGTCATTGTTGAGGGCTACATGGATGTGCTGATGGCCCATCAGTACGGCCGCAAGAACGTGGTGGCGTCGATGGGCACAGCTCTGACCGAACGCCAGATCCGTATCATCAAGAAGCTGTCCAAGAAGCTCGTGCTGGCTCTGGATGCGGATGCTGCTGGCAACCAGGCCACCCTGCGAGGTTTGGAGTTGGCGCAAGAATCATTCGACAAGCGGGCCGTCCCGATACCCACCTGGCGTGGGCTCATACGCTACGAAGAGCAACTCGATGCAGAGATTCGGGTTGCCAGCCTACCTGCCGGTCTTGACCCTGACGAGGTGATCAAAGCAGACGTTGACCGCTGGGATGCTCTGATCGGGAATGCGTTGCCAGTGGTTGAGTATTACCTACAGTCAGTGCTGTCATCTCTTGACCTGAACTCCCCAAAGGGCAAGGTGGAGGCCGCCAGGGAAGTGCTGCCGCTCATTCGAGAGATTGGTAGCAGCGTTGAGCGTTCTCACTATCTTCAATATCTGGCTCGCTTGCTTCACGTGGACGAGCGTGCTTTGCAGCAGGAGATGATGGGCAAGTTGCCTGCACGTCCGCAGACCGAGCTACCCGAACGGCGAGGGCGCCTTTCTGGACAGGCCGGGCTGATGATGGGCCCCGAGCGGTATGTGCTACTGCTGATGCTCAGACAACCAGCTTTGCTCAAAAGGATGAATGACCTGCTGGCCAAACTTGACCTTGAGCCTCTGTCTGGCGAAGACTTTGGCGGAACCGAAGAGAGAGCCCTATTTCAGTCGATGTCAGCGCATGTTGTAGAATGGGGTACTGCCGATGCAAAGGTGCACGCTGGAGAATTTGAGGTAGCGGTTCAGCAGGAACTGAACCTGCTTGTTCAGTTGATGGATGGGCTCTCTTCGCTGTCTGAGGATCAGTTAGAGCAAGAGGCGGCGATGTGCGTCCTCCGTTTGAGGGAGGCGCGCTTGCGGCGATACAGCGAGCAGCTGGGCTCTGTCCAGCAGGATGCACGTCTGCAGGAAGGCCCCGAGGCCACACGGCAGTGGGGTCAGATTGTGAACGGTCTGGCAAATCAGCTTGTGCGCGTGCAGAGGGAGAAGGCTATGCGCAGCTCTCTGCGCCTTGCACGTTAGGTCGCGCCAGGCAGTGATGTATGGAGACGCACTAGTCATGTTGGACGATCGCGAAGAGAAAAAAGACCAACTCGTAGCAAAAGGGCTTCAACAGAAGTTTGTCACGCGTCAGGACGTTGATGCCGTGCTCGAATCGGAAGCCGACTCTGAGGAGCGGAGCGCGCTCTATGCGGCCTTTCAGGAGATGGGCATCGCGATCCTGGGGGCTGAGCCTGAGGAGACCGAGGAGGGCGCTGCGGAGCCCGAGTTAGGCCCTGCATCAAGTCTCGTGGGCGATGCAGGCATCGTCGATGACCCCGTGCGTATGTACTTGCGTGAGATCGGCCGCGTTCAGCTGTTAAGCCCAGAGGAAGAAGTACGTCTGGCAGAAGCCATTCAACTGGGCAAAGAGGCAGGGCGCAGGTTGCACGATGGAAAACTGGACCTTGAGAGCAGGCATACCCTGGAGGAACGAGTCAACGCAGGCGAGCTGGCCGACCAGCGTATGGTTGAAGCGAACCTGCGACTGGTCGTGTCGGTGGCCAAGCGCTATATGGGCAGGAGCCTGTCCCTTTTGGATCTCATCCAGGAGGGCAACATGGGCCTTTTGCATGCCGTGGAAAAGTTTGACCCCAGCAAAGGTTTCAAGTTCAGCACGTATGGCACTTGGTGGATACGTCAGGCAATCAACCGCGCCATTGCGGATCAGTCGCGCACCATCCGCCTGCCAGCACACATGGTGGAGACTATCAACCATCTCTTGCGGGCATCTCGCGCTCTGACTCAGCAGCTCGCACGCGACCCTACTGCGGAAGAGCTGGCGATCGAGATGGGTATCCTCGCGCCTGATGATGTAGCAGCAATCGAGCAAGTGCGCGCTTCAGGCGAATCGATGGATCCGGCGCTGCGCCACCGCCTGCGAGCAGCAGAGTCACGCGTGCGCGATATCCAGCGCATAGTGCAGGAGCCCATGTCGCTGGAGATGCCTGTGGGCTCGGAAGAGAGCTCTTCGCTGGGTGACTTTATCGAGGATGAATCCATGCGTGGCCCGGTGGATGAGACTCTGCGCCAGTTATTGCACGAGCAGATGGCTGACATCCTCGACTCGCTCAGCCCCAGGGAACGGCAGGTGCTCGAACTGCGCTTTGGCCTGAATGACGGCCATAGCCTCACTTTGGAAGAGGTCGGGCAGAAATTTGGCCTGACGCGTGAGCGTGTGCGCCAGATCGAATCGAAAGCACTGCGTAAGCTACGACACCCACTGCGCAGCCGCAAGCTCAAAGACTACTTGACTTGAGTTTGACTAGAACCACGTTGCTGCGTATACTGGCTGGCGCTGACGTTCCTCGGTAGCTCAATCGGCAGAGCAGCCGGCTGTTAACCGGCGGGTTGTAGGTTCGAGTCCTGCCCGAGGAGCCAACAAGGCAGAGCACATGATGCTCTGCCTTTTTGATTGGCTTGCCTGTTTGGCTTGCCAGCGGAATGAGAGTGTGGTATATTAGCTGCCAGCTTGCCCCTGTAGCTCAGCGGACAGAGCGAGCGCGTCCTAAGTGCTGCGTCGGGGGTTCGATTCCCTCCAGGGGCGCTGTGCGCACAACGAGGGCGAGCCCCATCCTGGAATTTCCAGGATGGGGCTCGCTTTACGCATTCGTGCCTTCCCTATCTGCCTCATCCAGAAGGACGCGATCCGCGACCAACTCCGAAGCGCCACCTCACGGGTTCATAATCGTACGAGAGGCGATGTAGAGATCCGCCAGCTGATCTGCGGAAGCAGGATCATTGCGGGCAAGCATGGTGATGATCTCGTCGCGTCGGTCAAGCAGTGGTCTCATTGCCTCAATTTGTGCTGGCGAGAGGACCGAACGGGTTCCACTGTCGGTCTCTTCGCGCAAGGCAGTGAAGAAGTTGCTGGCGGCTTCACGGGCTGGCTCATAGTCGCCCCGCTGGAGGTCCAGGACTGCGGATGTGAGGGCGCTCCGTGCGCGGGCCAGGTTCAGCTCGTGCGTTGCTGCGACAAGGCGGGCGGAGCTTTCGCGGGCCTTGGCCCACATGGGGACAAAGCCGACCGAGAAGGCGATGATCAACAGCAGAGAAAAGAAGACAAAGCGACGCACAGTGAACCTCCCTCAGCCAATCCTTCGTTGCTGTAACCTCTTGAGGGACTGCTGGCTGCAAGGCCCGAAACAAGCGTATGCTCCATCAAAGCAACATCAAATGCACGTGTAAGCGGGACGTGTCAATCAGCCTTTTGAGACGGCGTGTGTTGTATGCTCGGTTCTGGTGTCAACAGCGCGGGCAGATGGTGTCGGACCCTTGGCGTATTCCTCCTCAGTGGAAGGACTGATGGCCACCACCGGGACGGTGGCGGCCATCAACGAGCTTGTGCTACGACGGCCTGCTTCTCAGGCGTGTGAGAGTGTCCTGGCCAAAAACACCAGGATGACCCCGCCAATGAAAGCCACGACGATATCCATCAACATCCCCCCACCTGAGCTGAGGCCAAGGGGACCCATCAACCAACCGCCAATGACACCACCGATCAACCCGATGATGATGTCCCCTACCACGCCGTAGCCGCGGCCTTTCATGAAGTGGCCCGCCAGCCAGCCGCCAATTCCTCCAACGATCAACCAGTACAAAAGATTGCTAGGCATTCTCGACGCTCCTTTTCTGTCTTGTGCAAGTGTCTGAGAGCACGGATCCCCGTGTCGAAGAGACTACTCGCGTGGTGCCTGTCCAATACTTGCCGCCCATGGCGCTCCCAGATTTCAGCGCCGGTTCCGTATCGAGGAACGACGCTGTGCCAGCCAGGGCGGCACAAGCCTGGCATTCAGTCCGCCATTCGGTGGATACGGGATGCGGCTCTTGCCCCGATCTGACACTACCATCATATCAGCAACCCTCTTGCTTGGCATCAGCAGAAGGATGGATCTTGGGCTACACAAAAGGAGACCGCCCTGAGGCGGTCTCCAACTACTTTCGTTCGTGTGGTCTACAACTCAAGTGATAGGCTGTGGGATAGCAGGGCGCAAGATCAACACATCAATGTCTCGATGTGTTGACTTTCCGGAAATCGATGAACCCCTTCTCGACATTCACAGATATCAGTTGCACGCGAACCCGGTCGCCAACATCAACACCTTCGAACCCCTGCACCAGCTTCCCTTCGACAGGCATGCCGAGAAGACGCACCCATGTGCCCTTGGAGGCAGCACCGGTAACCAGAGCATCGGACTGTTCTCCGATTCTCATTTCAAGGAGGAGAGCGGCGGCAGATTTCTCAACCTGCCGTTCGACCTTGTTCGCAGCATCCTCTTGTGCTGTGCAATGTCGGGCAAGAACCCCCAGCCCATCGCTGCCATACGGCGAGGGTCTCCCCTCGATGGCGGCCTTCAATAGCCGCTGTGTGATCAGGTCGGGATAGCGACGATTTGGAGCTGTGGAATGGGTATAGTCCTTGACCGCGAGGCCAAAATGCCCCGGACCCGTTTCGCCTGGAGTTTCGGAAACGTATTCACCGGATCCCAAGAGTTTGATGATGGACAGGGACAGGTCGGGGAACCCAAGCGGATCGGCTGCTTTTTCCCTCACCAGAAACTCATCCAGCGCTTGGGGGTCTGGGTTCTGCGAAAGCCTGAAACCGTGTTCCCCGGCGATCGCGACAATCCGATCCCATCGTTTCGGAGTGCGCACCACGCGGCGGATGGAGGGGAATCCTTTTGATAACAGATACCGTGCGGTCACGCCGTTTGCTGCGATCATGAAATCCTCAATGATCTCCTTTGCACGGTTCCCCTTTTCCACCTGAAGATCCCGGATTTCATCGCCGTCAAATACGGGCCTCGCTTCAACGGTCTCAAGCGTAAGCGCCCCCTGAGCCTGCCGGAGATTCTTCAGACGTTGGGCTATCCCGTCCTGCATGCGCAAATTCTCGCCCAGTTCACTTGTTGCCGCAATCGCCTCGGGTACAGTTCCGTTGCCCTCCAGCCAGGCGGCAACGCTGTTGTACGCAAGCTTTGCATGGTTGCGCACAGAGGCCCGGAAGATACCGGACTCCTGAAGGGAGCCGTCCGCACCGATTACCATTTCAACGACGACAGCCAGGCGATCCTCATTGAGACTCAGTGAGGTAAAGTCGGTGGAAAGCTTTTCAGGGAGCATGGGGAACACCCTGGCCGCAGTGTACACGGAGGTGGTATTGTGGCGAGCATGTTCATCAATCGCTGATCCCCGCCTCACGAGCGAGTCCACGTCGGCCACCGCAACACGAATCTTCACTCTGTCTCCTGACATGGTCTCGGAAACGGTGAGCTGGTCCAGGTCACCAGAGTCATCATTGTCGATCGAAGCCCACAAAAGACCCCTGAGATCACGAACTGGCTCACCACTCGCTGTGGCAGGTGCCTGGATTCTTTCCAGCTGGGCGACTGCTTTGGCAGAAAAGTCAGGGAGCAATCCTCTCTCAAGCATCGCCCTTTGGGCGATACTCTGCAAGATGGCACGGTGTTGTCTGTCGTGCGCATTCATGGTATGTACTTCTCCCCTTTCAAAGGCACCTAGCTCTTGAGCGTTGTAGAGAATTGGCTTATGACCTGTGCCCCTCGCCCCCCCGAAACAAGAAGGTCAACACGAGCCCAGCGACAAATCCACCTATGTGCGCCATGTAGGCCACACCGCCTGCCTCCGCTGCGCTCGTAATGGAACCAATGCCACTAAAGAGCTGCAGGACAATCCAAAGCCCAATGACCATCAAGGCCGATACTTGGGTCACTTGTTGGCCTTGCAACACTTTGATTCTTCCCTGCGGGAACAGCAAGATGTAGGCTCCGAGCACGCCAGCAATCGCTCCTGATGCTCCCAAACTCGGCACGCTTGATCCGGGGTCAAACGCCATCTGGGCGAACACTGCCGCAATTCCGCAGAGCAAGTAGAAGAGTGTGAACTTGATCTTCCCAAAGCGGTCTTCCACATTATCGCCAAAGATCCACAGGTAGAGCATNNCGTGCATGAACATGGAAGTGAAGAGGGTCACGGACTCACCGCCGGGGTTGGCGAGAAAGCGGCGGGGAACGAAGGCCCACTGCTCAACAAAGGCATCGCCGCCACTGAGCTCTAGAAAGAAGACGAGCAGATTCAGAGCGATCAGGACAACGGTGACTACCGGGGCACTTCTGCGACGAGAATTGTCATCACCAATTGGGAGCATGGTAGTTCTCCTTCTCTTGCTACAGTTAGATGCGTCGCCTATTCACGACAGAGTGACCCCGGATGGTTCTCGCGATTCCGGGGTTTCTGCGCAGCCTCTAGGACCCTATCACGTGGCGTTGGATTGCGAGATATCTTTGACCAACTCGCCGGTTTTCTCCGGTTCGTCAGCTCGCGTTGCCACATCCGCCTGGGCGATGATCCCCACGATGGCATTGTTAGTGTCTACGACTGGGATCCGCCGCAATTGGTGCTCAGACATCGCATCGAGCGCCTTCTGCAGGTTATCGTCGGACTGGCAAGTTACGACCTCACGGGTCATCACCTCTTCCGCTGTCGTGGATTTGGCATCGCGCTCCTTGGCCACAACTTTCAAAGCCAGGTCGCGATCGGTCACCATGCCGACCAGCTTCTTGGTTTGCTCATTCTCGATAATGGGAATCGACCCTATATCCTTGCTCTTCATCAATCGTGCTATCTTGGCCACCCCATCACTTGGCAAAGCACACACCGGGTTTTTCGTCATCACATCACTGCATTTCTTCATGGATTCCCCTTCCTGGTTCGTACTAGATTCTCGGCCTTGGGCGAGCCGTTTGCCACACTTGGCGTCCACCTTGGTGGAGTCATCCTACTTCCCCGGGATGAACGACGCATTCCGCAATTCGCCCACATGGATTCGGCACGAGGCAATTTGGCACGTACCTCACGGATTCATAATCACACGATAAGACGCATACAGATCTGCCAGCTGATCTGCGGAAGCAGGATCATTGCGCGCAAGCATGGTGATGATCCCGTCGCGTTGGTCAAGTAGCGGCCTCACTGCCTCTATTTGTGCTGGCGAGAGGGTAGAGCCGGTCCCACTGTCTGTCTCTGCGCGCAAGGCAGTGAAGAAGTTGCTGGCAGCTTCGCGGGCCAGCTCATAATTGCCCCGCTGGAGGTCCAGCACTGCAGAGGCGAGGGCACTCTGAGCTTGAGCCAGGTTCAGCTCGTGCGTTGCCGCGGCAAGGCGGGCGGAGCTTTCGCGGGCCTTGGCCCACATGGGGACAAAGCCGACCGAGAAGGCGATGATCAACAGGAGAGCACAGTAGACAAAGCGACGCATAGGTAACCTCCCTCAACAGATCTGCGCAGCCAATCCCTCAATACCGTAACCGCCTGTTCGGTTGCCGGCTGCAAGGCCTGGAACAAGCGGCTACTCAGTCCAGCACACAACATCAGATGCACACGAGAGCGGAATGTGCCGGTCAGCTCTTTGAGATCGTCTGTGTGGTGTGCTCGGTTCTGGCGTTGTTGGCAGCGCCAGCGGACGGTGTCTGCTCACGCACCGATCGCGTGACTGTGCGGGCGCTCGGACGATCCGCAAGGACTCGCAGGATGCGAACGATGATCCAGAAGAGCAGTGCGTACACCGCCATGGCAATGAGTGTCGTCACTTCCAGGATGGCTCTACCCGACGCCGGCGTACCTACCAGTGCCTCGAAAGGCGCCAGGAACGGTGACGTAATCCCATACATGAACGCGGCAAAGCCGCTCTTGGCATTCGCGCCGATCAGCTTCAAGACGAAGCGGAGCCCCAGCGAAATCTCCAGTAGGCTCAGAACGGTCCAGA
>DIVN01000074.1 GCA_002435875.1 Anaerolineales bacterium UBA6131
GAGGCGAAGGCTGCGGTTGAGGGCTATATACAGGATCTGGGCTACACGGGCCTGAAGGTGAAGGAGGTCATGGCGTTCGAGCGCAACTATTACGCCATCGTCTCTGAGGAAGACACTGGTACCGGCGCCATGGAGCTGCTGGTCGACAAGGACAGCGGGGCCGTGGGGCCAGAGTACGGGCCGAACATGATGTGGAATGCCAAGTACGGCATGATGGGCCGCGGTGGCATGATGGGCCGGGGTGGAGTTGCGTCCGGAGCGGCCGGCGGCGAGATGACGCTGTCGGCGGCTCAGGCCGAAGAAGCGGCGCAGAAATGGCTCGATGCCAACCTGCCGGGCCGGACGGCCGGTGAGGCCGATCCCTTCTACGGCTACTACACATTGCATTTACTGAAGGACGGCCAGATGGACGGCATGCTCAGTGTGCACGGCAGCACGGGCCAAGTGTGGTACCATAATTGGCACGGTGGCTTTGTGCAGATGATGGAGGAAGAGGGCTAGCCCGCGCCCGGCTCGAACGAGTCGAGCTCCAGAACAAGCCGTAGGCCGGGTGGCGCAAGCTGCCCGGCCTGCGGCTTTTGGCGGTGCGGGGGTTGGACCAGGAGGGTCTGGACCACGACAGTCACGAAAGGGCGCGAAAGACGCGAAAGGGGGGCGCACTCCGGCGAAGGAAAGACGAGCCGCTGGGGTCTCAAGAGAAGCTTGACAGGCCACTAGTACTACAACCTGAGTTGCGGTGAGCGGTTTCTATGGATACCACCTTGGGGCCAAGAGGCGCCCCGGCTGCGATAATGACTGCGGCGAGCCTGCTGCCGCTTGGTTCGACGCAAGTGGGACCAGGCCAGACGCAGCTCGGGACTGCGTGGTGGCAGTGGCAGCGCAATCTCCAGCAAGCGCCTGACCTCGGGCACGCTCAACTCGGCCATCTCGGGGTCCGGCAGATTTTTCCCCCTCCGGCTGGCGCATCGACGCCAGCCAAGCATGGGCCATCATGGACAGGGTGATATGGCGATGCCAACTGTGCCAGTAACGAACTTCATACTCATCGAGACCCGCTTCGCCTTTGCCTTCCTCGATGGTGGTTTCGATGCTCCAGCGAGCCCCGGCCACTTCCGCCAAGGTGCGCAGCGACGTGCTACGGGGGGCGTTGGACAGGTAGTAGACCAGATCCGTCGGGTCGGTGATGGAGCGCCGCGCCAACAGCCAGCCCTCCGGGCCAGGTACAGCCCTACGTTTCTCGAAAATGCGCACCCGCGCCCAGTGGTAGATACGCGGTCCCTTTTCTCCCCGACCTAGCGCCAGTCGCTTCCATGCCTGAGATGCCAGGGCAGCGACCACCGCCGAGACGGGTTTCCACGCCGCGGCTCCATTGTCCAGGCGCGGCTCCTTCCTGGGCCTGCCCCTCTGACCCTTGAAAGGTGCCACCATGGGCTGACGCTCGCGCCACACCGGCGTGTTCGACGACACCGCCAGCACGTACTTCTTCCCCGCCTGGGCCACCCGGTCGCGAAGTTGGGTGTCATCCCCGTAGATCTTGTCGCCGGCCACCCACTCCATCGGCACGCCCTGCGCCCAGGCATGCTCCAGCATTTGGATCGCCAACTGCGACTTTGTCTGAAAGGTCACCTTTTCCGGTACACATGCCTCGCGGCGACGTTCCGAGTCCTGGCACCACTCCTCCGGCAGGTACAGTCGCCGGTCCAGGAAGGTATAGCCGCGTCCGGTGCAGTACGCCACAAAGACCCCGATCTGACAGTTCTCGATCTTCCCGGCCGTGCCGCTGTATTGCCGCTTGACACCCACCGACTTGGTCCCCTTCTTCAGAAAACCGGTCTCGTCGACGATGCCGATCCCATCCGCCTCGCTAAAGCGCTCGATGACAAACATCTGCAACTCGTCTCGCACGGCGTCGGCATCCCACTGCGCACCAAACAACAGCCGCTGCATCGCTTGTGGGTCCTTGTTGCCCAGCGCTTCCGCCATCTGCCAGCAGTTCTTACGCCGAACGGGCGCCAACAGCCCACGCAGGTACTGCCGAACCGCTTCTCGTGGTTCGCTTCGGACAAAGAACTGTGCAAAACGGGCCTGGAATGCCTCAAACTCGGCTGCGTACTGGTCGATTTCGCTTGGATTCACCGGCCTCAGCTCCTCGGACAGCTTTGAGGCAATTGTCGCATACTTTGGCAACATACGCAAATCCCAACTCAGGTTGTAGTACTAGAAGCCCAGCCGGAAAGCGGGTTTTTGCAGGCCGGCTGACGCAAGATTGAGTAGAAGGTGGGACAGATGACCCCGGATCGACTTGGCGACAGCCAGAATCAAAGCCGGAAGAGGGTAAGAAGGACTACCCTTGCAGCTCATCTGCCCCGTTTTCGTGGCCACCAGGGTCAAATTAGCCACGGTCGCGGCCATCAACAGCTGGAAGAGGGTCTTTCTGCGCCCGAAGTGGCGTGCCTGCCGGATTCCAAGCTGTACCAGGCGCGCCAGCCGGTGTTCGGCTCCTTGGCGTACTTGGCAGTACTCCCCAAAGGCAGCGCTCTGCTGGAAGGCCCGCGCCTCCTGCAGCAGACGTTCCTGAGGGTGCAAGCGGACGGTTCTCCCCTTGTGCCCTTTGGCCTTGACACAATGCGACCGCAGGCCACAGAGAGAGCACACATCGGCGTCAAAGAGGAAAGCTTGGTCGGGGTGGCGCTCCCCCTTCCGGTCTTGCCAATGTCCTTGCCGGACCAGAGTATGGGTGATCTGCCCAGCCGGGCAGGTGCAACTCATCCCGTCCAGGTCGATACGAAACGCGTCCTTCGCGATCTGGTCACAGCAGCCGCGAGAAGGGACCCTGGCCACAAGCCTGCGCTCGGCATCGGCGAATTCCTGGCGTGTTTGCCCATCGCCGTAGGCACAGTCACCAATCGTCTCTTCCACTACCAATTGTGTGTCCCTCTCACTGTCCTCCACAAGCTCCAGGGCTTTCTCGTTGTCTGCCGCATTGCCCGCCAGCACCTTGACCGCTGTGATCAACTGGCTCTCAGCGTCCACCGCAATGGCGGCCTTGTGCCCATCAAACCGCTTAGAACTGCTCTTGCGCCCATGCCGCATCTCTGGATCATGCACCGAAACCACCCGGTCGCGGGCCACGCCCTCTCTCAGGCTCACCTCTCCTTCGTGGCGCTCAACATCTTGGCCGACCAACTGCTTCAACAGCTCCGCTGCGCGCACGATCGGCTCCCGCGCCGATCCTCCTTCTGTGAGCGACGCCAGCCCTTCATCCGCCAACCCCAACAATCGGTCCGCATCAAGGACAATCCCTTTCAGGAACTCGCAGCGAGACGGCTCGCTGTCCCAATCCACTTGAGCTTCGCCTTTGATGCTGGCAGCCATGTACCGCGCATACCCATGCTCGGTAGCCCAGGCCTCCAGTTCGTGGCCCTCCGCCTCGGCCAGCGCCCTGAGCAGTTGGCGTATGCTGTCCGCCAGCAGGTTGTAGGTGTCTTTCACTGCGCCCCGGCCCAGGATGTAGGTCGTGTCCAGCACTGCACGCAGCTTGCGCTTTTTCAGGTACCCCGACTCACGCGCATACTCCAGGCTCCGCCGAAACACCGCACGCATCTTCTCTTTCAACACCAACTGGGCGCGGAACAACTGCAACGTGCTCTTGGCGAAAGGACGCGCATCCACCTCCACGCCCAGAGCTACCTTCCAGCGCAAGTCGTAGTCGGCCCGCGCCTTGGCTTCCTCATCCGATACCCGGTCGTGAGTCTGCAACAACAAGGCAGTCGCCAGCAGACTCGGCGGCACGCTGGGACGACCCCAGTCAGGGCTGTAGAACTCGGCGAACTCCTCGTCACGAAACAGCTCACCCCGGTGGCGAGCCAGGAAACCGTAAAACGTGCCTTCGCCCACAAAGCCGAGGTACAGATGGTCCGCTTCAAACATACCGCGTTGCGAAGAGCGTTCTCCAAGCATGAGTCACTCCTGAGCACTTGTCCAAAGGAGTGTATCACAGAAAGAGCGCGGCCGCCAACTTTTCGGCCAGGTTTCTAGACATTCGTCGAACCCAGAGCCGGGTCCTCTCCCCATCCGATCTGCCAGACGGACCCGACCCAAGAAAGCCAGAATTGGGGGCTCCCCGGCTATTCGTACTACAACCTCACTTGCAGTGAGCTGTCATTGAGCGACCGACGGGAGCGAAGCATGCCCTGAGGCAC
>DIVN01000255.1 GCA_002435875.1 Anaerolineales bacterium UBA6131
GCGCGACTCGCGGATTCAAGACTACCTGTACGGGCACCTGCCTCAAGAACGCCTCCATCCGCCCTTTGGCGCAAAAAGCGTTCAGGAAGGTCGACCCCTGGAGCAGCGGCAGGATGCGCGGAGGTATGCCTCCGCCAAGGTAGACGCCGCCACTGCTCAGCGTCTTGAGGGCCAGATTTCCTGCTTCGGCACCCAGGATCTTCACAAATACCGACAAAGTGCTCTGGCACAGCTCACATCCACGATCGGCAACGAGGGCGTGGTTGACGATGACTGGCGTAGGATCATCTGCCGCGGCTAACTCCTCCGCCAGCCAGCTCGGCTCAAGCAAGCCCTGCTCATCGCGGAGAAAACGATAGATGTTGGGCATGCCAAGCCCTGAGCAGACGCGCTCCACGCTGACATGTCCGTACTGGCGCTGCATAAAGCGCCACAGACCGATCTGCAGCTCGTCGCCAGGAGCGAAGGTGGCGTGCCCACCCTCGGTTGCACAGGGAAGATAGCGCCCGCTGTGCCAGACAAGGAAGGCTTCCCCGAGCCCAGTGCCGGCAGCAAGAAGGGCCACAGCGCCTTCTGGGTGGGCTGTTCCGTCTTGCAAGCGCCACAACTCCTCTGGCTGCAGGTGCTGCAGACCCCAACCGATGGCCTGCAGGTCATTGAGCAGCGTCACCCCGGCCAGCCCCGCATCGGCAACCAGCTCTCGTTCGCTGACCATCCAGCCCAGATTGGTCAGCTCGGCTTGCCCGTTAATGACCGGACCGGCCACGCCTAGGGTGATGTGGTCTGGCTGCGCGCCAGTTGCTTCCAAATATCGGTGGATTATTGCTTGCAGGCTCGCATAGTCTGCGCTGGCAAAGCTCATCTCTGACAAGGGAGTGCGCGGGCCCTTCGCTGCGGAAAAGAGCGCCAACACCGTCTTCGTGCCACCAACGTCGCCAGCCAGAAGCATGGGTACCTCCATCAGATGCGGCACGCATCGCCTAGATCCAGGCTATGCTGCCTGCGTCTAGTCTACACCTTGCTGGTCATCGGTCATGGGCAGCCGCTCCGCTGAGCGTGGCTCGTGCTGCACTGCCTGCACAATCGCCGTGCCTGCCACATACGCAAAACCCGATGAATAGAGCAGCCGCCATGGCGTGTCGCCTGAATGTGGCCCGGGCAAGACGACGCTGACAAGGCCCAGCATGGCCAGTGCCAGCTCAGCCCAGGTTAGACCGTCGAGCGTGGTCAGGTAAGGGTCGCGTTTGGAGGGCCGGGTGCCCTCCGGAAGGGCGAACTTGGGCGTGCGACGAAACGAATCATGGGCACCGGACAGTGCGCGGATAACCGCCCAGCTGTTGCTCACGGCCAGGCCGACACCCAAGCAGGCCAGCAGGGCGATAGTCCTCAGCCGGCACGCCCAACCCCCTCCTTGTGCTTTCTGGGCTACGGCGTAGAGCAGGGGCGGACCAGCCGAGGCTACCAGGCAAGCCCAAGTCAGGAATTGCGGCACAGGCAGTCCTCGCGGGGCACCAAGTGTCAGGATTACCAGGCCCAGGAGAAGCGGGTGCAGCAAGTAGCTGCATAGATGAAAGATGCCCTCCGCCTTGACCGCCCAGGGCAGTGAGGCTCTGACGAGGACTGGCAACAGCTTGCGGGCGGTCTGGATGCTGCCCTCTGCCCAGCGTCCTTGCTGCGCCTTGAATGCACTGACCTGTGCCGGCAGCTCACCCGGGACCAGTACATCGGGAAGATAAACGAACCGCCAGCCTGCCATCTGTGCACGATAGCTCAGGTCGAGATCTTCGGTTAGTGTGTCCGCCGCCCAGCCACCCGAGTCGGTGATGCACGCCTTGCGCCAGACGCCTGCCGTTCCGTTAAAGCTGATGAAGAGTCCGCTGCGGCTCCTGGCGGTCTGCTCGACGACAAAGTGCCCATCAACGGCCAGCGCCTGAGCTTCCGTGAGCACGGAATACCGGCGGTTCAGGTGCCCCCAGCGTGCTTGCACACATCCGACCCGCGCATCGGCCAAGTGCGGTACCACTCGCCGCAGAAAGTCCGGCTCGGGAACAAAATCGGCATCAAAGATCGCCACAAGGTCGCCCCGGGCCTTGGCGGTCCCAGCCGCCAAGGCCCCTGCCTTGAAGCCTGTGCGCTCGGCCCGCCAGAGATGGGTTGCACATATGCCCTGCCGCTGCAGGCGGACCACCGCCTGCTCCGCAAGCTGCTTTGTGCAGTCGCTCGAGTCATCGAGGACCTGGATCTCCAGTCGGTCGTGTGGATAGTCAAGCTTGCCGACCGCCTCGAGCAGCCTCGCCACGGTGTGCCTCTCGTTGTATATAGGGAGCTGCACTGTGACCAGAGGCCACTCGACAAGGTTGGCAGGCCGTGGGCACGCATCGGTGCGGTGTCGCAGATAGAGGAAAACCATAAGCAGGCTGTGCAAGCCGTATAGAGTCAGCCCAATGAGGCAAAGCGTATACGCTGCTGCGATCACTATCATGCAATATCAACCACCTGGTGCTTGGTCGGGCGGTACAGCGTCGCACAAGTTGCGCTCAGCCGGATATGGCCCCCGCCGGCGCCGCCCGCTAGGATGCTACGTGCCAACTTACTAGAAGGTTACCTGTACTCGGGCACCGGCCGCTCTCTGCAGGAAGGTCCCAACGCCCACGATCTCCTCTACTTCCGGTATCAGATCATCGCGTGTGATCTCCATGACTGTTAAGCTGGTGTCACAGGCGAGCAGGTGCACTCCCAAGTCGATGGCCATCTGAACCAGTTCATCCAAAGAGACAACTTGCTTCCTACGCATCATATTCTTGAGCATCCAGCGGCCCGCTCCGAGGAAATTGAAGCGCGAAGGGCCGATCACGTTGATGCCTCCGCGGTTCATTAGCCCCATCAAGCGCCCCCAGAGGCTGCTGCCAGTCATGTTGCCCTTTTGGATGGCCTTGATGCCCCAGAAGGTGAAGAACATGGTTGTGTCCATCCCTATCGAGGCCGCGCCGGTGGCGACGGTGAATGCGGCAAATACCTTGTCCATATCGCCGCTAAAGACCAGGATCGTTGCACGGTTGTCACTGTCCGTCACGTTTCCTCCCGATGTGCGTCAATTTCTGCTTAATCCGGCCCTTCTGCTTCGAGCGATCGCTGCCGCAGCGCCACAGCGCACCAGGGAGCAAGAGGTAGTGAACGCACCTGCCATGCTAGGCCTCGGCAACGAGGAGGTCCCAGTTGCTGGGGGCCCACAGGGTGCACGTCTCGCGCGGTACCGTGCGCTGCACCCACCGAGGGTATGACGGGACGACCCGTACCCACACTCGTGCTTGTCTTGCCGCCAGGGTTTGCCCCTCCAGCAGCTCGCGGTTGATCAGGCGTCTTGAGGTAAAGGCGCGACAGCGATGCGTTTGCCCGTGGCACGGTGCAAGCCCAAGAAACCGATTGCCGCGGCCGCACAAAGAACGCCGCCCAGGTACCAGACCCAGTTGGCATAGCCCCGGTCGAGCAACATGCCCCCGGCGACCGGCGCGACGGCGGAAGGGATGGCCCAGGACAGCCCGAATGCTGCCATGTACCGGCCGCGGTAGTCTTCGGGCGCATACAGCGCCGCCAGCGACTGACTGGTGGGCACCGCTAGCATTTCGCCAACGGTGATCACCAGCACCGCCACCACCATAAGCGCATAATAGCCCACGAATCCGTACATGCCAAAGCCCAGCATGTACAACAGCGCAGCAGCGGCCATAACCACGTTCGGCGGGACATTGCGAACCTTGCGCGTAAGCCAGAACTGACTTAGAACCACCAGCACGGCATTGATGCTCAGCAAGAGCCCATATCCTTGCGCAGCGATACCGCGGTAATCGCGCAGGTACACGGACAAGGTTGTGTACAACTGTTGGTAGACGACGAGCAAGAGAGCCGACACGACCATGAAGGCGATGAAGCCGCCATCGCGCAGCACAACCCCGTATCCGGCGAGCGTCTGCCACATGCTCTCTCGCTCTCGGGTGGCGGACGTCTCGGGCCTCGTCTCCGGCAGCAGCCGGAAGACGATTGCGGCCGTCACCAAGCTGATGATCGCATCAATGATGAAGAGGAGCTGGAAGGAACGGTTCGCCACGAGGCCGCCGATAGTAGGCCCGATGATCCAGGCCAAATTCGCGACCACCCGCAGGATGCCAAAACCTTCGTTGCGCTTCTCTTCGGGTAAGAGATCTGCCACCATCGCCTGACGCGCGGGCCCAGCCGCCTCTGACAGCACACCGATAGGCACCGCGATCAGGCGCAGCATGCTCAGCGTGCTGGCCCAGCCGATGGCCAGAGTGCTCAACGCGCTAAACACCAGCCCGAAGAGCACTAGGCTGCGGCGGCCGAAGCGATCCGTGAGAGCACCTCCGATCATCCCGCCCACCAACCCGCCGATCGTGAAAATGGCTAGCAGTGCCCCGGCCTGGGTCATGCCCACCCCAAAGCGCAGAGTCACATAGAGGCTAAAGTACGGCCACAACAACGTTGCCCCTACCACATCAACAAACGTCGTGAGGGCCAGCACCCAGAAGCGGAACGGAAACTCGTCGCGAGTGTGTCTCAGACTCTCAAGCATGTGGTGTCCTCCGACGTGTGCGGTCTATGGCCGCGGCGGGGAGCGATTCCTATCGCCCCCATGCGCTCATTCTCCGGTGTTCGCGTCGAGGCTCGACCTTGTCGTCATCCTGACGGGTGTGTCCGACCGAGGCGGCCGAGCCTTCCTGAGCCGGCCCAAGGGTGGGCTGGCGCGCGACGCTAGCGCCGTGCTTGCTCTCGGTCTCGCGAGCTGTGTAGTGCAGGTAACTGCCAGCCATGTTCGCCCGCGACACGAATGTCGCGCCGCCGGAAGAGCAGCCATGCGGCGATAGCGAATAGCAGTGCGCAGCCAAACAGGCCCAGCAGCCATGGCCAATGGATGCCTGTGGCTGCATATCCTCCCTGGAAGTACTGCAGAAGCGTCCACTTCATGAGCCGCTGCAGATCGGCATTCATCCGAGACAGACCCTGCAGCAAAAAGTTACCCACCGCGGCTGCGCCTGCAAGCATGCCGGCTGCCCCAGCACCTGGCAGAACCATGCTGAGCAAGAGCGCCAGCATGGCGAAGCACATCAGCACGGCAAACAAGGGCAGAAAAGGACGAAAGAACTCGATCGCGCTGAGGCCCATGTTCGTCTGTCCTGAAGGTAGCCACCAGCTCAGCCAACTAACCAGCAGGAGCACGGCCAGCATTCCGCACAGCCCAAGCACCCTTCCCCAGAAAAGGCTTGTGCGGCTGATCGGGTGCGCAAGAACCAGGTCCAGCACGCCGCGCTCCTCGTCACCTACGATCAGGCTCGCCCCAGCTCCAACAGCCAGGATGCCGATGACCACCGGCATATACCAGAAAAAGTAGTAGTGGAAATAGCCTATGGGGGAGCCGATGGCAGAAAGCTCCCCAAAGAATGCCAGGAGTTCTTTGGGATAAGATGCCAGGAGCTCCTCGATACCCTCTGAGGCGGCAATCGCGTCGTAGAATGCCAGCATCAGCAGCACGTAAAGGACAAGCCCGATGCTCCAACCCACGATGCTGCCGCGCATGCGTCGCAGTGTGCTCCAAAACTCAGTGGCCATGCGCTCCCCCCTCTGGCTCTTTGCGCTCGTAGTAGGCCAGGAAGATCTCTTCAAGCGACGGGTGCTCTGTCTCCAGGTCCCTCACGGGCAAGTGCCCGAGAGCCTGGATCAGCGTCCCCATCTCGCCGGCGACCTGCAGCGTGCAGCGAGTACCATCGGCACACATCAAGACATTTACTCCGGGCAGTGTTGACAGCGACGCAAACTCTACCGGTTCGGTGAAACGCACGTGCACACGCCGTAGGGCCATCTGCCTCAGCCGGGCCGGCTGTGCCTCCTCCACGATGATCCCTTCGCGAATGATGGCCACCCGCTCCGCCAACTGCTCCACCTCGCTGATGATGTGCGAAGAGAAGAATACCGTGCAACCTTCGGCCTGTGCTTCTCGCAGCAGCCGATACACCTCCTGCTGCATCAGCGGATCCAGCCCAGTCGTCGGCTCATCCAGCAGCAAGAGTCGCGGCCGATGCATCAGTGCCTGAACAATGCCGACCTTCTGTTTGTTGCCCCGGGACAGGTTCTTGATGGCAGACCGTACATCCAGGTCCAGCCGCGCTGTCAGGCCGCGCACGTGCGCCCATTCGGCACGCTGTCCGCGCAGCCCGCTCAGGTAGCGTAGAGCCCCCTCGACGGACATGTTGGGGTCGATGCTCAGCTCACCGGGCAGGTAACCGACTTGCCGGCGCGCCTCCACTGCGCTCTGTTGCGGATCGTAACCAAGCAGACGCAGAATGCCGCTCTGTGGCCGGATCAGATCGAGCAGACAGCGTATCGTAGTGGTCTTGCCCGCTCCGTTCGGGCCCAGGAAGCCGAATAGCTCGGCTTCGCGCACCCGCAAATCCACGCCCCGCAGCGCCTGAACGGAGCCATAGCTCTTCGTTAGCCCCCTGATCTCGATTGCCAGATTGTCTGCCATGCTTCAGTCTTTCATTTTCATTGGTCTTGGGCGGAGTTGACTCGATCCTGACTAGGCGCATCGCCGTTGGCCTTCTCCACCCCAACATGATGGCTGCGCCGCTCAGTCAAGACAGTGTCTTGCCAGACGCCGTCCAGCTGAGCTATGCGCTCTCGTGCGCCCACAACACGAAACCCGCAGGTCTCTTGCAGGCGAAGGCTTGCGGTGTTCGCGGCCAGCGTATTTGCGCATAGCGTCCATATTTCGTTCCGTTCTGATTCGGCGACGAGGGCGTTGAGCAGCCGCGTCCCGATACCCTGGCCGCGCCACGCCGCAGCGACATAGAGGCTAAACTCTGCGACACCGCGATAACAGTCTCTGGCCGATACCGGCGCCAACGCCGCCCAGGCTACGACCTGGCCCCCCGCAGTGGCGACGAGCCTGCTGTGCGCCAGGTGCGCGCCATCCCACTGCTCCCATGAGGGGCAATTCACTTCGAAAGTGGCCAGTCCTGTCGCCAGGCCCTCTTCATATATCGCCCGCACGCAAGCCCAGTCGCTTGGATGCATGGGGTGTATCTGTACTTGCATGGTCAGCCTTCAGTGCACTGTGCGATTAAGACAATCTAGTTGCAGCCTGCAGCAGCGCGGAAGCCGTCAACACTGGCCGGACCGTCGCTTCCTCAGCCTCCCACTTTGCCGCAGCAGACGAATTGCTGAGCAACTTCATCCTGCAACAACACCCAGATGCTGTACAACCCAATCAACGTACCGACTGGCACAGCGACCAGGTCCAATGCTGAGAGGACAATGGCAATCCAGCGTGCCCAGCCCCATCGGCGGAGCAGCCCAATGCCGGCAACAAGGCTTGGTAGCCCCAGGAAAGTCAGCAGTCCGGCGATGAGCGTGCCGACCCAGGCAGTGATGCGAATCGCCTCCGCGTCGCCTGAAATCAACCCTCCGCCGACCACGGCGAAGAACACGATCGCCGCTATTCCCAGCATCAGCAGGGCTGTAGCGATGCGCAATGCTGCCACTAACGTCAGGTGATCCTTCATCTTCATGGTTGCCTCCTTGCGGTTTCGGACTTGCGCGACCTGGCGCCATGACATGGCCCAAGGTGCGCAGCGTGTGTTGTCTTCCGATTCGTCAATTGCCAGTGTTGGTCAGAGCCTGCGCCACCTGGACAAAGGTCGCGACAACGAGCGCCAGGATCAGGGCCAGGAAGAGGGGTCGCACAAGCCGATCGAGCGCACCCGGCAGGTCGAACGGATAGATGCGATAGAACTGGCGCAGCACGTTGATCGATAACACGTTCAAGATGACCTGCCCGACGGCGCGCAAGAGGCGTGAGTCGACGAGTATGTAGATCGCGTTCAATAGTATCGTCGCTCCCAGCGACAGGTCGAGCGCGGCCAACACCATGGGGAATCTAGCGAAATCGATGAACGGCGGGCCCAGCCTGCGCGCCAGGTGGAGCACGACCCAAATGACGACGGTGATGGCGATAGTGATGGCATACCCGAAGACCCGGGCTCTGCGCGACGGCTGCACCTGCTGGGTCATGGCCAATCCTCCTCCGTCTGCAAGCAACTATCGTACGCTGGCGTGAGCGGCACTATTCTAGCACAAGTTGTGCGGCTGCGCATTCGTCACGCGGCCAATGTGCAAGCTGGACAATTGGCCAATGTGCACCCGGGCCGACACGTCGCTCATGTCTGCTGCGGCGTCACTTGGCACCGCCGCGGCTGCGGCCTAGAATGCGTGCCAGGCTGCCACCCCTGAGGGGACATGATGAACCGCGCAGATGGAGGAGTAGATGCAAGTCTATGGCGGGATCGAGGCTGGGGGCACCAAGTTCGTCTGTGCGGTGGGTGACGCAAGTGGAGAACTGCTGGAGAGGCTCGAGTACGCGACGACGGCGCCGTACGAAACCCTGCACCGGGCAGTTGACTTTTTCCGGCAACAGAAGCGGGCTCTCGGAGCGGTTGGCGTGGCCTGCTTTGGTCCGCTTGACCTTCGTCCAGCCTCCCGCACATATGGGCACATCACCTCTACGCCCAAGCCCGGCTGGTCCAATACCGATGTGCTCGGCCCTCTTCTCCAGGGTTTGGGTGTACCTGTGGGCTTTGACACAGATGTGAATGGTGCGGCTCTGGCCGAGCATCGTTGGGGCGCCGCGTGTGGGCTGGACACCTTTGTGTATCTGACGATTGGCACAGGCATCGGCGGTGGGGGGATGGTTGGCGGCAAGCTGCTGCACGGATTGCTGCATCCTGAGATGGGGCACCTCCGCGTGCCACACGACCGCGACGCCGATCCCTTTGAGGGGACCTGCCCCTTTCACGGTGATTGCTGGGAAGGGCTGGCCTGTGGACCGGCCCTTGCCGAGCGCTCGGGCATGGAAGCAAGCGTCTTGCCCGACGATCATCCCGCCTGGGTTCTGGAGGCCAACTACCTCGCCCTTGGCCTCGTGTCCATCATCTGCATCCTTTCACCCCAACGCGTGATCATAGGTGGTGGGGTAATGCGGCGAGCCGTGCTCCTGCATCTTGTGCGCAAGCGGGTTGTGCAGCTGCTGGCGGGCTATCTGCCGTTGCCTGCGCTCGGGTCGCATGTTGACGAGTACATCGTCCCACCGGCGCTGGGCGAAAATGCGGGGGTACTTGGGGCGATAGCTCTGGCCGAGAGAGCGGCTCGACAGGCCGAACCTCAGCTCTAGCCAGGTGCTGCACCGTAGGCCTTTCGGAGGCTACGCTCAGCGATAGGCCCAGACTTCATAGCCGTCTGGCTCGTCGCGGATGGCCGAACAATCTATCTCGGCAGAGCGAAGCAGTTGGCGCACTTGGTCAGGATCCGGGACCAGGTCGTTGCCCACGGTGCCGCCGATGCTGCGGTGGATGGCATTGGTGGCGTGACGCCCCTTGGGATGGCAGATCAGCACTTGGCCCCCTGGCCGCAGCACGCGTCGGATCTCGCGCAGCGCCTGGTGTTTGTCCGGGAAGTGCGGCAGGATCGCATTACACACCACCCAGTCAAAGGCCGTATCGGACGAAGGTAGATGCTGACCGTCGGCGAGGAGGCACGGAACGCCCTCACCTTTCAACCTTGCCCGGCGCAGCATCTCGCCGGAGAGGTCGATGGCTACGACCTCGCCCGCGGGCCCTACGCTTGCTCTCAACCAGCGGAACAACACGCCCGTGCCGCAGCCGAGATCGAGGACCACATCCCCGTGTTGTATCGCTGCCTTGGCTATCAGCGCTTGCAGCTTGGCCAGCACGTCGGGCGGGAGTTTCTCGTCCCATTGCGGGGCCTGCTGGTCGAACCACTCTTGATGATTCACGGTCACACCCACTTCACTTGGTTCTTGCGAGCCACTACCATGCCCATTCTATGGGCGATCGCTACCTCGGTCAACCATTCGTCGGGCCTATTGCGGTGATGAGTGCTTTGCCACCCGGACTGCTTGGTGGTAAACTGGCATGAATGCCAAAGGAGGGTAACTATGCCAAGTGAGAATGCTCAAGAGACGACTTCGCAGCGAGCCTGGACCGCAGGGTTGAGCGAAGCACAGCTGAATGTGATCGAGGAACTAAGGCAGAAGCGTGAAGCCTCTCTGGCACGCATACCGTCGCGTGGGGGACAGCAATTGCCTTCGGCTTTGGAGGCCACACGCCTACAACCTCAAGCGATCGCCGCTACTTTGACGGAAGGCGCAGACAGTATTACTGAGCTCGCCCATGACCTGGCCAAGCGGCCCATTCAGCGCTGGATCGCCGCAGGATGCGGTGACTCGTACTTTATCGCTCTCGCTGTGCGTTACGCCTTCGAGCAGCTCACAGGCCTTCCTTTCGAGGCAGCGCAGGCTCTGGAGTTCTCTCGTTATGGGTCGGCCCGCAGCTCTGCCAAGACCCCGTTCTTTGCCATCAGTTCTTCTGGCACAGTGCCGCGCACGCTCGAGGCGCTATGGCTGGCGCAGAACCAGGGCGCCCCAACTATCGCCGTCACCAACAGCCCCGGCAGCCCTCTGTACGAAGTTGCTGAGCACGCCTTGACCATCCGTGCGGGGCGTCCGGGTCCGCCGACGCAGTCCAGCACGGCTGCCATTGCTGCACTGCTCGATCTTGCTATCGGCCTGGCTGCTGAGCTTGGCACGCGGACTTCTGCGCAAGTCGACTCACTTCGGCGCGAACTGCACAGGATGCCCGAGCTCATGCGAGGGGTTATCAGCCAATGCGAGGAGCCCATGAAAGCGCTGGCTGAGCGGCTCCACGGACAATCCAACATCAACTATGTCGGTGCCGGACCCAACTGGGGCACCGCCAACTTTGGCTACGCCAAGATTCGCGAAGCAACCTGGGACCACTCTATGTCCTGGCAGACAGAGGAATACGACCACGAGCTGACCTACCAGCTGCCGCGCGGAGAACCCGTCTTTGTGGTGGCCCCAGCTGGTGAGAGCTACGACCGCAACGCCGAAATCGCGCTGGCTGTGCACCGCGACGAGGGATTGCTCATTAGCATCGTGACCGAAGGCGACGAGCGCATTACCGCGCTCTCGGATGTCGTCGTGTCCATCCCGCAGGTGTCCGAGATCTTTTCTCCACTGCTTGCCGTCGTGCCGCTGCAGTTCTTCGCTCTGCAGCTGGGCATGCTAAAGTGGGGCGAGGCTAAGGGTGGCGTCCATTAGCTCGCTGCAGCATTCTCGCGCGAGCAGTGCCGCATGTGCTTGGCCGTGCTTGGTGAGGACCGGCCTGACCAGGTATGGCTACATATGAGCTGGTTGCCGTACGCTGCTCTAGCGGCCGCACTTACGTCGGTAATCGCCATCCTGGACAAGGTGCTCCTGGAGCGCCTCTTTCGCGATGGTTGGAGCTACATCTTCCTGGTCTCCGTCTTCAATGGACTCTATGCCTGGATCGTCCTCGTTGTCCGCTTGTTGCAGGGCAAGCTGCCTCCGGTTCCGTGGTGGGTGTTTGTGGTGGCGGTGCTTCCCGGGCTGCTGGGGTTCATAGGAGGCTATTTTCACACGCAGGCCCTGTTGCGCACGGACGCCGCGGTAGTTTCGGCCCTGAACCAGATTGTGCCGTTCTTTGCCTTGCTCTGGAGCGTGTGGCTGCTGGGAGACTCCTTTGCCCCCCAGCAGTACCTCGGAGTAGCGGTGGTCGTGCTCTGCTGCGCGCTCCTCGGCCTGGAGCGAGATGCGGGCAGCACCCGACATCGCTTGAACGTCGCTGTATGGTGGGTTCTGGTGGCGGCGCTCTTGCGCAGTGTGGGCGACCTGGCTGTCAAGTTGACGCTGGCCAGCCAGGATGTTTGGGGCACCTACGGTCTTGGCCGGCTGGTGCTCTTGCCCATCGCCTCGCTCATGCTCACCAATCGCCATTACCGGTTGTGCGTCACCAGACGCCTGCGCAGCAACGGCACGCAGGTGGTCCTGGCCATGGCCGGACTTGAGCTGCTGGCTTTTGTTGCGCAGTGGCTGGGCATCTTCTCCTACAGCCGCGGCCCGCTTCCGCTCGTTTCCAGCATCCTGCACCTCACCCCGGTGTTTGTTCTCGCCATCACCTGGGGACTGAATGGTCTCAAGGCAGGGCTGATTCCCGAGCGGGCCAACGGGCAGAACCGATGGACCCAGCTTATGCTGGTATCGGGCGTGGTGCTGGGGGCATGGCTGTTACGCTGAGGGAGCCGAGTTGCCAACGGGCGTTGCACTCGTGGGAGGCAACACCGAGGACGGCAGGTGATGCACGACATAATACAACATGAGAGCCTGAGAGTCGCCCTGGGTCCTCTCTGCTACGAGTTCGTGGCAGGCGATACGTGGGGCAGTCACGCCATCGACAACTTGCGCGCGGGCGTCGACTGCCAGGGCTTTGCTGGAAAGCCGACCCGCCTGCTCCGTCTGATGAAGCTGCCGCTAGGCCCGGAGCTTCACGATGCGAGTAATGCTTGCACTCTGCCAGCCTCGCTGATCGTGAAGCTGGCAGAGGGGACGCCCAAGAAAGGGTGGACTGTCGTTGGCGAGGAGACGGGTATCATGACCTGGCTCCACCAGAGCACGGCAGAGACGTTCGTAACCTTCAGCCCTGGCCTCAAGGGCCGCGCTCCGATATTCGTCCTGCCGTGGCCGGCGATCCTGGCGGACCTGGCGGCCCGTGGCGGCGGCATCTTCCATGGCGGCCTTGCGGTTCGGGATGGGCGGGGCCTGCTGTTTGCCGCCCCTCCCGGAGGCGGCAAGACTACCGCCCTCTCGCGACTGCCGTCTCCGTGGCAGGTTCTTGCCGACGATGCCACGCTGGTGTGGCCGGCCGGCGATGGCTTTTGTGCCAGCCCGCTGCCAACATGGAGTGTGTTGACCGGGCGCAACCCCGCGATCGCCGCCATTGGCACCTGGCGGCTGGCCGAGCAGCTACCGCTCGCCGGCATCCTGTTTCTGGAGAAATGCGCCGGACTCGAGCTGGCTCGCTGTCAGCCCATCGAAGTGGCCCCAGCCTTGTACCAAGCGCTGTCTGAGCACCCCCGCGTGGTGGCCAACAGGGGGCCGCTGCGGCAGAACTTGTTCCATACCGCCTGCGAGCTGGCACGTGCTATGCCAACGTGGCGCCTGCGCCTCGATCGCACAGCG
>DIVN01000032.1 GCA_002435875.1 Anaerolineales bacterium UBA6131
GTCCTCACAGGCGCCGATCTGACGGGCGCGGATCTCACTGGGGCGCAACTCAGCGGCGCGACCCTGACACGATCGTGCTTGATTGGGGCGAACCTGAACAATACGGACGTGACTGCGGCGGATCTCTCGGAGTGCATGGTAGGGTTTACGGTTTTTGCGAATGTTGATCTTAGTCACGCAGCAGGGCTCGAGTCAGTTCACCACGAGTACCCATCAACAACCGGCATAGACACTATATACCTCTCGGGCGGAAATATCCCCGACGTCTTTCTGCGCGGTGCAGGCGTACCAGATCTCTTCATCGACGAAATGCGCTCACTGGTTGGCAAAGCAGGCCACTACTACTCTTGCTTTATCAGCCATAGCCACCACGACCAGAGCTTCTGCGAGCGCCTTCGTGCAGATCTCCGAGCAAAAGGAGTGCGCGTATGGTTCTTCCCGAAGGACGCGCTTATTGGTCAGAAGGTGTGGCAGCAGATCGATCAGAGCATTCGCATGCAACACAAATTGCTGTTTGTGTGCTCTAAGAATTCGTTGCAGAGCCGGCCAGCGCTTCGCGAGGTCGAACGGGCTTTGCAGCGGGAGGACCGAGAGGCCAAGGACATTCTGCTTCCCATTCGCATTGATGACTACGTATTTGACCACTGGCAGCACGAGCGGCAGGCTGACGTCGTTGCGAAGGTCGTTGGGGACTTTACGGGCTCGGACAAGGACGCAGCCAAGTACGCGACTGCCTTTGACAAGCTGCTCAAGGCCCTGCAGCCAGGAGAAAGCATCTAGGGACCATGAAGTACCGGGGCGGCGACGTGACGGAGAGCTGAACATTAGGTGCATGACGCGTCGGGCGGTTCCACCATTCCCGTTGGCTTTGGTATCTCTGGTGCTTGGGATCCGCCCGTCTGCGGGCTGCCCAGCACCGATTGCCTGAAGCCGGACCCAGGTGATCCACGTCTTCGACGGCGACACAACATACGTAGAAACGGGGGCACAGAGTACAGGGTACGCCACATCGGCATCAACACGGCCGAACGCGGTAAACTGTCCTACTCTGAGGGTGCACAGCTCAGTTGGGAGCTACTCGAGGGCAAGGCCGTGCGCCTCGACAAAGACATGTCAACGCATGACCGATACGGGCGGCTGCTGCGCTACGTGTATGTGAGCGACGCCATGGTGCACGTTGAGCTAGTCCGGCGTCGCGTCGCATCAGCGGCGAGCTATGCGCCTGACGCGAGGTTCGCTGACTGGTTCGTGGAAGTGAAACGAAAAGCAAGGGCAGCCGGGTGGCGATGCTGGGCGGCTGGGGTCAAGGTGATTTGGTTGCCGGTTGTGGCAGAAGTGCTGGGCTAGGCATCGCAATAAGCGTCGGTGCTGTGAGGTACATGGTTACGGAAAGGTGGTGGCTGTTGGCTGACTTTGTTACCTTGACGTGCCCTTCATGCGGGGGCAAACTGCAAATCGGGGATGATGTTGACCGCTTTGCTTGCTCTCACTGTGGCAGCGAGCACTTGGTGCGGCGGGGTGGGGGAATAGTGTCGCTCGCCCCCGTGGTTGGGGAGTTGAAAGGGGTTAGAGCTGGCGTGGACAATGTTGCGTCCGAGCTGGCCATTAACCGTCTCAAGGGCGACATTGCCAACCTGGAACAACAGGTCGCGCAGGTCGCCAACGATGGGTGCGTGGTCCTTAGCCTCGGCATTGTCTCGTTGTTGTGTGGGATCGCTTTGCTGACCATGTCTCAGGGTGGCGGCATGATGCTATCTCTACCTTTCATCGGCATGGCCGTGCTATTATTTCGCGCGGCATTGTGGAATCCAGCGGCGCACCGTGTTCAGGAGGAACTTCAGCGGAAGCGAGCAGAACTTGCCCGCCACGAGGACCAAGTGAGACGATAGGGTCAGGCTAGGTCTGAGCCCTGCCCTGCTGGATCTAGTGACAGAACTACATGTGCCACACAAGACCAACTGATTCGGGGATAACCGACAGGTGGCAGAGTTGCTGAGAGGGGCTGTTGGGCGGGTGAGGTCAAGGTGATTTGGTTGCCGATCGTGGCAAATGACGCGCCGTCGCCGGTTCGCCGCGTTGAGGGGGATTGTCAATGACATTCAGCCAAGAGGTACAACTTGCCGTTCTTGTGGCAGCTATGACATTGGGCGCAACTCTGTTGGGCGGGTATTTCAACCATCGTTTGACTCTTGATAGGCAGAAGAGAGAGAAGGAAATGGCGGTCGCGGAGGAGATTCACAGGCAGCTTACCCTAACGAGTACGCCAGATGCTGACAGGCTGCAGGCGGCTATTGACGGTTGGCGACGGTTCAACAGCAGTATGCGCAGGGGTGATCTCGAAGAATACCGAAACATGGGTGTGATGCTTCTCATACTTGTGACCATCGCTGCTTCACTCACGCTATTCGGTGATCAGGTTCGCGCAGTCATACAGAGTGCGATTGCCGCACTCGAGCGACTTCCCTAACCAACTGTTTCGGGGATAGCTGAAAGTCAAGTCAAGTGCCGTGAGCACTAGGGACGACAGACCCACTGAGCCTGGCCACTAACCAAAGTGGTTACACCACCACTGTAGGCACTCGCAACTCCCAATTAGAAGGCTGCAATTTCGGTTTCTGTGCGGAGCATGGTAAGAGCCGCTCGTTCTGCCTGCGCATGCCGCTTTCGTGCTCTTGTCCGCTCTGCGCTGCGTTTCCTGTCCGCCAAACACACACAAGGAGGTGTACCATGGCCGACCTACAGGGCAAAGGACGCTTCTCCAGGCGCGACGTCTCCTTCGGCGACTGCAACTACATCCTCGACGCCGAGGCGGCCACGAGCTCCGGCATGGGCACGGTCACCCTGCTGAGCACCGCGATCCTGCCGCAGTTCCCGGAGAAAAAGACCGGCTACCTGCTCGAGCTGGCCGACGGCACGCGCCTGGGCTGCGAGCTGCTCGACGACCTGGACAAGAAGTTCAAGCACCGCACCCCCACCCGCCGCTACAGCGTGCGTGCCTGGCCCAAGGCCGCCGACTGAGCTTACCGCCCGCCTGACCCTCCCATATCGGGCTGGGCACGCGCCGCCCGGCACGCGGCTGCTCTACCGTGGCTGTGCGGCGGCGTGTCTGCCGCCCGCTCCTGGCCATCCCTCGTGCTTTCTCTCCGATTTGACAATTCGCAACTTCTCTATATGATTTAGCGCCCTTATTCTTTTAGAGAGGTGCGCTATGTCGCCGGTCGATCCCTTGCTCCTCGCCTTGCACCGCTGTATCCAGCTCTTCATGCAGCGCTCCATGCGCGGCCTGCTGGCCTATGCCCGCCAGAACGGCCTCTCCATGTCGCAGCTTGGCGCTATGGTCCACATTCACCACCAGGGGTGCTCTGGCGTCGCGGGCCTGGGGGATGAGCTGGGCGTTACCAGCTCGGCGGCCAGCCAGCTCCTCGAGCGCCTGGTGCAGTCGGGCCTGGCCCTGCGCTCCGAAGACCCCAGCGACCGGCGCCTCAAGCAATGTGTCTTGACCGAGCAGGGCCGCCGCGTGCTGGATGAGAGCATGGCCGCCCGCCAGGGCTGGCTGCTCGATCTGGCGGCTTCCCTATCTGATGGCGAGAAGCGAACCGTGCTTGCCGCCCTGCACATCCTGATCGACAAGGCTGAGCCGGCAGGCCCGCCTCTTGATGCCGATACCGCCCCAACCCCAGGAGGAGATTGATGCTACGACTCCGCAATTTCTTGCGCCCCTACCTATGGGCCATTCTCATCACCGTTGCCCTCTTGTTCGTGCAGGCCAATGCCGACCTGGCGCTGCCCGACTATCTTTCNNAGGCCATCCGCCAGAGCCAGATGGACCGGGTTGTGGCTTTCCTCAGCGAGGATGACAAGGCGCTGGTGCTCGACAGCTACGCCTTGCTGCAGCCCGCCTCCCCTGAAGCGGCGCAGCACATCGAGAGATTCCCCGCCCTGGCCAATGGTCCGCTTTATGTGCTCCAGGCGGCGGATGGACCCACGACCCAGGCGCTAAACGCCATCATGGCCCGGGGGCTGGTCGTGGTCTCAGCCATCGAGCAGGTCAGCACCGATCCGTCCAGGGCCGCTGAGCTGGGCCTGGGCGCGGGCGTCGATCTATCTCGGCTGCCGCCCGGCACGGATCTCTTTGCCCTGCTGGCCCGCATGCCCGCTGCCCAGCGGGCGCAGATGAGCGCGGCGATCGACGCGCGCTTTGCCACCCTCGGCCCCACCATGCTCACCCAGATGGGTGCCGCGGCGGTCAAGGCCGAGTACGCCGCCCTGGGCATGGACACCGACCGCTTGCAGAGGGACTATATCCTGCGCATCGGCGGCTTGATGCTGCTCGTATCGCTGCTTTCCGGCGCCTGCGCCATCGCCGTGGGCTATCTGGCTTCCCGGACGGCTGCCGGCGCTGCTCANNCTCCACCGCCTCGCTGATCACGCGCTCGACCAACGATGTCACCCAGGTGCAGATGGTCACCGGCATGATGATGCGCATGGTTTTCTACGCGCCCATCATCGGCATCGGCGGCGTCATCCGCGCGCTGAACAAGAGTGCCAACATGTGGTGGATCATCGCCCTGGCCGTGCTCGTCCTGCTCGGGCTGATCGCCGTCGTCTTTGCCATCTCCCTGCCCAAGTTCAAAATCATGCAAAACCTGGTTGACCGGCTCAACCTGGTCATGCGCGAGCACCTCACCGGCATGATGGTCATTCGCGCCTTTAACAAACAGGATGACGAGGCCACACGCTTCGATCAGGCCAACCGCGATCTGACCGGCACCAGCCTTTTCGTCAACCGCGTCATGGTGATCATGATGCCGCTGATGATGTTCGTGATGAATGCCCTCGCCATCAGCATCATCTGGGTTGGCTCCCATCAGGTCGCCGAGTCCACCATGCAGGTGGGCGACATGATGGCCTTTATGCAATATGCCATGCAGATCGTCATGGCCTTCCTGATGCTTACCATGATGTTCATCTTCCTGCCCCGCGCCTCTGTGTCCGGCGACCGCATCGCCGACGTGCTCGAGACAGGCATCAGCATCACCGACCCCCAGCAGCCACAGCCGTTCCCGGAGCCTTTCCTCGGCGAGATCGAGTTCCGTGACGTTTCGTTCCGCTATCCCGACGCGCTCGATGATGTGCTTCACGATATCACTTTCACCGCCCGGCCTGGACAAACCACCGCCTTCATTGGCTCCACCGGCTCGGGCAAATCAACGGTGGTCAACCTGATCCCCCGCTTTTGCGACGTGACCGCCGGCGCCATCCTGGTGGATGGAGTCGACATTCGCCAGGTCCGACAGAGTGACCTGCGCGACAGGATTGGCTATGTTCCCCAAAGGGGGCTGCTGTTCTCCGGCACCGTCGAAAGCAACCTGCGCTACGCTGATGAGCACGCCAGCCCTGCCGCGCTACAGGAGGCAGCGGACATCGCCCAGGCGACAGAGTTCATCGTGTCCAAACCCGAGGGCCTCGCCGCCGAGATTGCCCAGGGTGGCGCCAATGTCTCGGGCGGGCAGAAGCAGCGCCTGGCCATTGCCCGCGCCATCGTCAAAAAGCCCCCCATCTACATCTTTGACGACAGTTTCTCGGCCCTCGATTTCCGCACTGATGCCGCCCTGCGCAAGGCACTCAAGCTCAAGACCGGCGGCTCTACGGTACTCATCGTCACCCAACGCGTCGCCACGGTCAAGGGTGCCGATCAGATCATCGTGCTCGATGAGGGACGTGTGGTCGGCAAGGGCACCCATCAAGAGCTGATGGAGAGCTGCGAGCCCTACCGTGAGATTGCCTACTCGCAGCTGAGCAAGGAGGAGTTGGCATGACCAGCCACACAACCAGCACACGATCTTCCGGCACGCCAGCCTCCGGTCCCCTGATGGGCGGCCCGCAGAGGCGTGGCCGCATGGGCGGCGGCCCGATGGCCATGATGAAGGGCGAGAAGGCGCGCGATTTCCGCGGTACCATGCGCAAGCTGATCGAGTACCTTGGCTCTTACCGGCTTCTGATCGTCATCGTGATGCTTGTAGCCGTGGCTTCTACCGTCTTTAGCATCGTCGGCCCCAAGATCCTGGGCCACGCTACCACCAGGCTGTTCGAAGGTGTCATGGGCCAGATCAGCGGCAGCGGCGCCGGCATCGACTTTGACTACATCGGCCGGATTCTGCTCATCACCCTGGGCTTGTACCTCGCGTCCACCCTGTTCCACTTTGTGCAGGGCTGGATCATGGCCGGCATCTCGACCAATATTGCCTACCGCTTCCGCCGTGACATCGCCGCCAAGATCAACCGCATGCCCTTCAGGTACTTTGACAGCACCAGCCACGGTGAGGTGCTCTCCCGCCTCACCAACGACGTCGACACGGTCAACCAGACCCTCAGCCAGAGCC
>DIVN01000056.1 GCA_002435875.1 Anaerolineales bacterium UBA6131
ACTTACTTATGAGTCAGCGCGGTAGTGCGCCAGAAAAGCAAAGCTCCATCTTCTGGCGCGAGGGGGTGATTCGAAGAGATTAGGTCCACTCGTGTTGCCTGGGACCGCACAGAGCAGGTGTGTGTCTCAGGAGTCACCGGCCTGTCTGTCTCTGGACGGCTCCTGCTTGCGGAAGGCGACGAAACGATAGCCAACACCTCTTTCGTTGAAGATGTACCTGGGGTTGCTCGGGTCAGGCTCGATCTTCTGGCGCAGGTAGGTGATGTAGAGCCTGAGGAGCTGGGTGTCGTCGCGGTACTCGTAACCCCAGACCTTTGATAAGAGTGTCTCGTGAGTCATGACCCAGCCAGCGTTGTTGACGAGGTGGTAGAGCAGCCGGTACTCGGTTGGGCGTAGGCGGACCGGCTCACCGCGTACAATGACCACGCGCCGCTCAAAATCTACCGCAAGGTCGTCGTCGATCACGGTCAGAGTCTTCTGGGCCGGCGTCGGCATATCGGCCCGGCGCAGTGCGGCTTTGACGCGGCTGACAAGCTCGCGCGGGGAGAAAGGCTTAGTGACATAATCATCTGCACCCAACTCCAGGCCACGGACTTTGTCTTCCTCCTCAGCCTTGACTGTCAGCATGATCACTGGCACGTTGGAAACCTGGCGCAGGCGCTCTAGCGTCTCAAAGCCGTCCATGTCTGGCATCATGACGTCCAGTATGACCAGATCAGGGAGATCTTCACGCACCTTGTCCAGGGCCTCCAGACCGGAGGATGCGCTGCTGACTCGAAAACCCTCTAGCTCCAGGTTCATGCGCACAAAGCGCACCATGCGCGTTTCGTCATCGACAACGAGAATCTGTCGCTTCTGCTCAGTCGTCATTGGCCTTGCTCCATGGGCCCAAGCTCAGGTTTCGTTTGGGCACGATAGCGGTTCTGCTTGAGCAGTCTTGTACGGTCGGTACCGATTAACTTCTCGGCAGAGTGAATCGAAATGTGGAGCCAGCTCCGGGCCTACTCTCCACCCAAATCTGGCCGCCGTGGGCCTCAACAATTGACTTGCACAGGTAGAGACCCAGACCTACGCCTTGGGTCCGTCGCCCGAGGCCAGAGTCCACACGATAAAACGGCTGAAACAGGCGACCTTGTTCTTGCGCCGCTATGCCCCGCCCCTGATCAGTGACAGATACCTCCACGTAGCGATCGTAGGCGCGTCCGCTGATCATAATGTCTCCTCCATCTGGCGAGTACTTGATCGCGTTCCCTAGCAGGTTAGAGAAGACGGCCAAGATGCGCTCTTCGTCTGCGAGAACCAGCGGAAAACCGCCAGGAAAGTCGATGCGCAGATCATGGTTGGCAGCCTGCACCTTAAGGCGTTCTACGGCCTTGGTTGCCAGCTTTGGCAGAGAGACGTCGCTTATTTCGAGCCTGAGCGTGCCGGCTTGAATGCGAGAGGCGTCAAGCAGGTTGTCGATGAGGCGGTGTAGACGGTCACTCTCTTCCTCAATGATATCGAGGCTCTCTCGCACGGTTTCCTCATCCCAGTGTGCGTCTTCGCGGCGCAGGGTGCTGGCATAGCCTTTGATCAGGGCCACAGGGGTCTTGAGCTCGTGCGAGATGACCGAGATGAACATGCTCTTCATCTCCTCGGCCTCGCGGAAGCGCGTCACATCGTGCACGTTGCCGATGATGTTGACCAGAACCCCATGGCTATCATAGAGGTGAGAATAGGTAATGCTCACACTTGTTCGGTGACCATCTCTGCCGATGATATCTCCCTCAATGCGCTGACTTTCTTCGCCCTCTGCCTTGAGTGGGCATGCTCTCTCACAGCGATTCTCGCCGTGTGGCCCGCGCAGTGCCAAGACCACGTGGCACGGTTGTCCTCGCGCGCGCTCCAGTGACCAGCCAGTCATGCTCGCCAGCGTCTGGTTGATAGTCTCGATGCGACAATGGGTATCCAGAATGAGCACACCGTCTGCACTGTGCTCGATGATGGCTTCCACCCGGTGCTTTTCTTGCATCAGGCGCTCATAGAGGGTGGCGTTGCGTACAGCGATGGCTGCCTGGTCGGCAAAACTGGATAGGACCTGGCGGTCGTCAACAGAAAAAGCCCTGTCTCTCGTGCGGAAAACGTAAATCACGCCGATTAATTGACTCTCAAGTGTGAGTGGCAGGCCAACGACCTGGCGTAACGAAATGCCAGCGCTTCCTGCCACGAGGGCCAGGCGGCGATACAGATCGGGCACCGGGCCGTGCAGCTGTTGAAGAGGGAGATCGGTAAGTAGCGGAGCGAACAGCTCGGTAGCCGGAGCAGGCAGGCCAGCGCTAGCGCGAATCTGCAGATCACCCTGGCCGTCACGCAGTGCGATGAGCCCCGCCTCTCCGCGCAGCATCTCTACAGCGTTCTCAATAATCAACTGCAGTAGCGAGGGCAGATCAAGCCGTGACGTCATCGCGCGACTGATGGCTAGCAAATAGTCGCGCTGACGTTGCCAATACTCTTCCATGATTGTGCAGGTCTCCTCCGGAGCGGCTGCGGCAAGGATAGCTCAAGAGGCTATCCATGTCAACACACACTGCGCACTCTTCCGGCGGCAAACGTGGCACGCTCCCGCAGGAGGGTGGTGGCTCTTGCGGAGAGTACCTACCCCTGCTATAATCGCGCAAGCGCCGTTGTGCACAGAGCTCAGAACGCCGGGTTTGGCGCACGTCACATACAGATGTGGGAGGTACGGGCAATGTCCGCAATCGACTTGCGAAGCGATACCGTGACGCTGCCTTCGCCGGAGATGAGGGAGGCGATGTATCGTGCAGAGTTGGGCGACGATGTCTACGGAGAAGATCCGACGGTAAATCGCCTGCAAGAGTTAGCAGCCCAACGCATGGGTAAGGAGGCCGCCCTCTTTGTGGTAAGTGGCACCATGGGGAACCTGGTGGCCATGCTGACCCATTGCGGTCGCGGCGAAGGGGCTATCATGGGCACTCGCTCTCACACCCTGCTCAATGAGGCAGGTGGCGCGGCGGCATTGGGCGGTGTGTACATCTTGACTGTGCCTAACGAAACGGATGGCACGATCGTACCTGCGCACATCGAGGCCGCGATACCAGTCGATGACGTGCATCACCCCAGGATACGGCTGGTTTGTCTTGAGAACACCCACAACTATTGCGGAGGGAACCCCATTACGGCCGAGTATACGGAGCATGTCGGCGACCTGGCTCACGGTCACGGAGCTGCGTTGCATCTGGATGGCGCGCGTATCTTCAACGCAGCCGTTGCGCTTGGTAAGGCCCCCAGTCAACTTGCCGCGCCGGCTGATTCCATTCAATTCTGTCTATCGAAAGGCCTGAGCGCTCCGGTGGGGTCGATGCTCTGTGGCAGCCGCGGTTTCATCAGTCGAGCCCTGCGCGTGCGCAAGATGGTTGGAGGCGGTATGCGTCAGGCGGGGGTGATCGCCGCCGCTGGGATTGTGGCACTTGAGCGCATGGTTGATCGTCTACAGGAGGACCACGACAATGCGCAGGTGTTGGCCCGGGGCATTGCCGAGATAGAAGGGCTGTCCCTTGATCCGGCGACGGTCAAGACCAACATTGTGTTCTTCGACTATGTGGCAAAAAACCTACCAGTGCAGCAGTTTCTTGCTGCGCTCGCCCGTGACGGCGTCCTGATGCTGGCCCTGGGGCCCGGGCGCCTGCGCGCGGTCACCCACTATGGGATCACGCGCTCAGATATTGACCAGGCCCTTGCGGTGATGGCTCGAACTCTGAAAGGCGCCAGCTAAGCCTTTCCGGAGCACCCTTGTGGCCGGATCTACGAGTTGCCCGTGGCCGCTGGAGCTGCTACACGCTACCACGGCTGCGGGCACCGCCTGCCATAGTTGGTTGTCACCAGCACCAAGTCGAACAAGTTGACCACGCTATCCGCGTTCAAGTCAGCCCGAGCATCCCAGGCAGGTGCTCCTGGCCTGTAGGCTACGCTTACGATCACCAGATCAAACAGGTTCACCACGCAATCACCGTTCGTATCGCCGCAGCGAAGGGTCAGATCCGGCAGCATCTGGTCCACTCCACCAGACACAACCACCGACCATCGCTGCGCGCCAAGGTACTGCTGACGGCTCGCCACGACGGGCCATGTCCCTGCGGGAATGTTGTCAATTGCGTATTGTCCGTTGGAACCGGTGACCGCATGCCGGCCCCCGATTTGGACCAATATTCCACTGTGATCACTCCGCCCCTCGAGAAAAGCCACCCCATGTACTCTTCCGGTCGATGGCGAGAGGGTTGCGGTAGGGCTTGTCGTTGCCGTGCGGGTCGCCGTGGGCGAGAGGGTTCTGGTCGGAGTATAGGATGGGATGCTCGTGTTGGTAGGTGTAGACGTCTGAGTTGGCGTGCGTGTTATCGTCGGCGATAGGGTCTGAGTAGGGCTGGCGGTCGGGGTGGCCGTCTGCGTGACTGTCGAGGTCTGCGTTGGTGTGTTTGTGATCGTCGGCGTAAGCGTCTCGGTAGGCGTATGAGTCGACGTTGGTGTGTTGGAGGGCACCGGAGTCTCAGTCGGGGTGCTTGTGGTTGTGGGCGTCGCTGTTGCTGTTGCTGTCTGCGTAGGCGTCGGAGTCTGCGTGGGCACCGGATACGAGCTGGCATTTCCCGGCTGGGTTAATGCACTGATCTCTTGAATGTTGGTCCAGCCATCTTCGTCAGAATCTGCGGCCTCAATGACGACAAAGGCGGCGGCGTCACCTCCGGCATCAAGCCAATCCGAACCATAGTTGTTTTTCTGGCCACCGCCAGCCGAGCCGATGTGGCATAGCTGGCAACTGTCCAGCACTGACCCGGCAATGGCAGGGTACTGTGCACGGGCGAGCCCCAGGTAGGCTTCCAACGCTGATGCCGCTGGCTGCACGGCCGAGTTGAGCTCAAGAACACTGAGGATGGCGAGCAAAGCAACAAAGACCGAGAGGCATCTTTTCATCTGCCGCTCCTTGTTAGTACGTGCTGCGTGCGCCGGTGGCGCGCCATAGCCGAGCGAGCCACGCCCTTCCAACTCGTCATGTGTACCGGCGCCGGTCGATGGTGTGATTCCCTTACATATATGACATTATACACCGCACAAAAGTTGCGCACAATTCCTTCGGTCTTTTGTCTAGGCTGTTGGCCGCGGTATACTCTAGACGATAATGTGGATCGGAGGTTCGCATGGGGATTCTGCTCGATTCTGCTGTTCCCGAAGAGGCGCGCGAGGCCATGGCATTGGGCTTTGTGTGGGGCATCACCACGAACCCAACTCTGCTGGCAAGGGTGAAGGATTCGGTTGAAGGTATAGTCCGAACGCTCTGCGGCATATGCCCTGGTCTGGTCTTCTATCAACTGGCTGCCGCGGATCTGTCGGGGCGGACTAGCGAAGGCCATCGCGCGATAGAGCTTGACCGAGAGCTCCACGAGTCCTCACCATCAGGTGCTGGTGCCACGGCCGAAGTAGGGCACATCGGTCTCAAAATCGCGGCGTCCACAGAGAACATGGCCCTTGTTCGCATGTTCAGCACAATGGGGGTGCCGGTGGCGGTTACTGCGATCTTCAGTCTGAGCCAAGTTTACCTGGCATGCGAGGCCGGAGCCAGGTATGTAGTCCCCTATGTTAATCGCACAACGCGCTTGCGTGGCGACGGCATCGGGTTCGTGCGCGACATGGCGGCTGTCTGTCGAGCGACAGGCAGAGGCACAGAGGTACTGGCCGCGAGCGTCAAGTCACCTGATGAAACTGTGCAGACCTTGCTGGCTGGCGCCACGCACATCTCCATGCCATTGTCAGTCCTGCAGTCACTGGGTGATGATCCGCTGTCCAGGGAAGCTGTAGCGGAGTTTGCTGCCAATGGAGTGCGGTGGTAACACGCGGAGGCTGAACTAGATGACTTCGATCGCCGGTAGCTCGGAGCACCTGCCGGAGGCGTTGTGGCTCTACCTCGAGCTCGCGCAATATCCGATTCTCGCGGACGAGATTCGTGAGAAAATGCGTCGCGAGCTATTCTCGCGGGGCATCATCCAGGCGGAGGATTTTGACCGTGAGGTGACCGAGAAAGCGATACTGTCACAGAGGCGCGAGGGCCTGGTTGACCCCTACAGACAGGAACCTGCGGAATTATGGCAGAAGCGCCTCTCCAGGATTCGCGACAATCTGACAGATTTCTACTTTGCGCAGAACCTGCCTCACGATCTCTTTGCCGAGCTTGTTCAGACTACCCTTGCTCCGGGCAACGCGCGCCGCGACGAGATGCTTTCCTTCAACCCCGAACTCGCCCCTTCCGAAGTGCTTTTTGCCCAGGCAGAGCGCCTTGAGACACTGCCGCGTGACGAACGGCCTCAAGTCGAGCACCATTTGCAGGAAATCAAGGCGGTCCTGGTCAAAGGCATGCTGAGCGACCAACTCCCATTTGTCAGTCGGGCGCGACAATACCTTACGCTTGCCGACCTCCGCTGGATCCAGGAGCGGCGGATCGGCAAAGGCAAGATTGGAGGCAAGGCTGCCGGGATGCTGTTGGCTTGGCGAGCCTTGCAGGTTGCTGACCCGGGCGACGAACTCGACATCGCTGCACACATTGCGATCCCGGACTCTTACTTCCTGGGATCGGACATCTACTATGAGTTCAAGGCCCACAATAACCTGCTGCACTTGATGGACCAGAAATACAAGTCAGACGAGGAGATTCAGGCTGACTATCCAGCCATACAGGAAGCGTACCGTGCCGCACGTTTCCCCAAGGAAACCACTCACCTGCTGCAGTCCGTATTGGATCAGATAGGGAAACACCCCATCATCGTTCGTTCATCCAGCCTCCTTGAAGACAGCTTCGGCACTGCTTTCGCAGGCAAATATGAGAGCATCTTCTGCGCCAACCAGGGTTCGCCGTCTGACAACCTTGCTGAGCTCCTGGATGCTGTCACCCGCATCTATGCCAGCGTCCTGAACCCGGCCGCTTTGCTGTATCGGCGTCATCAGGGATTGATCGACTATGACGAGCGCATGGCTGTGCTCATCCAGAAGGTTCAGGGGCAGCCCTATCGTGGTTATTTCTTCCCGACCCTGGCTGGAGTTGCCTTTGGCCGCAATCCGTTCCGCTGGACCTCACGTATTCAGCGCGAAGATGGGTTCATGAGACTGGTTTGGGGGCTGGGCACTCGAGCCGTAGATCGCGTACCAAACGACTATCCCCGCATGGTAGCTTTGAGCCATCCAGGGCTCAGGCCGGAGAAACAGGCCAGGGAGATCCATCGCTACTCACAACATCTTGTCGACTTGCTGAATCTGCAAACGAACTCGTTCGAGACGCTGCCTGTCCAGGAGGTTTTGGCTACCGACTATCCTTCCCTTCCGCAGTTGTTTTCAGTCTATGAAGACGATCTGATCCACCCCATCTTTGCCTCGTCGGCGCTTGCACAGCCAGAAAATGCCGTGCTCACCTTTGAGTATCTGCTTACGAACACCGGTTTTGTGCCGCTGATGCGCGCGATCCTTTCCAAGCTTGAGCGAAAGCTGCGTTATGTGCCCGACGTCGAGTTTGCCGTGGACCTGGTGCCGTCCAAACCCCGCCCGAGCGTGCTGATTCATCTGCTGCAGTGTCGCCCGTTGAGCAACCAGGAATGGTCAACAGTACCTCCGATTCCCTCGCGAATTCCGGCTTCGGACCAGGTTTTCTCTTCCAGGCGGTTGGTTCCTCAAGGGCACGTGGCCGGTGTGCGTTACATTGTGCTGGTGGACCCGCGTAACTACAGCCGCGTGCCAGACTACACTGCTAAAGGGGAAATCGGCCGGGTGGTTAGCCGTTTGAACAGACGGCTCGAGGGCTGGCCTTTCGTTTTGCTTGGTCCGGGCCGCTGGGGGAGCACGAACGTGGACCTTGGGGTCAGAGTGACCTATGCGGACATCTACAACGCCAGTGTGCTGATCGAGGTGGCCCTTGATAAGGCGGGCACTGTGCCTGAAGCCTCATACGGGACCCATTTCTTCCAAGACCTGGTCGAGGCGCAGATCTACCCTCTCGCGCTGTACCCAGGTCACGAATCGTCGGCGCTTAACTGGGCGTTTCTGGATGCGGCGCCGAACCTGCTGGAAACGCTGTGTCCAAACGACGCTGCGTACGCCGAGTACATAAAGGTGATTGATGTGCCTGCAGTCGCGCAGGGACGCAGGCTGGAGATCATAATGAATAGCGAAGAGGAGAGAGCCGTCGGCTTCTTGTCCGATGCAGGCCCGGATACACCATAGCCGAACCTGACTCAGGCACCAAGAGCCTTTGGGAGGTGGCGATGAGACGGTGGAATGGTTGGGGCGACGAGACCGTGCATTATCCGTTGCCTGACTCGGCAGGGGCCTATCTGCGCACAATACTGGGTGAAGCGTCTCCCCCGCACGATGTCATACTCGCTGAGGTTATGGCGCAAGTTCCGCCCTCGCGTCTGCCGTCCCATCACTTGTTGAGTATCGAGCCCAGGGACAGGGTGTATCACGCGCGAGGCCAGAGTCTACCCGACTGGATAGCCTTGCGCAGTGGCCAGATCGGGGCCTTTCCTGATGCGGTAGCCTATCCCGAGTCGGTGGACCAGGTGCGTGAGCTGCTGCGGATGGCCGCGCGACTGGGTGCTGCACTGGTCCCCTTTGGTGGCGGAACCAGCGTTGTCGGGCATATCAACATCCTACCGGGAGCACGACCTGTCGTGACAGTGGACATGAGCCATATGGGCCGCCTGCTGGATCTCGACGCGGAGAGCAACCTGGCGACGTTCGAAGCCGGCGTGCTGGGACCCAACCTTGAGGCGCAACTGAGTGCCAAGGGGTTCACCCTTGGCCACTCCCCGCAATCGTTTGAGCTTTCGACCCTGGGCGGATGGATCGTCACCCGCTCGAATGGCCAGCAGTCGCTCGGCTATGGGCGTATTGAAGCCCTCTTCGCGGGAGGGCAGCTCGAAACGCCGACGGAAACGCTAACTCTGCCAGTGTTCCCCGCCTCGGCGGCAGGCCCCGACCTGCGTGAGCTCGTTCTTGGCTCCGAAGGCAGGCTTGGTATCTTGACCGAGGCAACTATCCGCATTCGACGACTACCCGAGAGTGAGCAGTTTGTGGGGCTGTTCTTCCCTGACTTTGCCCGTGGGCGGGCAGCAGTGCGCGAGATGATGCAAGCTAGACTGCCACTTTCCATGCTGCGTCTGAGCACTCCCCTGGAGACCGAGGTCACCCTGGCTTTGGCTGGCCATGACAGGCTGATGAACCTGATCAAACAGTGGCTGCGCCTTCGCCGCGTGGGAGATCAGCGCAGCATGTTGATCATGGGCATCACCGGCAAAGAGCAAGCCGTGCAAAGGGCTCGCGAGGACGCTGTTGCCCTCGCGAGCGAACACGATGGGGCCTTGGTGGGACAAGGCTTTGGCAAGCTCTGGGCGAAGGGTCGCTTTCGCACCCCGTACCTGCGCAATACCCTGTGGGAGATGGGCTATGCCCTCGATACGCTGGAATCGGCTACGGAGTGGAGCAATATTCAGCATCTTGTGGACGCGATTGAGGGAACGCTTGCCCACGGGTTGCAGGACCTAGGTGAGCAAGTGTTGGCCTTTAGCCACCTGTCGCACACATACCCCTGGGGCTCTAACGTCTACACAACGTTTCTCTACAGGATCCCCGCGAATGGCGACTGCGCGGAAACGCTCAAACGCTGGCAGGTGCTGAAGAGCAGGGCAAGTGAGGCGATTTTGGATGCAGGGGGAACCATCAGCCACCAGCATGGGGTGGGGACAGACCATTTGCCGTACTTGGAGAGGGAAAAGGGCCGGCTGGGCTACCAGGCAATCCGCCGCATGTGCGAATGCTTTGACCCCACAGGAATGATGAACCCCGGCAAGCTAGTCGTCTGAGCTCACACGGGAGGGCGCGATGTGGAGCCTGAACTCACGTGACGAACTGTGGTCGCAACTCAACCACGACTGGGATGTGATCGTGGTTGGAGGTGGGATTACCGGTGCGGGGGTTCTCTCACTGGCCGTGCGAGCAGGACTGAAAGCGCTGTTGCTAGAGCGCAGAGACTTCTCCTGGGGTACCTCCAGTCGCTCCACCAAGTTGGTTCACGGTGGGTTGCGATACCTCGCGCAACGGCAGTTTTCGGTTACGCGCGATTCGGTCGGTGAGCGCGAACGGCTGACACGGGAGCTACCTGGCCTGGTCGAGCGGATCGGCTTCTTGATGCCCATACGGCGCGGCGCAGGGCCGAAGCGCGGGAGCTTGGCGGCTGGCCTGGCGGTCTACGACGCTTTCGCTGGCCGATGGGATCATGAGTATGTGCCAACAAGTGCTCTCCTCAATCAAGTGCCGTTCTTGGGGCAGGCGAGCCTTGCTGGAGGTTTCCGCTACACGGACTCGGTTACCGATGATGCTCGCCTGGTCCTGCGGATTATCCTTGAGGCAGTGGCCTCGGGCGGTCAGGCCCTGAACTATGTGGCGGCGGAGGAACTGTTGTTGGGCCCAGATGGCCATGTCGCTGGAGTGAGAGCCCGTGACATGGTAACCGGTCGCACATCTATGCTCAAGGCCAAAACGGTGATCAATGCCTGCGGTGTCTGGGCGGACTCACTCCGCGCGCAAGTTGGTGGAGCGGCTCGCCTGCGGCCGTCTCGTGGTAGCCACTTGGTCTTCCCTGCGTGGCGCTTACCCGCGGCGCAGGCAGTGACGCTGGTTCACCCTCAAGACGGTCGCCCAGTGTTTGTGTTGCCCTGGGAGGGCGCTGCGCTTGCGGGGACTACCGATCTGGACCACTCTCAGTCGCTGGATGAGGAACCACGCATGGCCAGCGAGGAGACGGACTACATATTGCAGGCGCTCAATGCCCACCTTGCGGGCCTGCAGTTGTCGCCAACAGATGCTCTGTGTAGCTTCGCAGGGGTGCGTCCCATCGTTGGCACGGGCAAGGGCGATCCTGCCAAGGAGTCGCGGGCGCATGTAGTGTTGGAAGAGCACGGCTTGGTCACGGTAGTTGGCGGCAAGCTGACCACCTTCCGGTTGATGGCTCTCGATGCACTCGCCAAGACGACCAGGATCTTTCCCCAGCTATCAGGCTCGCTCAGCGACCTTCCGGTGCTTGAGTCCCTGCCAGCAGTGTCAGCGCAGGGCAGACATCGTGAGCGCGAATGGCTGCGTCGACTGCAAGGGCGCTACGGCTCTGCGGCAGGAGCCTTGCTGTCGGCTGCGGAGCCCGGTGATTTCCTGCCGATCGAAGGGACACAGTCGCGGTGGGCTGAGCTACGCTGGTCGGCACGTAGAGAAGCAGTCGTCCATCTGGAGGATCTGATGCTGCGCCGCGTGCGCCTTGGGCTCCTGCTGCCGCGTGGCGGCTTACCAATCCTGGACCGCATTCGCGGTGTGGTGCAGCAGGAGCTTGGCTGGGATGACCGGCAGTGGAACCTGGAGGCAGACGCCTATGCTGCAACGTGGGAAGCGGCGTACAGCGTGCCTTCCTGAGGATCGATCTTGACAAACCTGCTGAAGCCGCTAGAATAGCCTGGAGAAGCTGAGAAGAGGACAGGTAAGCAGCAGCGTACGCCACAGAGAGCTGCGCAAGGTTGAGAAGCAGCGCGGGACTGCCGCCCAAGATGACCTCGGAGCTGCCAGCCGAACCACGCCCGTCCGCAACCGTCGACGGCTGCGGGC
>DIVN01000107.1 GCA_002435875.1 Anaerolineales bacterium UBA6131
AGCTATCTAGCCTGATGCGCAGTTCTTCAGGCGCGTAGAGTGTGTAGTCCCCATCAACATCTACATAGATCCCGCGCCCCTTGAGTTCTTGAAACGCGGAAAGCACTCCTTGGTCTCCCACATCAAGCCCAACGTAGTTCAACCTGCCTTTCTCAATACCAGGACGAAGATACAGCACTACGAAGGCGGGATTCGCCAGTTCCGGATTAGGCGATCCCATGACACGTATATACTCACCCTTCCAGTACCCTTCGCGCAGTGTTTGAAGTCCAAAGACCTCCTTCAGGAAACGCTCTGTTCGAGTTGGTGATGCAACTTCAATAGCGACATGTGTAACACCTTGGATATACATCTTGTGTGCTCCTTTCGCGGACAGAAACTAGATTGTGAGACATAAGCGGCAAGACGGCCCGCCGGTTACGTTTTGCTGGAATCATCTCATTCGAACATCAAGGGCATCGCGCAAACTGTCTCCCAGAAGGCTGAAACCGAGGACGGTAACCAGCACGACTGCGCCCGGGATCAGCGCTATCCACGGGGCGCGCTCCAAGAAAGCCCGGCCTTCTGCTACCATGACGCCCCAACTGGGCGTGGGTGGGCGAATCCCAAGTCCCAGGAAGGACAGACTGGATTCCGTCAGAACAGCGGTGGCAACCCGTGTGGTCATCAATACAATCATAGAAGACATCACGTTGGGAATAATGTGCTTGAACACGATACGGCCATGGGATGCTCCAACGCACGTTGCCGCCACGACATAATCCTTCTCACGCGCTGAAAGCAGTTCGGCGCGCAGCACTCGAGCGAACATCGGCACGCTGGCAAGCCCAATGGCCAGCATGATGTTGAACATGCCAGGCCCCAGAACTGTTATGATGGTGAGGGCCAGTAACAGGAATGGAAATGCCATCAGTGTTTCGACCACCGAACAGATCACCTGATCTACGACACCGCCCACATATCCCGCAGTGAGTCCCAGTGCGCCACCGACGAGAAGAGAAATCGCGACAGCCATTACGCCTACCTGCAATGAGATCCGTGCGCCCCAGATGATTCGGCACAAGAGATCGCGCCCGAAGTTGTCTGTCCCCAGAAGATGCGTTTCGGACGGCGGCTTGTAGCGCTGGGTCAAATCTTGATCAGCCGGATCGTACGGAGCCAAGACCCCTGCTCCAAGCGCCACTACAATCAGCGCCAGGACGATCAACATGCCGATGCCGCCCGTCTTCCTCGTCCAAAGCAGCCTTCGCAGGAAGCGCCGGCGCATCTTCCAGGCCGATGAAGGCGGTTTCTCGAAGAGAATACTGCCCGACAGATTATCGTCTGAAAGTCTAGTCATGGGACACCCTGGGATCTATTGCACCGATCACAAGATCGGTTACAAGGTTTGAGAGTATGATGATGGAACCAAAGACCAGAATCAAGCCCTGCACCAGTGGGAAGTCTCTCCCGTTGATCGCTGTGACCATGAGCCAGCCCAACCCTTTCCGTGAGAAGACCATTTCGACCACTACCGAGCCCGTGAGCAGATATGCGAACATGGTTCCGGCTGCGGCCGTGACCGGAATGGCCGCGTTGCGCAGTGCGTGCCGCACGACTACGACTCGCGAGGACAGTCCCTTGCTATGAGCGGTCCGGATATAATCCTGATTGAGCGCGTCCAACATGGACGACCTTGTGAGACGGCCGAGCAGTGCTGCCGAGTGAGCACCGATCACAGTTGCGGGAAGAGCAAGGTGTCGAAGGATCGCCAGTGGGCCACCTCCAGTCCCATCGCCCATCATTGGGAAGACCTTGAGCTGGAAAGCGAAGACGTACAAAGCCAGAATGCCCAGCCAGAAAGTCGGCGCGCACAATCCGATCATAGATATGGTCAGCGTTACGTAGTCGATGATCGTGTTAGGTTTCACGGCAGAGATGATTCCAGCAGGAATGCCTATCAGGATAGACATGAAGATGCCAGCAAGCGCGAGATGCGCGGTCTGAACCATATTCAATTTCACATGTTCAAGCACCGGCCTTTTACTGCGGTACGAGTTTCCCAGGTCTCCCTGAATCACCTTGCCGACATAACGAATGAACTGCTCGTGCAATGGGCGGTCTAGTCCAAGATCCTTGCGTATCGCATCAATCTGCTCTTGGGGAATGAACTCGCGATCCGTGTCCAGTAGCATCTCTACCGGGTCGCCTGGCGTGATATGCAATAACATGAACACGACGACCAGCATACCGAACAATGTGGGAAACAGGAACAGAAGTCGGCGAACCACGTAACGCATAGCCGGATCTCCGCTAGCACCTTCTACCGAGAGAGAGGCGAGATGATGTGTTTTGGGGGCGATTGATTGCCGCTACGCCCCCAAAACACAAGGCCAGTGTTTGTTACTTGACGATGTCGAACAGGTAGAATCTCGTTTGCCACGATCCCAGGTTGGGAATCATTCCTTTCACTGAGCTACGCGCCGCCGTAATCTCAGCGACATACCACAGCAGAACGTTGGGCACATCATTCGTGATCTGTTGCTGTATCTGTTTGATCATCTCAGCGCGTTTCTGCGGGTCATTCTCCGTTGCCTGGGCGTTCATCAAATCGCAGATCGGGTCTGGCGCTTTGTACAGGCTGAAGTTCGGGCCGGGCGGGAAGTTCTGGCACTTGTAGTAGTCAAGAATCAGCCCCACTTCCGCACGCGTCGGGTTCGACACCGTGATGTCGTAGTTGCCCTCAGCCTGGTGTTGGCGGATGGCAGCCCTGTCAAGATAGTTGATCTCAAGGTCTACCCCTACCTGCTTCCAATACTGCTGCACGATGGTCAGCATGATGGGGTTGAAAGCCGTGTTCATGGAGTCCACGGTGATCTTGAACCCATTGGGGTAGCCCGCTTCCGCCAACAATGCCTTCGCCTTGGCAGGATCATACTCGTACTTCGTAACATCTTCGGTGTAGGCAAAGAGAGCCGGGGGCACAGGTGAGTCTGCCCGGCGCTGTACCAGTCCTTCAGTAGCCTCTCGCGCCAGTGTATCGCGGTCTATTGCATGCGTCAAAGCGCGGCGAACGCGCACATCATCGAACGGTTTGCGCGTATTGTTGAGCCACAGCGCATACGTGCTGCAAGAGGACTGCGGGTCGCCATTCACCACTATGTCTGGACCCGCTTTGAAAAGCGCAGCAATGTTCGCAGGCTCGCGAACAATCATAAAGTCAATCTCACCAGCCTTCAGGGCCATGACTGCGACGCTTTCTTCCGGAATCACCCGCATCTCGACCTCATCAATTGCGGGCTTTCCACCAAAGTAGTCTGGACTAGCCGCAAGCACCACGGTCCCATTCGTTTCAGCCTTAACGACCTGATAGGGACCGGTGCCAACTGGTTTCAGGCAGTAATCGGTGCCGCGCTCTTCAATTGCCTTCTTGTTCACAATCAACGCGCCACCTGTATTGGCGATGTTGATCAGAAATGGCGGCGTTGGGACTTTCAATGTAACGCGCACCGTGTACTTGTCCACAACCTCGATGGAATTGATTACCTTGAGTACGGTGGCGCCAGTGGTCTTGGTGTCTGGGTTCAGCATCCGATCCCAGGAGTACTTCACATCTTCGGCAGTGAAGTCGCCGTAGCCGTACTGCCACTTCACATCAGAACGCAGGTAGAAAGTGTAAACGAGGCCATCCGGGCTCACGTCCCATCTTTCTGCCAGGTCTGGCGCTACCTCGGTTAGGGATCCAGGTTTGTGCTTAACAACAGCACTGTAGATGTTCACGAGGTTGTTGCTGTCGGGCAGGCCGGTCTGATAGGCTGGATCAAGGCAGTTCGTGCCCATGGCGACGCCCCAAACCAGCTTCTTTGGCTGCGCGGGCGTGGGGGCGACGGTTGGTTGCGCTGGCGCAGTAGTCGGTTGCGCGGGAGCCGTTGTCGGCGCCGGGGGCGCAGCTGTCTTCTGGGCACAGCCTGAGACCAGCATGCCCACAATCAGCAACACGGATATCAGTACAAAACGCTTACTCATGACTCTCCTCCATTTCCTTGTAAGGAACTCTCAGTCAACCACATGAACGATTGAAGATGTCGTCAGCATTTCTGCGATAACCTCACCTCCTTCTCCGATTTCCTTCCTCCGGTTTCTCGAACTCCCTAGCGTTCATCTGTGCCGATACTGTGGCATCCTGGCTAAGTATGATCTGAGTCAAGCGATGATGATATCTGGCCAACCAGTGCAGTAACGTCGCTGGCATCACGTACTGCCGGCATTTTTGAAAGCTCCAAGAGCCAACGGCTCGTGGCCTCAGTTGCCCATGTGGGAACGTCTGCCGCACGTAGCGTTCTTGCCGCCTCTTCCATTTCATCGAGCCTGCGAGAAGCGCCGCCAGCCGACGAACCCAACATGCGGATTATCATAGCATCAGAGCCTGTATTACCGTACTCCTGCTTCAGCAGATGCCGCAACTGTTCCAAAAGGCCCAGACGGTGCGCGGCAATGAGCGACTCAGTAAACAGGGCTATAGTTCCTTTTGTGATAACACTCCAGAGCATTTTCAAAGAAGATGCATCACCGATGCGCTCGGACACCACCGACGTGTTGCTCAATCCTAGCGACTGCGCCATTAAGCCGAATTCGTTCGCGGCCGCGCCTGCCAGGAAGATAGGTACGCGGTTTCGCAATATCGGGACAGGCCCCATGATCGCTGCGTCGACGCAATGGGCTCCATTTCGTTCTACGCAATCCGCGATCTGGATCATGGTCTGTCCCGAGACTGAGTTCACATCTACATAGATGACACCAGGCATCAGGTAAGGAGAAATGCCCTGTGCCACAGAGATGGCGGCATCAGGAGTAACCGCCGACAGGACAACTTCCGCTTCAGATATGACGTCTGGCGAAGATGACACAGGCAGACCGGCTGCGTACAACTTGGCCGCTGTAGCATCTGATGGCTGCCTGTCCAATGGCATGTAAACTGATGCGAGCAGATTCTGGTTCTGCCCAAATGCACATTCAAACAGAGTCGAAACAACCTCGCCGAACCCTATGAACGTCAACTTAAGAGTCTGGTTACGGATATCAGGCATTGGCACTCATTGGCGTGGTGTGTGTTATGTGGTGATATTATATCATACAACTCCTCGTCTGTCAACCCCCCGAAAAAGACAGACAACTTCCAGCCCTGTTGCTGAGAACGCAAAAACGACTTCCGCAGCTCTATCGGCAGATTGTACTTGACACAGAAGAAAGAGGGGTGTACGCTAACCGCAAAGATTGGAAGGAGGTCGCAGCGGATGAATGTCTTCATCGCCGTGGACATGGAGGGTATCAGTGGAGTTGTGGACCGAGATCACGTTGTGAGAGGCCAACCGGAGTATGAGAGATTTCGCCGGTTGATGACTGGCGAAGCAAACGCAGCCGTTGAGGGCGCGCTTGCAGGTGGTGCGCGGACGGTGCTGGTGAACGATGGACATGCCAGCATGACCAACA
>DIVN01000139.1 GCA_002435875.1 Anaerolineales bacterium UBA6131
GCGTACGGTGGTGGCTTTCAACACGGCCCCCAACGAGGTCCTGCGCGACGCGCTTTTCAGCCAGCCGTACTGGGAGCGCATCGGTCTGTCGACCGATCGTGCGCGTATCTGCATGCCGGAGTATCTACAGTACCTCCAGCGCAGCGAGATCTACGAGCTGCCGCACCGGCTGAGCCCGCGTCCGCTCTTTTTCCTGCATGGGCGCAATGACGAAATGGTGCCATTCGCCGTCTCAGAGGCGCTGTATGCCGCCGCCGCACCGGGGAGCCGGCTGTGGGTTGTCGACGGTTGCGACCACGCCGGTCTCAGGCACGACGCCCGCGTCTTGCCCGAAGTAATACAGTGGCTTTGCGAAAAACTGGCGTAAGCACTCGTGCCGAGCTGAAGACCCGTGCGTTGACCGCAGCGCCAGAACTCGCTAGAATGTTTTTTCCGTGGCGGCGGACTGTCAGCCCGCACCACGATGTCTTGGCACCAGCACAGGGTGGTTGATCATGTTCGAGAGCTTGAGCGAGAAACTGCAGAACGTCTTCAAAAAGCTGTCTGGCAAAGGGCGGCTGAGTGAGCAGGATGTCGATGTAGCCCTGCGCGAAGTACGCCTGGCGCTGCTTGAGGCCGATGTCAACTTTCGCGTGGTCAAAGACCTGGTGGGGCGCGTGCGTGAGCGCGCTATAGGCGCTGATCTGGCCAAGAGCTTGAGCCCGGCGCAGATGGTGATCAAGATCGTGCATGAGGAGTTGATTGCCACGCTGGGCAGCTCACGCAAGCTCGACCTATCCGGCCCTCCACCGCACGTGATCATGTTGGCCGGTCTGCAGGGGTCGGGCAAGACAACTACTGCGGCCAAGCTGGCCTTGCAGTTGCGTAAGGCAGGACAGAGACCGCTGCTCGTGGCTGCCGATACGCGCCGGCCCGCCGCAATTGCGCAGCTCGAGGTGCTTGGCAAGCAGCTTGATATTGCCGTGCATAGTGAGGGGGATCGGCCCGCGCCACCCGATATCTGCGTGCACGCGCTCGAACATGCACGCAAGGCGGCCTACAGCGTCGTTATCCTCGATACCGGCGGCCGCTTGCATATCGACGACGAGATGATGCACGAGCTCGAAGAGATCGTCAGGCGCGTCGCCCCGCGCGAGACCCTTATGGTGGTTGACGCCATGACCGGCCAGGACGTGGTCACGGTGGCGGAAGAGTTCCACCGTCGCGTGCCGCTTAGTGGCTTGATCCTGACCAAGGCAGACGGTGATGCGCGCGGCGGCGCGGCCCTCTCCGTGCGCTCTGTCACCGGCGTGCCCATCCTGTACCTGGGCACGGGCGAAAAGAGCGATGCGCTCGAGGCCTTTGACCCTGCGCGTCTGGCTTCCCGCATTCTCGGCATGGGCGACATGCTCACTTTGATTGAAAAGGCGGAGGCCGCCTTCGATGAGAAGCAGGCGCTAGCGATGCAGGAAAAGCTGCGCACCGCTTCTTTCGACTTGAAAGACTTTTACGATCAGATGCAGCAGGTCAAGAAGATGGGGCCGCTACAGCAGTTGGTGGAGATGATCCCCGGCCTGGCGGGGATGCAGCGCAAGCTACCCACGGAGATTGATGATCGGCAGTTGGTGCGCATCGAAGCGATGATCCAGTCGATGACCCCGGAAGAACGCCACGATCCGCGTCTCATCGATGGCAGCCGTAAGAGGCGCATCGCGCGGGGAAGCGGGACAACCGTATCCGAGGTCAACCAATTGCTGGGGCAATTCCGGCAAATGCAGCGAATGTTGAAAGAGCTGAGCGACGGGCGCATGCCGCGTATGCTCGGCCGGTTTGGCATGTAGCACGATTTGAGCAGGGCGGCCCTTGCGATTTTGACCAGTCCGCGCATTCGTGCTAAACTTGCTTCTACATTGGATCCCGGGCCAGTTGGGGCTTGGGTACAAGATTCGTTTGCTCCCAGGTCGGGGAGGAAGAGGAGAGGCTTACTTGGCAGTCAAGATTCGTCTTCGTCGTACAGGCGGCAAGGGGCAACCCAGCTACCGCATCGTTGTTGCCGATTCGCGCTCGCCGCGCGATGGGCGCTTTATCGAGAATGTGGGCAACTACCAGCCGCGTCTGGACCCACCAACGTTTGAGGTTGATGATGAGCGTGTTCGCTACTGGCTTTCCAAGGGCGCCCAGCCGAGTGATGCCGTGGCTCGCTTGCTGGTCAAGAAGGGTCTGCTCGCCGAGCGTAGGCTCCGCATGAACGTCGGAGCCCAAAATGCGGACCAGTCAGAGGCCAGTGCAGCGGCGCCAGCGTCAGGAGCATAGCCTCTCATGACTGAGGTACGGATGAAGGAGCTCGTCGAGTACGTTGCCAAAGAGCTCGTAGAGCACCCGGATGAGGTGCACGTGGAGGAGACTGGCGGTGCGCGCTCGGTCGTTGTAGAGTTGCGGGTAGCCCGCTCTGACATGGGGCGTGTTATTGGCAAGAATGGCAGGGTGGCGAATGCCCTGCGCAGCTTGTTGCGGGTGTGTGCGGCCAATTCTGGCAAGCGAGCTGTTCTGGAGATTGTCGAGTAGGCGCATTGCCGAGACTTCGGGCAACGTTCGGCGCTGCTCGCTGAGGTAACAGGGTGGATAGTACTCGCCAAGCAAAGGCCCGGGATCCCGACCTGGCTCGGAGATCGCGGGCTGTTGTCGTCTCGCGGCATTGCCCTGACTATCTGACGATCGCCGTAATCCTTGGTGCGCATGGTCTGCGCGGCGACCTCAAGATCCACCTTGAGCCTGCTTCCCAGCATCTGTTTGCCTCACTTGAGCGCGTATACCTGGGCCCAAAACACCTCCTCTTTGCGGTGGAGTCTCTGCGCCCCTACCGCAACCTGCACCTGCTCAAGCTCAAGGGCTGCGATGACCGCTCCTGCGCGGAGGAGTTGCGTGGTCTTGAGGTTCTGGTCCCGCTGGCGGACGTGGGGGAGCTCCCCGCAGGGCAGTTCTTCGAGTACCAGCTCGAGGGCCTGAGTGTAGAGACCGAAGAGGGTGAACCCCTTGGCATTTTGCATGAAGTGCTGTTCACGGGCAGCAATCCCGTTTACGTAGCACGATCGAGCTCGGGCGAGCTCCTGATTCCAGCATTGACCAACGTTGTCCTGAGCGTCGATCTCCAGGCGGGCAAGATGGTTGTCCGTCTGCCGGCCGGCATGCGAGACTAGGGTATGGACGATATCCGGTATTGGGTCGGCTTCAATCAGGTCTACGGCATTGGGCCCGTGCGCCTGGGCAAGCTGCTGCAGTACTTTGGCAGCGCCGAGGTGGCCTGGCGCGCTTCAGCCCTTGACTTGGCGCGGGCCGGCCTGGAGCGCAAGCCGATTGAGAGTCTGCTTGCCACCCGCGAGCGCATCAACCTCGATGCCGAGATGCACAGAATTGCGGAAGCGGAAGTAGAGGTGTTGACCCTGCAGGATGACCGCTACCCCGCACGGCTCAGGCACATCGACGCCGCTCCGCCGGTGCTGTACGTCAAGGGCTCACTGCTGCCTGCGGATGAGTGGGCAGTCGCCGTGGTTGGCACCCGCCATGCCAAGTCTTATGGCCGCGAGGTGACGCGCTATCTTGCTGGCGAGCTGGCGCGCAACCACATTACCGTTGTCAGCGGCCTGGCGCTGGGGATCGATGCGGAGGCGCACCGAGCGGCTATGGCCGCTGGTGGCCGTACCATCGCTGTGTTGGGCTCTGGGATTGACGTCATCTATCCCTATGAGCATGCTGCTCTGGCGCGTGAGGTCACTCGCGCGGGTGCCGTGCTTTCGGAGTATCCGCTTGGCACCAAACCAGATCGTCGCAACTTCCCTCAACGCAATCGTATCATCAGTGGGCTCGCTCTCGGCACGTTGGTCACCCAGGCTGGCGAGGGCAGTGGCGCGCTGTTCACCGCGGGATTTGCCCTGGAACAGGGCCGGGAGGTGTTCGCCGTCCCGGGTAGCATCCTCGACCGAGGTTGCGGTGGTACAAACCGCTTGATCCAGCAGGGCGAAGCAAAACTCGTGCGCAAGCCAGAGGACATCCTGGAAGAGCTGAACCTGACCATGGTCAGTCACCAGGCTGAGATGCGCACCGTCGTGCCGGCCAACTCAACCGAGGCGCTGTTGCTGCAACACCTTTCCGATGAGCCGCTGCATGTGGACGAGCTGAGGCAAGCCTGTCAGTTGCCTGTTGCCCAGGTCTCTGGTGCGCTGGCCCTGATGGAGCTGAAGGGCCTGGTTCGTCAGACGGGGAGCATGTTCTATGCCCTGGCGCACGAGGATGGCGTAGAGTACCGTCTGGACTAGTTGGAGGTGGCTGCGGTGTAAGCGGCCACTGTTTTGCTGCGCGAGACATCGACGTCAGGGAGAAGAACACATCATGAGCGGTAAGATCTATGCTGTCATCCTGGCAGGCGGAGGCGGTACGCGCCTCTGGCCGCTTAGCCGGGCACACAAGCCGAAACACTTGCTTGCCATTCCCGGGTCGATGACCCTGCTGCGCAGCACTTATCTTCGTATCGCGCCACTGATCCCCGCGGAACAGGTCCTGGCCATTACTGTCGCGGGCCATGCGGCCGCGGTGCAAGGCGAGCTTGCCGAGCTACCCGCGCGCAATATCGTCGTCGAGCCAATGGGCCGCAGCACCGGTCCATGCATCGGCCTTATGGCGACGCTGATTCAGAAGCGTGATCCCGAAGCCATCATGATTTCCTTGCATGCGGACCATGTCATCCGGGACGAGGAGCAGTTTCGCCGTGTGCTGCGCGCCGCGGTCGACGTAGCGCGCAACGGCCACCTGGTTACCATGGGCATCGTCCCATCGGGACCAGAGACGGCCTATGGCTATATTCACCGCGGGCAGCTCCTGGGAGAGATGCAGGGACATCCGTACTACAACGTAGAGCGCTTTGCCGAAAAGCCCGATGCCGAGACAGCGAAGCGTTTTGTTCAAGGCGGCGACCTGTGGAACAGCGGCATCTTTGTCTGGAAGGTGTCGGTATTGCTGGAACAGTTCCGCCTGCACATGCCCGAACTGCACCAGCAGCTGCAGGCCATTCAACCCGCCCTGGACGGCCCTGAGCAGGCCGACGTCGTCCAACGGACATGGTCCGAGGTCGAAGCGGTTCCGGTGGATGTCGGTATTCTCGAGCGAGCCACGGATGTGGCTGTCATCCCGGCCGACATTGGCTGGAGCGATGTGGGCTGCTGGACTTCGGTCGCCGAGCAATATGCGGTCGATCAGACGGGCAACGTGCTGCAGGGCGAGTCCGTCGCCATCGACTGTGCGGATTCGTACGTACACAGTTCCGGGCGTTTGGTCGCCGCTCTGGGGCTCGAGTCCATCGTGGTCATCGAGACGGAGGATGCGATCCTGGTCTGCCCCAAGGGCCGTGTGCAGGATGTCAAGCGCATCGTGGAGCAGTTGCGCAGCGACGGGAGAGACCGTTACCTCTAGCCAGCCTGCGACTGGCGTGATCCGCCAGGGTCTCACCCCGCGGCCTGTCTTCCGACGAAACACCCGCGTGACCTGCTCAAGAACGCCGACACGATAAAGAGGCACAAGACATGATCGCCGAAGTCGTCAGTATTGGCACGGAGCTTCTCCTGGGCGAGATCGTCGATACCAATGCGGCGCATATCTCTCGTCGCCTTGCTGAGATAGGTGTGGACCACTTGCATAGCGCCACGGTTGGTGACAACCAGGGACGCATCGTGGCAGTGCTGCAGATGGCGCTGCAGCGTGCTGATGTGGTCATTACCACTGGGGGGTTGGGCCCCACCGTGGATGACCTGACGCGTCAGGCCGTGGCCCAGGTTGCCGGTCGTCAGCTTGTCTCCCCGCCGGGCCTGCTGGACAAGATTGAGGCCTACTTTCTCCGGCGCGGCTTTACCATGACCGACAACAATCGTCAGCAGGCGTTCGTTCCGGAAGGGTCGATTGTCATCGAGAACCCTGTTGGCACGGCTCCCGCCTTTGTCACCGAGATCGGCAGCCATGCGGTCATCTGTCTGCCAGGCGTGCCTCGCGAAATGACCTATTTGCTGGACACCCGGGTGCTGCCTTTTCTAACCGAGCGCATGGGCCAGCCGGCAGTGATTGTGAGCCGCTGGATTCACACCGTCGGCATCGGCGAGAGCGTCGTGGACCAGATGATCTCGGATTTTATGCATAGCACGAGCCCTACCGTAGGTACGCGCGCCCACCCGGGGCAGACCGACGTATGCATCACATCCAAAGCCTCTACGCGAGATCAGGCACTGCGCGCTCTCGACGTGATGGAGGCAGCGATTCGCGAGCGCCTCGGGCCGGTCGTCTACGGGGTCGACGGAGATACACTGCCCGATCTGGTTGTGTCACGGCTCATCGAGCACAAGCTTACCCTCGCCGTTGCTAACACCGTGACGGGAGGCAGCATAGCGGACAGCCTCACGTCAGCCTCTGGCGGCCAGGCCGTGCTGAAATGGGCCGTCGCAGCGGCTGACAGCCAGGCTCTAGCGTTACAGTTGGGCATACCTGCGATTGAAGATCTGGAGCTCCGCGTGTCCAGCATCGCTGAGGCCCTTTGCCGCAGCTATGGGGCGGATTTGGGCCTGGCAGTTGTGCAAGAGCCGGCAGAAGATGCACCCCTACATATTGCGCTCGCCAGTGCTCAGGGCGTTTCGCAGCATTCGTGGCCCTCGCGCGGACGGGCTGACGACGCACAGAAGTGGACGTGGAACTATGCGCTGGATGCCGTCCGGCGCCATCTCCTGTCCTGTGGCGCAGTTTGACGCAGATCACGTGCGATTGACTGGACGATCGCTTTGCTAGACGGCCGCGTTGTTCACAGTTGACAATCTGCCGAATGGTTACTATACTGGAATTGTCTGCCCGCGTGGTGGAACTGGTATACACAGCAGGTTGAGGGCCTGTGCCG
>DIVN01000272.1 GCA_002435875.1 Anaerolineales bacterium UBA6131
GAGCCCTCCTATGGCGATCTGGAAAAGCTCTGGAACGTAGACCCCTTGCGCGTTAGTTGGCTGCCGCGAGGCAGCTTCCAGGCTTACTATGAAGCCAGACGACAGGAGGGTGCCGACCTGGCACACCTCAAGCCGTCGCACATGAACCCACCCGACCGGGTCATCGAATTGCTGCTAGAGGCGGGGCAGAAAGCCGGCTGATGATGATTACGCCAGCCCAGATAAGCCTGCAATCCGTTTCCAGTGTGCTGGCTTTGCTAAGCTATGCTGGGCTAGTCTATGTAGTCTCTCGCCAGGGCTTGCGTGGCAACCGTCTAAATCAGGTCTTTACACTTTACCTGATCACCATGGCGCTATGGCAGTTGGCCTATGTGATGGTGACCTTGAGCAGCACACCGGAGGGTGCTCTCTTCTGGTACGGCGCCGTTGTCGCCGTTGTCTCTGGCCAGTTCGTCGTGTACTCCATCTTTGTCAATACGCTGCTCAGAGTGCGCAGCCGCCCCTGGCTGTTGCGTGTGGGCTTGGTTGTTTGGAGCGCAACGATGATTTGGGCCCTGTCTGGCCGAGAGCCTTCGTTCTACGCGGGCATTCGGCAGGATGAGGCTACAGGGCTCTTTGTACCCATATTTGGACCGATAGTGCCGCTTGTGGCGGCTCCGAACTATCTCTTTCTAGGCTATGCAGTAGCCAATCTGGTTCGCGCGTTTCGCAGAACGCGCTCGGCACTGCAAAAAAGCCGCATCCAGTACCTGCTCTTGGGCGTAGCGGTGGTTGTGTTGGGTCAGCTGGCGAACTTTGTGCCAGCCTGGCAGCCTTACCCCATCGATGTCGGCGCCAACATCGCCAATGCACTGTTCATCGCATATGCCATCTATCGCTACCAGTTTCTGAATATCCGGCTCGTCCTGCGCAAGGGCTTGCTCTACTCGATTCCTACGGTGATCATTGGGACAGCGTATTTCCTTAGTGCCTATGCTGCGGTGCGCTTCTTCCATTTGGTGGCCGGGCAACAGCTAGTTGTCTCGCTGGCCATGGGTGCAATCACCGCTGCAGCGGTGGAGCCTCTGCGACAACGCGTACAACTTTGGGTTGATCGGCTGTTCTTCCGCGAGCAATATGATTCGAGCCTGATGCTGCAAGCCCTCAGCCAGGCAGCCGCCTCGGTTCTTGACCTCGAGAAGCTGAGCGGGATGATTCTCGACGCAATCACCACGACCATGCACATCGAGCGAGCGGCCATCTTCCTGCGACAAGAGGGGACGACAGGGTTCTTTATGGTGGCTCAAAGAGGCATGCAGGAAGGAGTCGACATCCGCCTGCGGGACGACCATCCGGTCTCGGTCTGGCTGCGTGAGCACGAAGGCATACTGACGTGGCATGACATCGAGCTCTTTCCGGTCTTTCGCTCGCTGTGGGGACAGGAAAAAGAAGATCTAGAGCGTCTACAGGCAGAGCTCTTGATCGCCCTAAAGGTCAAGGGAGAACTGCTCGGAATCTTCGTCGTTGGCAAGAAACTCTCGGAACAAGGCTATTCGCCTGCGGAGAGGCTCACTCTGTCGACCCTCGCCAATCAGACGGCGGTAGGTGTCGAAAATGCTCGCCTCTATGCGACCGAGCATCGCCGCGTCAGGGAGTCTCTGGTTCTGCTCGATATCGCTGCAGCTGTAGCATCGACTCTGGACCTCGACCAAGTGCTTGGCGTTATTGCTCAACGTACCGCTGAAGCCTGCGGAGCACATCGGTGCAGCATCCTTCTCCTGGATGAGTCGGGTGACCGAGTCCTGCCCCTAATGTCGCAGCTCGCCACTGGCGAGCGCCACGAGGAGTTGTGGGAGCGCTTTCGTCGCAGTACCTACGTACAGTCCATCCAGGATGTGCCCATCCTGCGACGTGTAATCGAAGAGAAGGAAACGCTGATTCTGGACTCCCGTACCGTCCATGCCTTGCCGGCGACCTGGGTAGAGCCCTTTGGAATCCGCACCGTCGCTCTGGTGCCTCTCGTATCGCGTGACCGCGTGGTAGGCATTTTGGCCCTCGATCAGATGGAGGACTCCAGAGCCTTTAGTGAAGAGCAGGTGAATCTGGCCATGACCATCGGCGGCCAGACTGCAGCAGCGATCGAGAGCGCCCGCCTCTATGATCAAACCATCCAGGAGAAGGCCAGGACGGAAGCCATCTTGCGCGAGACTTCCGGCGGCATCGTGGTGCTCGACGAGAATCTCCTGGTTGTCTCGATGAACCCCGGAGCCGAGATCATCACCGATTGTCCTGCACACGAGGCGGAGGGCAAAGCAGTGACCGAAGTGCTCGGAGTGGAGCTGTCCTCAGTAGCGAGCCCTTTGAGGGAAGCAACAGGGGTGGTCCGGCGCCCGCCAGTCGAGACTGTCTTGCACACGCGGGGTGGGGCACGAGACGTCTTGTTGGGGGTAACCAGCTTGGCCGCTGGCTCGCAGGCTGCGAAACACTACCTGTTGAGCTTTACCGACATTAGCAAGCTGAAAGAGGTCGACAGGCTCAAGTCAAGCATCGTGGCCAACGTGTCGCATGAATTGCGCACGCCTTTAGCGAGTATCAAGGCCTACACAGAGTTGCTCCTGGCGGGTGCCGAGGGTGATGATGCACAATTGCGCGACGAATGGTTGGCGGTGATCGACCAGGCCACTGATCGCGTGACGACCTTGGTAGACGACATCTTGAGCCTGGCACGCCTAGAATCCGAAAGGGTGGAATTGCGACGAGAGCTCTTGGATATCGGCGAGCTTGTGACCAGCGCGCTCTCAATGTTGCGGGTCCAGGCAGATGCGCGTAAGATAGCTATGCGGGCCACGGTGCAGGATCGACTCGACCCATTCTGGGGAGACCGGAGATTGCTTGAGACCATCATCAAGAATCTGGCCCACAACGCAATCAAGTTCAGTCACGATGGCGGACGAGTGATGCTCTCGGTCTGGGAAGAGCCTGGCGTACTGAAGCTGTCCGTGAAGGATGAGGGGATCGGTATTCCGGCAGACGCCGTCCCACATCTGTTTAACAAGTTCTTCCGGGTTGCGTCTACAGATGCTGCAGCGGTGCAGGGCACGGGGCTAGGCCTCGCCCTGGTCAAGGAGGCCGTTGCTGCTCATGGTGGGCACATTGACGTGGAAAGCGCACCGGGTGAGGGCAGCTGCTTTACCGTCACACTCCCTTTGGCTCATAGCAGCTCTGTACTCCACCAGACCGTCATCGGCACTGACGACCGCAAGGAGGCGGATGCCTGAGCCTGGACGCCTCGCGAGCTTGCGATGCGCCGAGTAGCACCATAAATGGGGCGGAAGGAGGCCCAGAAATGGGAGACAAAGGCAGACTCCTGATCATCGAAGACGATGCAGACCTGGTACGAGCACTGGAGGTGTACCTTTCCCGTGTGGGGTACGAAGTGGTCGTGGCTGAGAATGGACTAGCTGGACTGCAAGCTCTGTACGACCAACATCCGGACCTGGTGATCCTTGATATCGCGCTACCGAAAATCGATGGTTGGGAGGTCTGTCGCCGCATACGGGAGCTGTCCAATGTTCCCATCGTAATGCTTACCGCACGTGTCCAGGAAGAGGAGAGGGTGAAGGGGCTCAAGCTAGGCGCCGATGACTATGTTACGAAACCCTTCAGCCTGAAAGAGTTGGAGGCGCGTCTTGAGGCGANNGAGGCGGTTCTACGTCGGGCGGCCGGCGCTGGAGCCAAGAGCGCCTTTGCTTTCACCAACGGCGATCTGACCATTGATGCCCAGCGGCTCCTGGTAACAAGGGCGGGTGAGAAGGTCGAGTTGACCCCTACAGAGCTTCGTCTGCTGCTGCTTCTGACAGAGAACCCCGGACGTGTGCTCACACACCGACAGATCATGAGCAAGATCTGGGCCCGGGAGTCTGCAGACAATGCCGACTATGTGAAACTGTTTATCTACCGGTTGCGACGCAAGATTGAGATCGATCCCAAGAACCCGCAGTACATCCTCTCTGAACGTGGGTTGGGCTATCGCTTCGTTGACCCACTGGCGTGAGGCTGCTGGCAGGCCTTCCGATTGGGCAGTAGCACTAGCTGCTTGCCCAAGATCGGCTTTGTATTCAGAGCCTTCCTGACTGCCCCGTTTACCTCACGAACACCATCGGTACTATTCTGGAGGAAGCATGTCTAAAGGCATTATCATAGTTGGCCTAGGGCCTGGTGCGGGCGAGGCGCTCACTCTCGAGGCACGGAGCATCCTATCGGGGACGCGTCAAGTGTTCGTTCGTACCGCGCGACACCCCAGCATCGCGTATTTGCCCGCAACGTGCCAGATTCTCTCCTTTGACGAAATCTACGAACACGCAGCTAACACCGAGGAGGTCTACCAGCAAATTGCTGCGAAGGTATGCGAGCTGGGCCGTCGCGATGAAGGGGTAGTTTATGCGGTCCCGGGCCATCCGTTGGTAGCCGAAACCTCTGTGCAGCACATTCTTCGTCGCGCACGAGAAGAGGGGATGCCCCTGCGCATTGCCGGAGGACTGAGCTTCATTGAACCGGTCTGCACCGCCTTGGGTCTCGATCCCATAGAGGGCCTGCAGATTGCGGATGCCACAGCACTGGCGCTATGCCACTATCCTCCCTTCAACCCAGATTGCCCCGTGTTGCTCGGCCAGTTGCACTCGCGCAGCCTGGCAGCGGATGTCAAGCTCGCCCTCATGATGGTCTACCCTGACGAGCATCCACTGATGCTGGTCAAGGCTGCCGGAACGGATGAGGAGAATCTCTGCCAGCTCTCGCTTTGTGAGTTGGACCGGCGTGACCAGTTCGATCACCTTACCACACTCTATGTCCCACCTCTGTCGACGCCTGGTTCATTTCAGGCTTTTCAGGATCTGGTGGCGCGATTGCGCTCACCGGGTGGGTGCCCATGGGATCGGGAACAGACACACCCATCGCTGCGTTCGTCACTGCTCGAGGAGACGCACGAAGTGCTGCAGGCTCTTGACGACCAGGACCCGGCTGCACTGAAAGAGGAGCTTGGTGATCTACTCCTGCAGATCCTCCTGCACTCGCAGATTGCCACAGAAGAGTCCGAGTTTCGCATGCCCGAGGTGATCTCGCAAGTCATCGAGAAGCTCAAGAGGCGACATCCGCATGTGTTTGGGCAGACCACTGTCGAGGGAGCTCATGAGGTGCTGGCCAATTGGGAACGGATCAAAAGCGAGGAACGTAAGAAGAGCGGCGGTGCCGGTCTTTTCGACAGCATACCAGCAGCATTGCCAGCTCTGGCCAGGGCGCAGGCCGTCCAGGACCGTGCCAGGCGTCGGGGTGCGAGACAGATGGAAAGCGGGCATAGCTGGGCGTATATCGACCAGGCGCTGCAAGCTCTTCGCCTGTCCGACTCGTCGGAACAAGGCGCGCAGACGATGGGTCAGCTCCTTTTCGGGCTTGCGGGCCTAGCCTGTGAGCAGAGCATCGATGCCGAAAGCGCGCTGCGAGGGGCCGTGCGAGAATTCGCGACCACGTATGATAAGGAAGCGAGGGCTTCCGAGGTACGCGGGGGGTAGGATAAGTGAGTTCGCAAGCATCTGACATGTGGGGGCAATTCCGAAACAAAACGGCTGGCTGTGAACAAACAGCCAGCCGCCGAGAGNNCGAGAGGATTTGAACCTCCGACCCCAGCGGCCCGATCGCTGTGCGCTACCAAGCTGCGCTACGCCCCGACACTGAAGCTACTATACCACAATCCAGGATGAATGACAAACCTCAACAGCACCCTTCATAAAGCTGGCCGCCCTGCTCTATCCGCGAACCGATTTCGAGCCCTGCGACTTGTGGTCGCCCTGTCCCTCTGCGCACAGTGCATGATGGCATGCCAGTCACCGGATTCGCTAGAGGAGGGGCTGACACGGATCACCGAGCCGTATCGTTTCGAACCTGTGTGGTGGTCGTTACGCAAGCTTGTGCGCGGCGATCGCCTCTTCGAGGGCGCCAAAGCCCTGATGGCAGAACCTACGGCGGCGCGCCTGGTACTAGAGTACTATGCTAACATGGATGCTCTGCGAGCCGCGAGCAGCAGATTGAGTGCCCTGACGCAGGACGGCGATTCTAGGGCCGCAGCGACGGCCGTTGCGGACCTGCAGTATCTGCAGCAGCAGCGCTACGCACTGAGGGATATTGTCGAAAGGATTGTCGGCGAGCAGGTTTGTCAGGGTCTGCGCTCCGAAGACATCCACCTCGGTCTGGGGCCTCTATTGGGCAAACGCTATTGCTTTCCGCCGGTCAATTTCGAAATGGAAGAGTTACCTCATCTGCTGGTGGTCTCGCCGCGGGAGCGAATCGAACGGAGCAATGAGGTTCTTCTGGTTCAGGAGCTGGCCGGTGACGATGTAGAGGAAATCGAAGCCCGGGTCGATGCACTTGGGGTTTCATCGCTAGTCCTTGGGCTCGGGGGCTTTGGCGGGACTTATCCAACCCTCGTAGCGGACGAGGGCGATTTGCCCTGGGTGCTCTCCACAGTTGTCGAAGAATGGTTCCACCAGTACCTGGTGTTCACACCGCTGGGTGTGGCCTACCTGCTGGACTATGCAGGCATCCGGCCAAACCCTGACATTGCCGCAATTAATGAGACGCTGGCGGGGATCTTCAGTCAGGAAATGGGCGACCTGATTCTGGAGGCGTACTACCCAGAGGTAGCTGCCAGACGCCGGGCTTCGTCCCAGGCTTCCGCCGCGCCGGACGAGGGTGGGTTTGACTTTGCCAGCGCGATGCGTGAGATTCGGATCACTGTCGATCGTCTGCTGGCCGAGGGGAGGATCACGGAGGCCGAGGACTATATGCGCGAGAGGCAAGCATACCTTCTCCAAAACGGCTACTACATTCGCAAGTTGAACCAGGCCTACTTTGCCTTCTATGGCACTTATGCGGCAGAGCCAACTTCGGTAGACCCATTGGGTGAACAGATGCGCGAGTTGCGCCGCCAAAGCCCCTCTCTGCAAGCGTTTGTGCGCAGCGCGTCGCAGGTCACTAGCCGACAAGAGCTCGAGGATCTGTTGAGTTCATCGGAGCTGATATGACAGGCTACACCGCCGAGTCTAGTCGAGTGCTGACTCCGCATTGGCGAGGGTGGCTAGAGCAGAGGATTGATGCCTTTGGCCCGACAGTCTGCCACATCGACCAAGCGGGCAAAGCCCCTGGCATCGAATAGCTCGCGCCCAAAGTACCCGCGATCACGTGCTCGTTTGTAGTGCTTCCGGCCTTTCTCCAGTGCTCTTTCAAAGTCCTCAGATCCGGTAGAGGTAGTCTCCAGAAAGTCATACTGGTCGGCATTGCGCGCGATGCGCCAGCCTACAAAAGCATGCCCTGGCACGATTGCCAGGAGAGGCTGCAGATTGGCAAGCTCCAGTAGACTGGCATAGAGAACTGCGCCATCAATGCAGTTGGCCCTGCTTTGGTTGTCGTGGAGGCTGCTCCTCGGCAGCCGCACCCGCTGGGTGATCTGCCCTTCCTGTTTGCCAAAGTTGAGCGAGGAATCGATGTACACGAGGCCGGCGTCCTGCTTCAGGGCACGATACATGGCCTGCACTTGTGCCAGCACGCTGTGCGGGCCGTCCTGCTCCCCAGAGTTCTGGTAGCCGAGCATTTGCCGTTGCGGGTGGTAGTTGACCGCCAGGCGGAGCAGGTTCTCGATCTCCCAGGCATGCGGCGTGACAAAGGCCGCCAGATGGTCCGAAAGATCTACGATGCTACCCTCTGGAGTGGAGATGCCCAACAGCGCAGTGTCGAATGCGTGCAATCTGATGGCGTAGGTCTCGTCGTGTAGCAGCACGCCCTCGCCCGCACCCAGCTGGCGCACGGTCACGCGCAGCGTGGCCGGGCGAATCTCGCTCAAGCCCGCGCATGGGCCCAGCTGCAAGGTGGGCAGCAGGCGCATTTCTGCGCTGCCTGCTGCGGGTACACAAACACTCGATGTCGCCGTATCGCTGAATCCCTCGATGGTGGCCTGCGCATATGCGACGAGCTGGGTAGCCCCAGGCTGGCCGTTGTTCACCCTCACCTGCACAAGTGGAAAATCACGGGCAGTCAGGTTGTAGCAGAAGGCAGTCGGCACTATTGACGTCAGTATGCTCACCGATACGGTGGGTAGCTGGGCGGCAACTACAGTCGTGTGATCCAGACCTCTTGCGGAGGCCATTTGAGCAATGATCTCGGCATAGAGGGGATTGCTCGGCATGGCTTTGCCAAGGTCATCGCGAACAATACCGAGCAAGCGCAGCCGCTGTTGTCTCAGCCCCATATAGGGGTTGGTCGCAGCCGGCTGGGTCGTCTGGAAGGCAGCGTCCAACAAGGCCGGATCCTCCAGCTCAGTCTGGACGTGGCGCAGGTTGTCGTCGTCCGCAAGCAAGCGATCGCGCGCTCGTAGGACGGTGGAACGCGACAACCTTGCCGAATCTTCCTCGGACAACTCTGCAACGTAGGCACCAAGTCGTTGGACCAAATAGGGGTGACCGTAAGTGGTGGCATAGACGGCCTCCCCGACCTGATGTATCCTACCGACTGGTGCTGCACTGCTCTCAAAGCCTGTCGCAACAAGTTGGGTTGTCTGCCCAGGGGTGAGATATGGCAGGGCGATCTTGCAGGCGATGTTGCTCAAGGGAGACATGTCGCTGATGCATAGGCCGAGCAGCTCGCTTCCTCCAGCGATCACAAATACAAAGCGGCCGAGCCCAGCGCAGTCCGAGAGCAGGCGATGGTTAAAGATGGCTCGTAGTACCTGGGCCACATAGATTGCCGCGCTTGGGGGCACAGCACGCCACTCATCGATCATGATCGCAATCTGGCGTCCGGTCCTTGAGATGAGCAACAGGAGTTGCTCCAGACCGGTTCCATCGCTTACTCGCTCTGCCTGCTGCTGCAGATCGGCGAGATCAAGCTGACGCGTCAGTTCTCGCCCGATGTAACGAAACAACTCTACAGGCGTCGCTTCGGGGACCATCTGAAGATTGACGAAAACCGTTTGACAAAGCGGACGGAGATCATGGGCGCAACGCAAGAGGACACTTGTCTTGCCCATCTGCCTGGGCCCGATCAAGGCTATGTAGGAGCGCAGCGGACCAGCACACAGATCTCGGAGTTGCCGTAACTCCAACTCGCGGCCAACAAATAGTTTGCTGTCTACTGGGAGTGGGCCCCTGTACTGAAA
>DIVN01000087.1 GCA_002435875.1 Anaerolineales bacterium UBA6131
CCGTCCGGTCCGCCAGACGCGTACGCAGGACACGCGCTATGCCAATCAGCGCCATCACGCTCGTGGCGAGGGGCACTACCGCCAGCGTAATAACGAAGGGATAGTGCCAGGCGACGTGCGGTAACGTCTGCCCCAGATAGAACTGCGGCCGATCCTTGAATCGAAAAGCCATCGCCAAGTAATAGAGGAGGCGATTCAAGCTGTCATGATAGAGCCAGGGCCACATCAGGGCAAAGACTGCAGCGCCAATCAGCACAGTCATGGCCAATCGTAGGAAGCCCCGCAGGCTACGACGGTAGAGCAGCATCCAAGCCGCCCAGACGAGTGGCATGACTACTGCATTCATCTTGGTGCCCAATGCCAGGCCGTAGGCTACCCCCATGGCCACTGTTGCCCAGCGGCTCGGTCTTGCTTCCAGACGCCAAAAGAGGTACATGGCCAAGAACCAGGTCAACGCGACAGTAGTGTCGATATTCGCCAAATGGGCGTGGAAAAACATGCGAGGCATGAAAAGCAAGGCAAGCACGGCAAAGATGCCGCTATGTGTGTTGTAGGCTGAGGCAACCATCAAGAACACAAGCATGATCAGACAGGAGAACAAGAGCACGTTGGCAAGGCGTAGTGCGGATATCTCGCCCAAGAGGCCACGCGTGAGCGCAAAGGTGAACCCGGAAAGGATCTTGCCGAAAGGCGGATGAAGCTCGAGTGTCGGGTGGGGCATCCAGCCGGCGACGATGGCCTCATCACTCAGCGCCTCGGCGATGTTGCCCCTCAGCAGGGCTGTCTTCAGCGAGCCAAACCAGTTCATGTACGATCGTGCCGCCCTCATGTACAGTGGCTCGTCCCAGGTCAGACCTACTTCTGGCAACGTGCCCACCAGGATGAAAAGCGTCAGCAGTGCTAGACCAAGACCAATCACCAGTTGGCTGCGCGAGACCGCTCCTACTTGCTGGTCATGAAGCCCCGATGTGTTCACAGTACCTCGTATACAAAGATCTGATCAACGATAAACGCCCTCTGTGCATTGGGCTGAAACCGCAAGATCCGATCGCCCTCATAGCGCGGTTCATCGCTGAGTGTCTGGACAAACCTCAAGCCAGGGGTTGACTCTAGCGTCTGCTTGAACTCGGGCCAATCACTGCTGTAGTATTGCGAGCCAACCAGTACAAAGCGAACATCCCACGACCTGAGCAGTGCGATGCTGTCTCCATTCGGAAAGCTCTCGATTACCGGGCGACTCGCGCTGAAGGCTTGCGGAAAGTATGTGCTCTGCCCGAAACTGATATGCTTCCCGTGGTAACGCATGTAATAGTAGGAAGGCCCGCTCATGGCCTTTATGAGTGGATACTCCATCACCGCGAAATCGCCCTCCTGCTCGGCCAGCCAGGTATCGACGGGGCGGCGCTCTGTGCCAGAAGTCCCCAGAGCATATGGCACACACCAGAACTCAAAAACCACCAGGCAGAGAGCTGCCACGAGAGCAACAATCGAGACCCCGCCACGTTCCACAAGAGGCCTCTTGCTCTGCAGCCATTGGTTCAAATGGATGAACCCCACCCCCGCCAGAACTGCGACGCCAAACACCGTAAGCAGGCCAAAGCGAGCCCACACCCGCATTCCACTGTAGAAAGGCAGGTATAGATATAGGAAAAGTGTGGGCAAGGGGATGTAGATTGCCTCTGGTACGCGCAAGGCAAAGGTAGATATCGGAAACAGCGCCAAGCGACGGGTCACAAAACCCATCACCAGGCTGAAAGCTCGCTCTAGCCATGCGGGCACCGAGAGGTAAACGCGGTTGCTCTGCCAGTGTAGCGTGGTCCCAAAAGCCAGCACGGCAAAAGCCCCAGCTAGCCAGCCATACACGCGGATATTGGGAGCGCGTGACTTGACAAGGGCCAGCAGCGCCAGCGCGATCGGGGCATATCCTAAGAAGAGCACTTGCTCGCTGAGATTCTGCGGATACATACGCATCAGCCGCTCTCCCCAGACTGGATGCATGACACTCGGGAATAAAAAATCCAGAGGGCTCAACGAGAATTGGTCAAGATATGCTAGCGACCAGCTGCGGCTTGAGCCCTGAAGAGCGCGCACGAACTGGAGCAGGAATGGCCCGATGAGCAGCGCAGCGACCGCGCCGAACAAGGCCAGACAGCCAACCAGATTCCACTTGAGCAGGTATTGGCGCCACGGGCGTGCCCGCACCAGCACAAACAGCGCCGCGGCGATGGCGAACATATAAGCATAGTACCAGGCAGAAAGCGCAGCCAAAGAGTAGAACAAAGCTGCCATCACCGCATCCTTGGCCTTTGTATGGCTCACCGTGCGGTCCAGGTACAGGAGAAACAGCGGCAGCCATTGGAGGGCAACCAGCGGAAGATGCCCTGCGCCCAGGTGCATAAGATGAAAGGGACTATAGGTAAAGATTGTGCCGCTGAGCAGGGCCGCGCCACGGTGGTGTGAGAGGTGCCACACCAGCAGGTACATGCCAAGGCCAGACAATACAAACGAGATCCACATGAGCACGTTGTAGGCCACGACCTCACCAAACGCAAGAGTCAGTGGCAGCGCAACCACGATGTTCGACAGGGTCAACTCGGTCAGCGCAGTGTTGTAGCCAAATGGATAAAAGATGGAAGGGTCAAAGAACGGCGACTGACGCAGTTCAAACAGCGCGTGCTTGAACCACCAGACCTTGTAGAGGTACTCGAAGTTGTCGGCCGGAAAGCCCATGACTCTGGAGCGGAAGACCTGCACCAAGGGATAGGTCATGGCCAGGCTTAGCAGCACGAAAAAGGCGGTTACTGCCGCCGGCGTCTGTGCTACCCTAAACAGCCAAGCCCGTACCCCTCGACTTCCAGAGTCATGGTGCGACTCCATTTCCAGCTACCTGCCTAGAAGCCAGACCCCAAAGATGATGACCACAACACCGGCCAAGCGCGTCCATGAAAAGGGCTCACCCATCAGCGTCCAGTTGACAATCGCTACCAGGACGTACCCAAGAGCGAACATGGGATAGGCAAAACTCTGTTCGAGCTTGGACAACGCAAACAGGTAGGCAATAAAGCCAACGCCGTAGCAGGCAATCCCGGAGAAGACCCAAGGATGAAAGAGCATCTTGATGAGCAACTGCAAGTTAAGCTCGGCGATTCCTCCCAGATGGGTCATGCCGATCTTCATCAGGATCTGGCCTACCGCCGAGCAGGCAATCGCAAAGAAAAGCATGTACATAGGGTTTGGCATTGAATCTACTCTCCTGTTGTTTGGTCTGCAACACGCCATACGCGTGTCCGCGGTGCTTCAGTCACCATCGCAAGTCTCAGCGCTGCAGGCTCCTGGTGCTGCCAGTCAAGAAGCGCTGGACGGAAGTATTGCGACGTTGTTCCCGTCCAGGTAAACGCATCTTCTATCAGATGAGTAACTTGGTGATTATACACTGACTGTGCCAGTTCTGTGCCATCGGAAGAGTAAGGGTACTCGAGAGCTCGCCGGTTGATCAGGACATAGAGAAGGTCTGGCTTGCGACACATCACGATAGCACTCTCATCTGCCTCTGCCTCCACCCAGCGGATGGCCTGGAGATAATTGCCCCACTCCAAATCCAGCGAGTAGTAAGAGTCGACAGGCTTGCCCAAACTGTATTGCAGGTTCCGGCCGATGGCGCGGAAATCAGCAACAAGTGCCGAGACTACAAGCAGACATGTCGCAAGGGGCAGCAGAAACGCCAGATGCGCTCGGGTCTGCCGCGCAAGCCAACGGAGCAACATCTCCAATGCCCTAAGGAAATAGAATGCTGCAAAGGGTATTATGGGGACGATCAGTCGGCTCTGCGCCCAGAGATACCCCAGGCAAGACGCGAAGAACAACAGAACGTACCACTCCGTCACGTCGGACCGCTGCACCTCCAGAGCCCACCCAACAACGATCATTACAGCCAGGCCGATCAGGAAGGCGTTGCCCAGCGCCCCAAGGCTCGTAGCGATGCGCGGTGCATGGGCGAAGATCACCTCAGGCCAGATATCTCGAGCATAGATGCTCGTATTCTGTGCGATTCGGCTGACCCAATCTGTGAGGCTCGCATTGGCCGTGCCGTATGGGTCGCTAGAGAAGTAGAGGGCAAAGTATCCACGTCCAAGGCCCACGGATGTGCCTGTGTTTGGCAACGAGCTACTGTAGAGCAGCCAGGGTGCTGCCATCAGACCGACCACGCTGGTCAAGAGCAGGGCGGGCATCCAGCGTCGTCTGGCCAGAAGAAACAAGACAAACGCGGCCGCGAGGACCAGTGCGATCGATCGGATGTAGAACGTCAGCCCCAGCAAAGCGGCCGTGACGACCAGATGTACTGGTTTGCCATACCGCCAGTACCTCTGAAAGACATGAATGCTCAGCAAGGACAAGAGCAGGTACGGCATCTCGGTGCCGACTTCGTTTGCGTAGTAAAGAAGGTGCGGGTTCACCGCCAGCATGCATGCAGTGAGCAGGCCGCTGACGAGGCTGCGTCGGCTGAAGAGGTGATAGCTCAGGACAAGCACCGTCAAAAAGAGAGCGACAGAAAGCAGCTTCATCGGAACGATGGCCGAAGGTAGACTGTAAACGTTTCGCGTTAGCAGGAGCAGCCCAGCCAGCACCATGGGATAGCCCGGCGGGTATAGGGCCATGTTGGGCATGCGCGGATCACTGATCATGCGGTAGCCATGGCCTGCGGCCACAGATTGCCCGAGCACGATATAGGTGGCATTGTCCCCCGCAGGAACCAGGTGCCCGTGCAATTGCAGCGATGCCAGCGCAAGCCCAAGCATTAAGCAGAGGACAATGATACGCCGAGATTTACTGCACACCCTCATATGGCTGCCTCAGTCAGCCCGCAAATCACCTCATCAGAGAGGTAGCCTGCAAGAGGCGAGCCCCTATCGATGTCAAAGAGGGCCACGTACACGCCGCCAAAATCCTCCTGCACAACCAGACTCGCATACTTCGAGGCAACCAGGCAATCTCTCACCAGCCAGTTGTCGCTATGGCTCACCACCAACCAGATCCTCTGGTGTACGGACGCCAGGAGGCCGATTCGGGCAGACACAAGCTGCCGGTCGATCACAGACCTACTGATACCACTGCGGCTAGCTGGTCCACGGTAGTAGTGCTCAAACGGCAGCCAGACATCCTCGTCCACCAACAGGATGGCATCGCCTGCCTCTTCTTGCGCGGAGATGTATGCGACCGCCGAACGCCAGTTTTCCTTCTGTTGATATCGATAGGTGTTCACAATTGGCCACAACGTGAGCAGGAGCACCACGCCGATTGCGACTATCCGCAACCGCCAAGGGAAGCGCAGGATGCCTCGAGCAACCAGAATGCAGTATGGTGGAAGAAACGGGAAGATGTAACGAAGGACCCAGAATGAGCGAAACTGCGACAACGTGAACACGGTCAGCAGGGGTACGGCTAAGTAGAGAGCCGCAAACAAGATGCTGTTACGCACCCCTCGAGACTCTTCTTGCACACTGACGCGGCTATACCTGCCCACGGGCAGAAGTTGCGAGAGACCGGCTAACCCACATACACCGAAGACGAGCAGGCCGACCCAGTAGAGAGCACGTCCTTGGACCGTAGTGCCAAGACTATAGGCATAAGCCAGATCGAGCAGCTCGCTCACGCCAGGCGCACCATGCCACGTATCTAGCAGTCCCCACCAGTAGTCGGACTCGGCGCTAAAGACCCCTGCCAGACCAACAACTGACAAAGCAGCGGCGCCGACCTGGCTGACTATCCAGAACCACAGCTTCTTGGTTGAGAGTAGGTGGTTGCCAAGCAGGTAAAGGACATACAGGGCATGAAAGGGCAGAAAGAACACCGCAAAGTAGTGCGCATTCATCGCCAGAGCAATGCTCAACGTGTAACCCAACCACGGTGCCAGGCGTCTGTGACGCAAGGCCATGATCAGAAACAGGGCGGAGCTCAGACCTAGCGCGGCTACCGTGATGTACATACGCGCTTCTTGCGAGTACCAGACATGAAGTGGGGAGATCGTCATGAGCAGCGCGCTGAACAGCCCACTCACTTCATCAAACAGCTCGGCGCTCAGCCGGAAGAGAAGGGCGATGGAGATGACCCCGACAAGCACGGACAAGGTGCGTACGACGTACTCTGAATCACCCAAGCGCAACCAGAAGTGCAGAAGCACATAGTAAAGCGGAGGGAAAATGCGCTGCGTGCTCAACTGTAGGTGCCAGCTGACGCTGTGACGGGCCACCCACACGCTGTAAGCCTCATCAAACCAGAGGCTCTCGCCCGCCAGATCGTAGAAGCGCAGCCAAGCCCCAACCAGCAAAATCCCTGTTAGCAGGCTACGACGGCTCGTGTCTTTGGCAATCGTGCGCATGTGCATGCCCAGAGCCCTTGTCACGGTGACCGTTCCAGTTCGTACAGGATGACCCGATTCACCCCAGAGAATGACCATTCATACACAGGAGCGTTGCGACTTTGCAGCAACGCGTGCGCAAAGCCGAGCGGGTCGCTATAGTGCCCTTCCTGCCATATCAGCCAGACCCGGCCGTAGCGTTCCGAGATTTCGCTCACGACGCGTGACGCCGCTTCGGCCGTCACTGGGATGGGCAGATCCATGTTGGTTGGCACCCGACCCCGGTTGTAGTACTCGAAAGGCTTTTGGTTCCAGCGCGGAGAGAAGAGCGCCACATCACCCTCTTGTGCGTTCTGGTGAACAAGTGCACTAACACCACGCCAATCTGGGTTCTGCAGCGCTTGATAGTTGGCACCAATGCCAATCATCGCAGTGATGGACAGGATGATGATTCCTAGCCAGCGAGTGCCCCGCCAGGGGGCACCGGCAAGCCCTACGGCCACCAGCATGCAGTAGTACGGCAGAAAGACCACCAAGTAGCGCACCGAGTACATCGGTTTGAGCTGAGAGGCCAACCAGACCGCTAGCAGGGGCAGCGGGCAGTTAATCAGAAGGAATGTGAGCGCGTGTCGGGTGTGCCGGGCCCTGTCATCCTGCTGAGCAGTCTTGGGAGCAACGCTTCGCCAAACCGCAATCAACAAGCAGAGTGCAAAGACCCCATAGGCCAGACGTCGCAGCAGGGGCGGGTACAGGCTACCATCCAGACCAATGCTGAAATTCAGCCAGGTGTCGACCAAGGCATACCAGGTCGGTCTTCCGAGTGATCTCTCAACCCAGCCACCTCCGCCAGTTGTCACCTGATGGTAGAGAATTGGCACCCATGGCAAGAAAAGCAGGGCCACAATCACTTGCGCAACAAGCCATCTTCTCCAGTGCATCCAGGCACGCCGCCACAGGCACGAAATCGCATACAGGTTGGCGAACAGAAGTGACCACAACGCAAAATAGTGGGTGTACAAAGCAAGCGTCGCCGTGACTATGTAACCCAGCCAATACTTTCGCGCCTGCCATGCAAGCTTCCCAGAGCCCGCGTTCGTGCAGTCCAGCGCTTGCAGCAATAGATGACACGCCAGGAGACATAGCAGTGTGACCATGACGTACATCCGCACTTCCTGGGAGTACCAGACATGCAGGGGTGACAGCGCCAGGAGCAAGGTGGCCAACAGTGCTACTCTTGCTCCAAACCAGTCGCGAGCCAGCGCATACTGGACACCAAGGGTAATGGTGCCCAGGAACACTGATAGCGCTCGGACGACGGACTCGCTATCTCCTAGAGGCAGCCAGAAGTGCAGAAGAGCATAGTAAAGCGGGGGGTGGACGTCCGCCGCGGCCCACTCGATGACCGATCGCAGGTTCATCCTAGCTATGATCAGGCTTGTTGCCTCGTCCAGCCAAATGCTCTCTCTGCCCAAACCCCAAAGGCGAACGGCCGCACCGAGACAGAGTACGGCACACAGTTGCACGGCTCCCAACTTGCCCGAAGAACTTGGGCGGCCGGCTACTTGTCCATCCATACCGGCACTCAACACGCTGGTGTCAGCTGTAAGCGACACACTGATTGTCGCAGTTGTCCGGGGGCCATGAGACACGCCATCTACTTTTTCGGGGCATTGCCATGTGACGAGAATGGCGTTGGTTTCCACCAGCTCCACTCGACACAGTTGCTACACGAGGGCACATCCTCGAGGCATCGGCAGAGATGTTTGCGGCGTAGCTCTTGCATCTTTGGCCCATTCCAGGCCTTCATCACGCCATTTGCCACATTGCCCAAGGGATAAGCAGCATTAAAGTCGCGGTCACAGCAGACCAGCGTGCCATCCCAATAAATATGAACATGGTACCACAGGTTGGGACAATGATAGCGGTTTCCTCGCCCAGATGCCGCTTCCCCATCGCTGGAGCGTAGGTCATTGATCTGTTCCACCTGTCCCGCCCAGGAATCGAAGGCTTTGACGTAGACGCGATCAACGCCTGGCACGGTCCAGGTCCGTTTGAACTCCTCTACTTCGGCGGCCGTCGGCTTGATATCGATGATCTGAACATTCACCCGAGGGCCAGTCATTCTCTTGCTTCGCATTTCGGCAAAGCGCAGGATATTCTCGCGCGTCACCTCAAAATCGGCGCGGCGACGGACTCGTTCGTACGTCTCACGCGTAACGCCATCCATACAGAGGTAGATAGCCCCCAATCCCGCGTCCAGCAGTTTGCGGCTGGCCTCTTCGGTGAGCAGCGTGCCATTCGTCGAAATCTCGCTGTGAAGCCCATGGCTGGCACAGTAGGAGATCATATCATAGATGCGGGGGTGCAACAGGGGCTCACCCCAGATATGCAAGGTAGTCGTTTGCACATGGGGAGCCATCTCATCAATGATCCGTGTAAACAACCCATAGTCCATAAAACCCTTGGGGCGTTGAACCATTCCCAGCCCGGTCGGGCACATCACGCACTGCAAATTGCACGCATTCGTCGACTCAATGTACATCCTGTCCGGATACGTCCATACTCTTGTACGGCCAGAACGATACAGAAGCCATCTGGCCAACGACGTAGTCCGGTGCATGTCTCTACGTAACCGACGCTGTATCTTGTCTACGACCATGTCCTTGCCATCCCTCCCCGCAACCTGGCGAACCGCTGAAATAGCCCATGACGTTCCAGCCGTCGTGCCAGAACACGCAACGGCTCAAAGCGCGAGATCCGCCAAATTAGCCCGCCAAGTATCGGCCCAAAAGCCCGCAAGTAGAGCTGCCGCGCCTTGGCCTGGGCGATCTCGTCGTGGGCAATGCGCATCCACCGGCTCAAGACTGCATCAGGCACCGCCGAGACATTGAGGAAGGGAACCACTTCCTCATCCAGATTCCCATAGTAATAGGCCCGGCTAAAGTCCTGCGTATATTCGGTCTCTGGCCGCTTTTGCACCAATTCGTCCCATAGGCGCGTCCCTGGGAACGGCGTCGTCAGGCTGAACATCGCCTCGTCCAGCTCCAGGGAAACGGCTAAGTCCACGGTTTGCTGCATCGTTTCTTCCGTATCGCCAGGAAGCCCAAGCATAAAGTAGCCCTTGGCCTCGATGCCGGCATCTTTGGTCCACCGCACGGCCTGGCGTACCTGATCGAGCGCGAACCCCTTACCAATGCGTCTCAGGATCTCTGGATTCCCAGATTCGACGCCATAGTGAATGCGCCTACATCCAGCAGCATACATCTGACGAAGTATGTCGGGGTTGACACGGTCGACGCGCGCCAGACATTGCCAGTGAACATTGAGTCCCTCACTCACAAACAATGTCGTCAATGCCTCAAGGCGCTTGAGGTCCAGAGTAAAAAGGTCGTCGATGAAGTAGAAATCACTGATACCATAGTCCGTGATGACCTGACGAAGCTCCGTCACGATGCTCTGCGGACTGCGCTGTCGGTAGGTCCGCCCAACGATGCCCTTGAAACAATAGGCGCAGTTATAAGGGCATCCCCTACTGGAAAGCACAGTGACCATCGGCCGGCCCTCCGGCGTGCACAGCCCATATCGGTGCAGGTCGAACAGGTGTCGCGCTGGAAACGGCAGGGCATCCAGATCCGAACATAGTGCTCGATCCGGATTGGAGACCACTCCACCACGCCCGCGATAGGAGAGGCCCGCGATAGAGCTCAGCTCGGCGCCGTCATTCTCCAATGCGTGGACCAGCTCCAGTATCGTCTGTTCGCCCTCACCACGAACAACATAGTCTATAACCGGCGACTCCGACAGTATACGCTCCGGATACAGTGTCGCGTGCGGGCCGCCAAGGACAATAGGCCTACCGAGTCGTGCTTTGAGAAGCGTTGCTGTGTCTAGCACGCTGTGATAGACAATGGTCATGGCCGTAATGCCAACTAGCTCGGGCGAAAAGTCGCAGACCGCCTTGACGCTTTCCTCCAGCGAGATCCCAGGATCGAGGCTCAAGTCGAAAATGGCGACTTGATGGTGCGCTTGTTCCAGCATAGCGGCAAGATACCCCAAACCCAGGGGGGGATAGTCGTTCGCCTTCTTGTTCCATCTTGGGGCAATCAGGGCAATTCTCATACGCATGTCATCTTTCTCTGTACTCCGTACACTGTACTCACCACAAGCATCGGTGAAATCGACCCGACCCACTCTGTGTTCTAACGTAGTGGTTCTCTCGAGGCTCGAACGAGCGCAGGAGAACGCCAAAGAATCCGTTTGTCGGGTGCAGTCTAGTGCACACAGATGAATGGCCGATGAAAACCGAACAAGGATTCTCGCCAACCCGACACGTGCACATCACGACCCGAACGTGAAGGGTAACCATGGGAGCAACACATCAGGGTAGGGACTTGGGGTCACTCCTTCTTTGGCAAGCTCAGGAAATCGAGCAAGAGTTGCTCATCTTCAGCGATAACCTTAGGTAGGATGAAGAAGAACGTACTGCCTTTGCCTTCTTCGCTCTCGGCCCAGATTCTGCCACGGTGATACTCGACAATATGCTTGCAGATAGTCAAACCCAGCCCGGTGCCCCGGTAGTGACGCGTCGAGCTGCTATCTACCTGGTAGAAGCGATCAAAAATGCGCTCCAGCTCGCCCTTCGGAATGCCCACTCCGCTATCTGCTACAGTAACCTGCAATTGCTCACCAAGGTCGCTGGCCCTAATCTCCACGAGTCCAGCCGGCCCCGTGAACTTGATAGCGTTGTGCACCAGGTTCGTCAGGACTTGCTCAATGCGCATGCGATCAGCCTGAATGGTCGCGATATCCTGAGGCACCACATTGACCAGTCTAACTTGACTCTGATCCGCCAGTGGTCTGAGTTTTTCGACGACAGACTCGCTAACCTCCCCAACCGATACTTCGCTCAGGCGCAGCCTGATCTGACCGGACTCCAGCCGAGAGAACTCCAGCAGATCGTTGATGAGCGACTGCAGGTGTGCAGTCTGA
>DIVN01000016.1 GCA_002435875.1 Anaerolineales bacterium UBA6131
CGCCCACGTCTTCGGCAACCCACACGCCAACACCCGCCCCGACAGACACTGCCACCCAGACGCCGTCGGTGACGGCCAGCGCGTCACCATCAGTCACCCTGACCGCCAGTGCGACGCCCAGTCCGACCCGAACGGGGACGTCTTCCGCGACGGCGAGCGCGACTCCCACCTACACTCGCACTTACACCCCCACTCCGACCAGCACGGCAAGCGCGACGGGCCCGACGCCCAGCGTTACGGCTACCAGGACGGCGACCGCCACGCTCACGCCGACGTCTTCTGTCACACCGACAACGGTCACCTCGCTGACCACGACGAGCACGGCCTCACCCACACGGACCTGGACGCCCACGCCATCCGCAACAGCCACCAGGTCTCCTACTCCGACCGCCACCACGACAGCCAGCGCCACGCGGACAATGAGCCCCACTGCTTCGCGCTCGGCAACGCCGCAGCTCACCGCGACGAGCACCATGACCCCCTGGCCGGATCTGTTTCTCTCTGGTCTGGTCTACGATGCGCTGGGCGGCCCAGCCTCGCCCATCGCCGGAGCCGTGGTCTCGGCCAGAGCTTGCGTCACGGAAGCTCACCAGACGTTCACTGACGCCTTGGGACGCTTCACCCTGCACGTGCCCGGAGTTGACATCGCGCCCTGCGCCCGCATCACACTCTATGGCTGGGCGAGCGGCTACCTCAGCTACGAGGAGGCCTTTGCCGCCGTTGACCTCTATGCCGATCCTGAGCGAGACATCGCTATGCACATCACGGGTCTGGGCACGGCCACGCCGAGCGCCACGCCATCGCCCTCGCCAATGCCGGGCTGGCTGTCTCAAGTGCTACTTCTGCCTCTTGTGGGACGGCAGGACGCTCCAGCCATGGCCACGGCGACCAGCACACCGACCAACTCTCTTACTCCATCGAGCACCCCGATCTTGCCACAACAGCTGATTCAAAACCCCAGCTTCGAGACGGACGACGCGTGGCAGATTTTGCAGACGGTCTACCCGGCGTCCTACTCGCGGTCGCGTGCGCACAGCGGGGTGCGCTCGATGCGCCTCGGCTTGGCCCTTGGCGGAGGTATGTTTAGCTACTCGTCGGTGCAGCAGCAGGTGTCTCTGCCCGCAAGGCTGCAACGGGCGGATCTGTCTTTCTACTACTTTCCGCTGATGTCCGGCGATGCGGAGGACAGCCTGTACTTTTGCATACTCCAAGCCGCAGACGATGCCATCCTTGAGTGCGACTTTTGGACCGATGCCGCGCAGGCCTGGGTGCATGGCGCGCGCGATTTGCGTTCTTATGCGGGTCAGACGGTCAAGCTGCACTGGGGAGTCCGCAACGACGGACTAGCTGGCGCTTCGGCAGCCTACCTCGATGACGTGGAGCTGGGGGTGCGCTGACCTGCCCGTAGCACAGCGGAGTCGCCACCTTCGCCCAACACGGGCATCACCCTTGACTTACTGCGCTGACTTGCCACGCCTTGCGTTTTGCCATGTCGCCGAGATAGTTTGCTGTCTCTGCAAAAAGGGCGTACAATCGCAGCAGTTGACTGTCATGGGGGCGACCCGGTGCTCGACGAAAAGCGCATGAAACGCAACCTCATATGGCTGCAAGCCGAGAGAGAGCGGGTGCAGCGCGAGCTGCGCCAACTGCAGTCGGCTGTCGCTGAAGGTGAGCGCCCTGGCTACAGCACGCACATGGCCGATGATGCCAGCGCCGTCTTTGAGCAGGCCAGGGACCTGGCCCTGACTCAGAGACTGCGCTACACGTTGGCCCAGGTAGAGCGTGCCCTGGACAAGATGCAGAACGGCACCTATGCGGTCTGTGACCGTTGCGGCCAGGAGATTGACCCGGCCCGTCTTAAGGCTCTTCCTCATGCCACATTGTGCAAGCCTTGTCAGGAGCGCGCAGAGCTCGGGCCTCATTCACACTAGGCCCGCATAGGGCCAGCCGGGAGGGTGCTTACTTTGAGACGTTGGAGAGAGATCGCGGTCTTGGCGATCGCGTTGGTGATCGTGTTGGCAGACCAGGCCAGCAAAGTCTGGGTGCGCCGCTCGCTGGTGCTCGGCGTTCCGTTTGATCCCCTGCCAGCCCTCAAGCCCATCCTAAGCTTCACCTACGTGACCAACTCCGGCGCGGTCTTTGGCATGTTTCCCCAGATGAGCTGGCTCTTTGCCCTCGCCGCCATTGCTGTCATCATCTTCATCATGGCCACCTATCGCAGCTACGTAGATCAAGGCACCCTGCTGCCCATCAGCCTGGGCCTGCAATTGGGGGGCACAGCCGGCAACCTCGTCGACCGCCTGTTGCGGAGTGGTCGGGTGACCGATTTTATCGACCTCAACTTCTGGCCACTTCAGGAGTGGCCGGTTTTCAACATCGCGGATAGTTCGATGGTAGTTGGCGTCGTTCTCCTGGCCATCTTTGTCCTGTTCCAGGCCGAGGAGCCGACCGCATTGCATGATACGGAGGCATCTGAGCCGCCGGCTGCCTAGATCCGCAGCAACTCGCGCCGTTTTCCTGGCTGATCGCACAAATCAACGCTGGAGGTGTGAGCATGGGAGAGCGCGTCGCCGCACAGGCCAACTTGGCGTACAAACGCATCATCAACGCCTGGTGCATGTATGATTGGGCCAATTCCGCTTTTGCTACGACGATCATGGCCGCCGTGCTGCCCACGTACTATGCGGCAGTGGCAGGCGCGGGACTTCCCGGTAACCGTGCTACGGTCTACTGGGGTTACACGTCGTCCATCGCCCTCTTGATTGCCGCCATTCAGGCCCCGGTGCTCGGTGCGGTTGCCGACCACCTGGGTACCAAGAAGCGTTTCCTCGCCGGTTTTGCCCTCCTGGGCATCTTTTTCACCTCTCTGCTTGTGCTAGTTGGCCAGGGGCAATGGCTGCTTGCGTCGCTGCTCTATATTCTCGGTGAGGTAGGTTTCAGCGGGTCCATCGTGTTCGCCGACTCATTGCTGCCGCACATCGCCAAACCAGAAGACATCGACTATGTGTCCAGCAAAGGCTATGCGATGGGCTATCTGGGCGGTGGCATCTTGCTGGCGATCAACATCGCCATGATCCTGTTCTACGACAAGCTGGGCCTGAGTAGCTCGGCCATGGCCTCGCGCCTCTCTTTTCTCAGCGTGGGCATTTGGTGGGCGATTTTCTCCATCCCCGTGTTGCGCATCGTGCCTGAACCGCCGGTAACCAGCGTCAAGACCTACCAGGGCTCAGCCTTCAGCGCCGCCTTCAGCCGCCTGCAGGCTACCATGGCCGACCTTGGGCGCTACCGCGAGCTCACCAAGTTCATTGCCGCTTTCTGGCTTTACAATGATGGCATTGGCACCATCATCAAGATGGCCACCATCTACGGTGCCGAGATTGGCATCGGGCAGACCGACCTGATCGGCGCCCTTCTCTTGACGCAGTTCATCGGCATCCCCTTTTCGCTGCTCTTTGGCAAGCTGGCCAAGCGTCTGGGCACCAAGCGCTCGATCTACCTGGCTCTGTCCGTGTACACGCTCATCTCCATTGCTGGGTATTTCATGAGCGTGGCTTGGCACTTCTGGGTATTGGCAGCAGCGGTGGGGCTGGTCCAGGGCGGCAGCCAGGCCCTCAGCCGCTCGCTATTCGGCCAGATGGTGCCCAAGGCCAAGAGCGGCGAGTTCTTTGGCTTCTACGACGTCAGCAGTAAATTTGCCGGCATCGTCGGCCCGACCGTCTTCGCTCTCGTCGGGCAGCTTACGGGCAGCAGCCGCTTGAGCATTGTCTCGCTGGTGATTTTCATCGTGGTTGGGGGACTGATTCTGACGCGCGTGGACGAGCACGAAGGCATCCGCGTGGCTAGGCAAGAGGACGCGGCGGCCGCCTGACGGCGGGGCTCAGGGGTGCGGAAGCAACCTGCGCTGCAGCCGCATTCCGATATTGCCCGTGTGGGGCAGAGTCACCACAGCTTGTAGCTGGAGTGCCGCTGGATATTGTACCAGGCAGGGGCTCCCAACGTGCGTGGGATCCACAGGCTGGCGAGGCGAAAGAGTACCACTCCGGCCATGGCGGCCGATGGCGCGACTCCTGCCTCCAGGAGCATTGCCGACAGGGCAGTCTCTGTGACGACCAGGCCGTTGGGCATGGTGGAGAGCGAGCCGAGCACGTCCGATAGGCTGAATCCCACGGCCAGGATTGGCAGTGGCACGCTCTGACCCACCGCGCGCAACGCCAGGTCCAGGGTGATCAGCGTCGCCGCCACGCGGACGATGTTGACGGTCAGCCACAAGGCAGGCCCCCAACGCTCGCGAAAGCGCAGGGTCCTGCGCATGGCGTTGATCCGGGCCCGCAGCTGGTTCGTGGTCAGCGGACCCCGGCCCAGGGCACCGCGCAGGCGGTTGAGCGGGGCGAGCAGCTCCATCCTCCAGTCGTGCTTGCCCGTACGTGAGACCAGCACCCCCAGCAGCAGTCCTGCTAGCGAGACTACGCCAAAGACCAGCAATACTGGCTTCCAGGCTGGTGTCTCCCCCCTCCAGGTCTGGTACAGCAGCACCGCTCCCAACATGAGACAGTGCGCGATTCCCTGGCCAAGCGACTCTGTGCTGAGGGTGAGTGCAGCCGTGTCGAGGCTGTAACCCATCTCGCGGAAATAGCGCACGCGCACGGCGAGGCCACTGATGCCGGACGACGGCACAAGCAAGCTGGCCAGACCCGAGGCCAGTTGGACTTGCATGAGCTGTTTCAGGTTGCTGCCTGGGCCAGCATTGAGCAGCATGTAGTGGGTTGCCCACGTCTGAGCAACCAGGACCACGGCCTGGCAGACCAGGGCAAGGATCAGCGGCACGGGCGCTGCCTGGGGAATCAGCCTGACGGCTTGCCTGAGTTCCTCCAGGCGCGGAGCAAGGATCAACAGACCAGCCGCCAGGACGGCTAGCAGGAAGATGCGCCGCGCACGCGAGTTGCCCGAGCGCGCCAGGATTGCGCTTGCCGGGTCAACCGCCGAGCCAGCAATCTTGGGCGGCGCTTCGGGTGCTGCCTCGCTCGCCAGGCTGGTCGCCTTCGGCTTGCTCATACTAACGCAGCAGTACCGGCAAGTAGGTGCGTTGGACCATCTCGACCNNTCGACCACGGCCAGCCCTCCGTCTCGCGCAGCGACTAGGACCGGGAGCGACCAGTCTTCAGCCCACACGGACACGGCTGAGCCGGGCACACGCACAGTGCGGATGGAGGATGGCAGTTCGGGGAGCGTTACCGAGCACCACTGCACGCCCTCAGCACCGGTCGCCAGATAGGCGTATCCTCCACGCAACATAACATCGAGTGCCTGCCCGGTGGTCGAAAGGCTCCCAACAACGCCGGGGAACTCCACGTTGTGCACATCGACAACCGCCAGTCCACCCGCACTATCCGCAATGTAGGCGTACTGCCCGTCAAGCGCTACACCCGCCGCAAATCCGAAAGTGTCAGCACCCTCTCCGACCAGATCGGCCTGCTCAGGATCGCCCACATCGACCACCTGCAGCCCGGCGTCGCCATCCGCAATGAACGCGTAACGACCAACGATCGCCACATCCATCGCCTGACCCGGGGTGTCTACGACCGCGATGCTCACAGGCGCCGCGGGGTCTGCGAGCGATACGATCCACAGTCCTGCGTCGTCGCAAGCAAGGTATGCCACGTCACCGGCCACGACGACCGAGTGCGCGATGCCCGGTCCAGTCAGCTGAACTACCTGTGTCAGCGCGGCAGGGTCGGCGATGGACACAACCTGCAGGCCGAGCTGACCATTCGCGACGTATGCATATGGCGGCCTGGCCACCACATGCATGGCTTCCCCATCGGAGTCGAGCGTATCCCGCAGGATGGGCTGCCCTTCGGCCCAATACAACGAATGCACGCCAGTCGCGCCGCCGGCTACCAGAATGATCCCGTTGGCAGAGGCCAGGCCACGAGCGTCACCCAGGCCCGAGTAGGTATCCGTCGCGTAGGGGGCGCCAGGGTCCGTTAGGTCAAAGGCGACCAGGCCACCGGCCGAGTCCGCCACCAGAGCCTGGCCGCTGCTGACCGTCACAAAGCGGGCGTTCCAGGTTGGGGTTTCAAAAGGTCCGCTCGAGACGGGCTCCTGCGGGTTGCCCACGTTAACCACCCATAGGCCGCCCTCTTGCGCCGCAATGTACGCATACGCGGCGCTGCCCTCATCTGTAAGCGTTATGGCCACGCTGCGCGCAACCCCCTGGCCTAGCGGTTCACTGGTCTCCAGACGAGGCTGCACGGGATTGGCCAGCGACAGAATCTTGAGCCCATCGCTGCCTGCGGCCACGAAGGCATGCTCACCGGCCACCGCCACACCAAAGGCTTCATAGATCTGCAGATAGGAGCCAACCACTTGCGGTTGCAGTGGATCTGCTAGTGAGAGAATCCGCAAGGCTCCCCACCCCGCGGCGACGTAGGCATACGGTGGAGAAACGGTGATGGCCACGCTCTCACCTTCGATTGGTACCCGGAAAGGAGCCCCCGGCTGCGAGGGATCATGCA
>DIVN01000116.1 GCA_002435875.1 Anaerolineales bacterium UBA6131
TTTGCATCTCTGATACGGTTTGACCTGGGCGCACTGCCACCTGACGCGGTCATCAAGAGAGCCACCCTGCAAGTGTACGCCACGGGATGGACCGGCTCACAGATCACAATTGACCTGTACCCAGTCACCAGGCAGTTCTCGGTTTGCCAGGCCACGTGGAACCAGGCGCAGATCGGCAACGCATGGGCATTGCCTGGCTGCAATCTTCCTTCGCTCGACCGACGCGCACCCGCTGAGGCGCTCGTGATGGCTACACTCCCCAACCGCTGGTACGAGGCCGAATTGACCAACCTGGTAGGCCAGTGGGCCAGCGGCAGTCTGGCCAACAATGGCCTGCTGCTGTTCCCGCAGGAGCCCTACTCGAATCACTCTTTCCATTTTGCCACCGCCCAGAATGACGACCCAAACATTCGGCCAAAGCTTGTTATCACGTTCGAGAGCTTCTTGCCAGAGCCTTCGCCAACTGCAACGGAAGTGCCGACGAGCACGAGCACTGCCACAGTCCCGCCGGAGACGCCAGGCACACCCACATTGACACCCACACGAACCCTGCCAGGTGGTCCGGAGACAGTGCTCACCTTGCAGCAAGGAGTTGGTGGTTATCAGGGCTGTGCGGATACGATGCTCTACGAATACGATCCGGACAACGCGGACGATTTCTGGGGGCAGCCGCAACTACGCATAGGTGACAAGCAGCGTTACGCTGGTCTGATCCGTTTCACCATGCCAGCGCTCCCTCTCGATGCCGTGGTCACTCAGGCCACGCTCGAGTTGTATGCTGAGGGCTGGAATGGTGCCAATATTGCCCTCGGTGCGTACAACGTGCTACGCTACACCGTCGTCAATGACGCGACCTGGAACCAGGCGCGTAGCGGCGATCGTTGGGCTCTCCCGGGCTGCAATGACACCCTGACAGACCGCAGGGCCATCGCCGAGAGTGTCATCAATACTCAGGGAGTGAGCACCTGGTATGGATTTGACCTCACCAGCGTGGTTGAAGGTTGGCTCAACGGAAGCTTGCCGAATAACGGCATTCTGTTGCGCGGCGCTTCTTCAGTGTCACGCAGTGCCTTCAACTTTGCCAGCTCTGAAAGTGGCTGGCCGGGCTTCCGTCCGCGGCTAGTCATCGCATACCGTAGAGCAGATGGCCCGATCCCCAGAGTCAGCGCGACCTTGACTCCAACCAGACCAGCCACAGGCGGAACGCCCACGCAGACCCTTCCCGCCGGTCCGTCGCCCACCACACCGCAGGGCGATCTCATCACTGTGGAGTACCAGCAGGGGCGATCTGGCTATCGCGGCTGTCAGGACACATCCCTCTATCAGTACGATCCGGATAGCGAAGAGTTTTGGCATGCTGGGCAGTTCCGAGTCGGCGAGCGCCAGAGATATGTCTCTCTGATCCGCTTTGACCTTGCCGGATTTCCAACCAATGCCGTAGTGGCACAGGCCACGCTGCGGCTGTATGCCGAGGGCTGGGGTGGCTCTAACATCGCCTTTGGCGCACACCGCGTTGTGCGCACTACAGTTGTCAACGAAGCGACCTGGAATCGCTCCCGGGTGGGAGAGCTCTGGGGAGCGCCTGGCTGCAATGCCCCAGATAGCGACTATCGCACAACACCCGAAAGCACCGTTGCCACCAGCGGCATCGGCCAGTGGTACGAGCTGGATCTCACCGCCCTGGTGCAAGGATGGGTCCACCAGAGCACGCCAAACAACGGGGTGTTGCTTCGTACTCTCTCAACGATCTCACGCACTTCGGTGAGTTTTGCCAGCTCAGAAAGCCAGGACCCCACTGTTCGGCCTTTGCTGATTATTCGCTACAGGCTGGGGAATACGCCCATTCCATCGCCGACAGCGACCCAAACCGGTATTCCGTCGATCACCCCTACTCGCACCATGACGCCGATTCCGGCTGGCGATACTCTCGTTATCGCCCATATCACAGACGCACACATCGGCAAGCAGTGGCTCTACTCCGACCGGCTGCCAGGAGTCATCCAGGCGCTGAACGGTCAGGCGCAGATCATGGTCGACACGGGTGACTGCACTGAGCATGGTACGCTCCAGGAGACACTACAATATCTAAACCTCGTGAAGGGCAACATCACCATCCCGTGGCGAGCCGTGGCTGGCAACCACGATGAGCCCGCGATCTTTGCGGAGAATATAAACCCCTTGGAGTGGACGCTCGATGTTGGCGGCTATCGCTTGATCGGCATCAATATGTATCGCTTTGACTACGACACCCTCTATCAGTCACTTACCATGGACAAACCCTGTGTTGTCTTCGGCCACCTACCCCTTGACAACCTGCCCATCCCCGTTCAGGCTCAGATTCGTCAACTTTTCACCGAATTCCGAGTACCGCTGTACGTCGCTGGCCACATCCACGAGGACTCGCTAACTGTCGACGCGCAATCTGGCACGACCCTACTGGTGGGCGACATCGTAGGTCAGGGTGACTACCGACTGATCACCATGAGTGGCTACGGTGTGAGTGTGTCCTTTGAGAATCCTTTCTGATGGTGGGCTCCCGCGCGAACATGGCCTGAAGGCACAGCGTTACAGGCGCCAGGTGGATTATGCAAAGGCCCGTGGCTCAATACCACGGGCCTTTGCACGGTAGTGACCCGATCCCCCAAAGCCAGTTGTAGGTATCCTCGGCCAGACCTTTCAGCCCAACGCCAGAGTACCGTATAATCGGCAGACCCTGCCCAATGAGCTCGGATGCTTCACCAATGCGCCCAATGTGTCGACCCGGCAGGGCAAAGCGCAGGGTGCGACCCGCAGGGACAAGGCAATGCATCATCAATAGCCACGTGTGCCCGCTGTGATTAATCTGAGAAAGAGAGAAACCCCTACTTGGCCAAGAGCATTCGATCCATTCTGGCGCTAATCAGCCTGGCGACACTCGCCACCATCACCTGGGCGCAGGGAAGCACCTGTGCAACATCCAGTACTGCCGTCGATCTGCAAAGCCCAGGCTCATGGGATCTGGCTGCGCCCGCAGTACAGAACTCCTCA
>DIVN01000262.1 GCA_002435875.1 Anaerolineales bacterium UBA6131
GCCGTACTCCGGCGGCAGATAGAGCAGAAAGCGCTGCTCAACACTGTGCGCAGTGCCGTTATTGGTGGGCACGGTCAAGTCGAGCACATATGCATGCTGCCCGGTGGACGGTGCATCAACATCGCCATCCGTTATGTCACCAGTCGAATCGCCGGCCATCTGTGGGGCAACCGCCGCCAAACGGTCGTGCACGGCAGCAGCCCACCGACGCGCGTTCTGCATATCCTCCTCCTCCATCTGCACACTCCCCAGGCCAGAGAGGATCAGGTCAGATACCTGCAAGGGCGCAAGGCCATAGAGCCAGGCGTCGAAGGCGGGCATCTCTTCGTCGGTCAGCCAGTCATCGCCTAGTGGCTGCGCCTCTTGTCCATCGCAGCGGGCTGTCGTAGCCCAGGCGTAGCCAGAACGGTCCACCTGCAGGAAGCGGCAGAAACCGGGCGCCTGCGGCAGCTGATCGTGCCAGCGCAGTGCAAAGGCCCAGGATGCAGCGTCAGACCGTCCTTCGAGGTCGCGCCTGACCGTCTCAGCCCAGGCCGCCACAGCACGCTGCCACGCTGGAGACGCTGGCTCCTGCCCAAGACCGTCCATAACCAGATTGTCTTGGGCCAATCGCACGTCAAAGGGGGCGAAGCGCGCGACAATCGTCGCCCATTGCACGCTCCGAATGGTGCCCTCTCCAAGCACTCGTCCCAGCAGTGGGGCGTCACAAGGACCGATGGCCGCCATGCCAGCCGCATCTAGCCAAAGGGTCTGGCAGCCGTTGACATGCGCCTCCCAGCGTAGGGCTGGCTTGACGATACGGTGGTCGGGGCCGTTGGCCAGGAGCAACCGCTCGCCACGCAGATCGGTCCGATACTCGTAAACCTTACCATCCAGACTCACCAGCAAGCGAAAGCCCGGAACCAGGGCCCCGGTACAGACGTCGCGCATGGGTACGCCAAGGCAGCCATTGGGCCAATCCACAGCTTCCCAGCTCAACAGGGTGGCATCAGCGGAGGGAAGATCAAACTGCCGCACCAGGGCGAACATCACGCTGTCTAGCACAGCAGGCGGCGCCGGGGTGACTGCCGGCGCGAGCAGGGTGATGGAGTCGGCAATCTCGCGCACGTGCAGTTTGTCCGCCCAGAGGATGAGAAATTCGTACCTGCCACCAGCGATGCCGACCGGGACTACAAGTTGCACGATGACCGCAGCCTGACCCTGCATTTCCTTCGCCTGGTCGCTTGAGGGCCAGATCAAGCGCGCTGGCTGGCCGTTGACCACAAGCGAAGATATCTGCGGCGAGGAGCCATAGGGCTGCAGATGATGGGCGGCCTCGTTCTGAGCAACCTTATCGAGCGGAGCGCCAGCCCCCTGGATGGCATCTAGCTGGAAGAAGCCATCCTCGCCGACGTACTTGAGCCAGCAGCCAGCCTGCGGCTGCCACGTGGCGGGGTAACGCAACTGTGTGCCGAAGGCGGTGTCAGTAAGTACCGCCCATGCTATCGTCGGGGTCGCCGTCGGTGCAGGAATCGTGGTCGAGGTGGGCTGTTCAGTGGCTGACGGCACCACCTGTGGTTGCAGGGGCATCGCGCTCGGTGCTGGCTTAGGGGTCGCTTCTGGTGCGCAAGCGCCCAACGCCAGTGCGCACAGGCACAATGCGAGCGACACCCAACGCGCGATCACGCACTTACCTCCCTGGATATAGCAGCAAAAAGCGCCTTGGCTTGCGGCCAAAGCGCTTATTCCGTCGTGTGGTTCGCTATTCCGCAACAACCGTTACCTGAGCTGCCTGCGGACCCTTTTCGGTATCCTCGATGCTGAACTCAACCCTCTGTCCAGCCTCTAGCTTGCGGAAGCCCTCGGCCTGGATGGCCGTGAAATGGACAAAGACGTCTTCCCCATTTTCGGGGGTGATGAAGCCATACCCCTTGCTGTTGCTGAACCACTTGACAGTGCCAGTCAAACGATCGACCATGGTCAGAAACCCCTCCTGTGCAACAAATTCGTATCTAGAGCGGGGGTGCGTCCGACCAGTGTGCGCATCAGGGCCACCACCGGGCGGCGCGGGAGTGATCCCGTAGCTAACCGGTCGGGGGTTGCCCTCGTTCTGATGACCTAAGCAAGATAGCATAACTTCAGCACTCTGTCAAGTATGGACTGCGGGTTGCGGCTCCCGTGGCGCGCCAAAGGGAGGCAGGGCCGCCCTCTGGGCTTCAATCGTCATTGCCGCCTGACCACTACTTGTTACGATTGACGGCCAGGGCGAGGCGCTGATACAAGCCCTTGAGCGCAAGCGCGCCACGCCACAGGTACATCAACGGCCACAGATAAGGCCTCTGAGGGCAGTAGCGCTTGCGCATATAGGCCGGGCTGGGCACAGCCAGCTCGGCAAGGAACCGCACGCGCCTATGCCAGCTGCCCATGGTCGCCAGCGCCAGTAGAGAATACGCCGCCGGTGACCTGGGGCGAACCACCACCCAGTGGTAAACCCGCCGCTCAGAGGGCTGCGGCTGCAGAACATCAAGAGCGGGGCCTGCCTCTGATGGCAAGGTTGCGGGCCACAACTCCTCAAGCCAGGCGAGTGACCGCTGCACTGGCAAGGCGAGATGCCAGTCCGTGGCTCGGCTGGCGATCGCCTGCCAATCCAGAGCTCTCCCGCTGCGCTGCATGACGAGCGTGAGATCGATCAGTCGAAGGACGCCCGGCGCAAACTGATGGTGCAGGGCCAAATGCCCACACAGGTAGACCAGGTGGTCTTCAGGCGACGGGATGAGCGCATGGGACCACGTGCTCGGAGCAGGCAGGGCTCGCGAGAACCAGTCGGCCACGGGGATGCGCTCATAGTAGGGGATATCGAAAGGGCGGGAGTGGAGGCCAATCCAGAAGGGCAACGCCTGCCCTGACGGCCTCTGAAACTGCACGCCGTGTTGATAGCGCCAGCTGTAGCCCGGCCAGGGTTCAGCCGCCATAGAGGTGTAGCCCAGCCCAACAAGAACACTCTGCGCAAGCAGGACGTCGCCCTGCGGGACCATGATGTCCACGTCGGTCATGGGGCGCACACCGATGTCGCCATAGACCGTGTCGGCAAGCGCGGCACCTTTTACCAGAAGCGCGGGCACACCTTCTGCCGACAAGCCTTCAAGAACGTCCGTCAACTCGTGCAGCATCAGACTGTTGTGTCCGGCAACTCCGTAGTATGCCTGTCGCAGCTGCTCTTCGATCTCGGGCG
>DIVN01000254.1 GCA_002435875.1 Anaerolineales bacterium UBA6131
CATAGGATTAGCCAGATACGCCGTGGGTTGCTCTTGAGAATACTGTTCAGCGTCTGGGCGCTGTGCACGGCGTCGACACCAACATGCACCCCGAACTGAGGTGTGTTACCGCGATAGTAATACTGAAGTGCGTACGGTGCGTTTTCGGCTAGAAGCAGGGCATCACCCGGCACCGCATTCGCATTGAGGTAGTTGGCCAAGCCGCGAGCATCATCGCGCATTTGTGCCGCCCCATTAAGAATAGGCATGGCAGAACCCATTGAAACACTGACTGCGGCAAACATTACCAGAGCGAACGTCCATCTCCCATATGGTGAGCGACCGGCGACGATTTGCAGGGCCGTTGCCAGAACGATGTACAGCGGTGCTGCAGCAACTATGGCGTAACGTGCAGCGAACTTGGGGGCCAGGCTGACAACGGCATAGGTTAGGGCCAGCGGGATCAACACGGTTAGCAGTACTAACACACTACGCCTGGCAAGGGAGGAGACGAGTACGCGGCGGTGCCGCACGATGTACTGAAGCACGATCAGAGCTAGAACTGTGCCTATGATCGCTACCTGATGTGACGCGTCTGGGAAGAAAGTCGTCCACATGGCCTGCACAAACCAGCGCAGGTTGATGCGAGTCGAGGTCCAGTAATCGGGTGATCTTAGCAGACGCCCCATCTGTTGATATGTTGGGAACAACCATGGCAGGTATAGAACTGCGGCGAGGATTAGTGACAGCAGCAAAGACCGCAGTTTCGTGCGCTCCCAGATAAGCACGTAGAGAAAGAAAGCGGGCAGAAGAAAGGCCGCGAAGTATTGTGCATAGAGGCTTGCTGCAAAAAGCACAGAGAATGCACACCAGGCGCTGAGGCTGTGCTTGCGAAGCGCACGCAAGAGGCCGCAGGTTGCGGCTAGCGATAGCAGTGCGACCAGCGCATACATGCGCGTTTCTTGGGCGTAGTATGCCAGGAATGGGGATGCTGCTATGAGAGCACCTGCGGCGAGCCCAACCTGGCTGGCCTCTGCGCCCTCGCTCTGCTCGCTCATCCACAACTCGCGGACTGTCGCATAGGCCACTGGCAAGAGCAGCAGAATCGCAAGAGCTGAAGGTAGCCGCACGGCCCACTCACTGGTACCGCTCAGCGCCATCCAGATGTGGAGAAGCAGATAGTACAGGGGCGGGTGCAAGTCCTCGTAGATGAGGGTGTGCATCACCTCTGGCAGTGACCGGCTTGCGAAGGCCACGCTGAGACCCTCGTCAAACCAAAGGCTCTGAGTACCCAGGGTGCGTGTGTAGAGGGCAAATGCGCCAAGCTCGAGCGCTACGAACGTGGCAGCCGCGACAAACGATATGCCCGCTTGTCTAGGTTGGCGTTTGCCCAATTCCGATACCATGACCAAGACTCACTCGCCTACAGTATGGTTGGGCTCGTTCTCAGTAGCCGTGGGTCTGAGAGAAGGACTATCCTCAAGCAGCGAAGCATATAGTTGCACATGCTTCGCTGCAATGGCTTCCCAAGAGAAGCCCTGAGCGAGACCCAAGGCCCCTTTGGATAGCTTCGCGCTCAAGTCCGGTGAGTTGAGGAGCCTTCTGACTGCCTCTGCTGTCGCGTTGTGGTCGCCTGCGGGTACCAACAGCATGTTCTCTCCATCGACAATCAGGGGTTCATCTGACTCGGGCCTGGTACTTACGATCGGCAGACCATGGGCCAGGGCCGCCATCAGGCTGCCTCGCCGGAAAGATGCTCCATCCAGATACGGCAACAGACAGACATCCGCGGCCAGAAGATGGGCGGACACGTGCTCAGTAGGTGCGTAGCCGGTCCACAGGATAGAGTCGGCAATCCCCAGTTGCTGCGCGAGTGCCTCTACCCGTTGGAGGTAGGCTACATTCGCGGGGTCGCTGTCACCAACCCTGCCGCCAACCATCAACAGTTTGACCTTAATGCCATCCTCTCGTAGTCTGTCCAGGGTCCGGGCCAGGGTCTCGACGCCCTTGCTGGCGTTGATGAAGCCAAAGTAGCACAGGACCTTATCACCCGCTTCAATGCCTAACCGATGGCGCCATACCTCTCTGCTATAGTCCGAAGGAGGCCTTGGATCGATGTTGCTGCCGATGGGAATACTCGCTATACGACGACCAGCCCCCCGCAGTTCCCGAGAGAGGAGCACATAGTCCTCACGGTTTGTCGCAATGGCCGCATCGCTCCAGTGTGCTGGCAAGAGAGTCACCCACTGGCGCACAGCGCCAGCTTTGGGGAACAAGTAGGGGACACGTAGATCGTGGAAGGTATAGACCAGACGAGGCCGACCGCGGTTGACCTGCAGACGCAACGGCAAGAAGTTGATCGCAGGATGCATGCCGAAGGCGGCAGTCTGATACTGTACGTGCAAAATGTCGGCCCGCCATTTGCTGGCAGCCTGTAACATCGGGTTCCAGCTCGTCCACCCCCACTCCTTCAGGACCGCAGCAACCTGTGGGGCATTGTCTGTGCTTTCGCCTGATGGCATTGATAGTGGCGAGCTGGAGGCCGACAAGATCTTGTGCGAGGTGACTACCAGGACCTGATGACCCAATCGCACAAATGCCTGCCCCAGACGATGGGTAAAGTCACCCACGCCACCTTGCATAGGCGGGTACTCGCCGGTCACAAAGCAGATTCTCATCTATACCGTCGATTCGCGCAACGTATGACCAACAGGTCGGCGTGCCGTTTCGAGCATGGCTACAGCGGACGGCCCGGCGCGCGCAGTCCTGATGCCAGAACCCGGCGATAGGCCGCGATGCGCCCTACGCGCAGCGAACGCTTGTGGCCGAGTATCCATTTGGCAGTCTCCAGGCACAGTTGATGAAGATAGGTTGCGAGAAGAAATAACCTGACAAACTCGCCGAACAGGGTGCCGTGGTGCTTGCGGAAGTAGAGCACCTTGCTGCTCTGGAAGTATATGTGTCTCTCTGTCTGGACTTGCGTACTGCTTTGAGCTTCATAGTGCACTATCGAGGCAGATGGCAGGTAGATCACTCTCCATCTGAGGGCCTTTAGCCTGCGGCACCAGTCTAGCTCTTCCGAGTACATGAAAAAGGCCTCGTCCAGAGGGCCGGTCTGCTCCCAAGCCTCCCTGCGCACCAGCAGGCAGGCTCCCGTAACCCAGTCCACATCCTGCTCTTCATCGTCGGTGCGATCTCGCACATAGTACGACTCGAGCACTTTGGCGCGAGGGAAGCAGGGCTGGAGCACAGTGCTCTCGAGCAAAGCGACTCCAAGCGTCGGAAAGCGACGGCGTGAAGGCTGAATGCGTCCATCTGGGTATCGTATCTTGGGGCCGAGGGCTCCCACGTCCGCATGTGCGTCCATGTATCGAACCATGGCTCGCAAGGCATCCCCCGTGATGCGCGTATCAGGGTTCAACAACATGAGGTAGCGTCCGTGGCTCGCTGCAGCGCCCAGGTTGCTGCCCCTGGAGAACCCAAGGTTTTCCTTGCTGGCGATCAGCCTGACGCCGGGGAAATGCTCGCTTACCATATCGGGGCTGCCGTCATGCGAGGCCGCATCCACCACAACGATCTCCAGTTCGAGGCCACCACTGGTATCAGCTGACATCAGCGACGAGAGGCTATGCTTGAGCAGCTCTCGCACGTTCCAGCTGACGATAATTACCGATAGGTCGACCACGATAGAACGCACTCCCTCGCACACAACCCTGCAACAGATTGTGCTGGATGTCAGCAACTGATCAAGGACTGGCCCACGATGGTTCACTAATGCCAAACAGCCGCATGGCGTTGGCCGTCGTGATCTCTGCCAGATCGTCAAGGGCCAGGCCACGAAGATCAGCAACCCTACGAGCAGTCCAGGTTAGGAAGGAGGGCTCATTCCGCTGACCACGGTACGGATGGGGGGCAAGATAGGGGGAGTCGGTCTCGATTAGGATTCTTTCTGCCGAGATCCTTGGCACCACAGCGTGCAGTTGACGTGCGTTCAGGAATGTTACGGGTCCAGCAAATGATATGTACATGCCCAGCTGCACGGCCTGCTCAGCCATGTCCAAGTCCCCGGAGAAGCAGTGCAGCACTCCTTGCAGNNCAGCACCTGGTCATGGGCCTGTCTATCGTGGACGATAACTGGTTTGTGCATGTCCCTTGCCAATCGCAGGTGAGCCTGGAAGAGATCAAGTTGCTTGGACGCCGAGGACAGGTTGCGGTAGTAGTCAAGGCCTGTCTCGCCGATAGCCACAACCCTTGCGTGTGCGCTAAGGGTAGTAAGCTCCTCAAGGTCCTGCGGAAGCACCTTGTCAGCCTCGTGCGGGTGGATCCCCACCGCCGCGTAAACGCCAGGGTATGTCTCTGCCAGGGCTGTGGCCCTGCGGCTTGACTCTAGATCTACGCCCACGGCAAGGATGCCAGCCACCCCCGCTTCTCGTGCGCGTGCCATAACCCCAGGCAGGGCACCTTCATGGGCCAGGGCATCCAGGTGCGCGTGCGTGTCAACCAGGATCAAAGTCCGGCGATCCTTCTTCCATCCGCAAGAATATCGGCAACTTTCTCCGCGTGGGTGGTTTCGGTATAGATGCGCGCCAGGGGCTCGGTCCCGGAGAAGCGGATCAGTAGCCAGCCACCATCCTCCAGGGAGTAGCGAAAGCCATCCAGAGTGTCGATACTGATGACCTTGATCCCGGCGACGCTCGACGGTTTACTCGCCTTCACACGGGCAAGCGTATCATCGCGCCGCATCGCGTCCATGTGAATGTCAATTCGATCATAAAAATGGGGACCCACAATGGAATACAGATGGTCAATCAACTGAGAGGGAGTCTTCTTGAGCTTGATCATCAGGTCGAGCAAGAACAGCCCGGCCAGCACACCATCACGCTCGGGCACATGTCCGGCGAAGCCAAACCCCCCGCTCTCCTCACCTCCCATGATCGCCCCCGTCTCGGCCATCTTTGGCCCGACGTACTTGAAGCCGACAGAGGTCTCAAAGACCGGGATGTTGTAGATCTTGGCCAACTTGTTCGCCATGGCGGTTGTCGTAACGGTCTTGACAATGGGACCGCGCTGACCTCGGACCTCCAGCAAGTAAAGGAGCAGCAAGGCGTACACCTGCAACTGGTTGATGAACTGACCGTGCTCGTCCATCACACCAATGCGGTCAGCATCTCCATCGTTGGCCAAGCCGATATCCGCCTGGTTCTGCAACACACCAGCCTGCAGAGCCGCCAAGTTCTGGGCAATCGGCTCGGGGTTGTGCATTCCGGGGAAGAGCGGATTCCGGACGTTGTTGACCTCAAAGACGCGGGTGTTGCCGCCGGCGAGAATCGCAGGAAAATAGCCGATGCCCGCGCCATACATGGCGTCAACGACCACGGAAATGCCAGCGTCCTTGATCGCCTGCACGTCTACCAGCGAGGCGATCTTCGCCATGTAATTGGGCATTGGATTGAACTCGACCAGCAGATTGTCCCGACGCGCTTGCTCCGATGTCGTCTGTTTGACGTCCTGGGCTGCTTGCCCGATATCTTCGGTGTACTTCTCCAGGCGCGTCAGCACCTCCGGAGGCGCTGCACCGGCGTAATCGGTGCGAAACTTGAAGCCATTCCAGCTGGCAGGATTGTGGCTGGAGGTGATGATTATGGCGCCACCGGCTTGCTTGTCCAGAATGGAGAAGGAGATGGTGGGGGTGGGTGCCGCCCGGTCGCACAGGTAGGTTCGGATGCCGTTGCCAGCTAACACCTCCGCGGCGGTGCGAGCAAAGGCTTCGGACGCGAACCGTGTGTCATAGCCAATCACGATGCCCTTATGGGCTGTATTTGATTCGTGCATGTATCTGGCAGTCGCCTGGGCACAAACGCGTACGTTGTCAAACGTATAATCCTCCGCGATAAGTGCGCGCCAGCCATCTGTACCAAACTTGATCTTGCTCATTGCCTTTGTCTCCTCCTAGAGAGCGTGTTCGCGGCGAAGAGCGGCCAGATCCGCATCCACCAGCATGGCGACCAACTGAGGGAACGAGATATTCGGCTGCCA
>DIVN01000009.1 GCA_002435875.1 Anaerolineales bacterium UBA6131
TGTCCCAGCAGCAATGCCGTCGCCTGCCCGATGCCCGAATTCCCTCCAGTTACAATGGCTACCTTGTCTTTCAGGTCCACTCGCTGCCGTCCTTTCTGTCCCCGCATATGCGCTTACTCTGCCGATTGCCGCCGCCACCTGCATCGAGCGCTCTGTGGCGTCTCTTTGCGCAGGTGGCACGCGCGCGATTCTACCGTCTGCGCAGGCTCCGGTCAAGTGCCGTTGGTGTCGACGGGGGATTGCTTTGGGCGGGCGATAGCCGCCTTCGCGCCCTGCCCGAACCCCTGCGCGGTGATAGCTGGCACGCCAAAGCGAGCGGGGCCGGTTAGCGACCGCCCCACGTTACTGCGCGGTCCATCCACCATCGACCGGCACGATCGCGCCAGTGATGTACGATGCCGCGTCGGAAGCCAGGAAGACGATCGCGGGGGCGATCTCTTCTGGCAGGCCGATGCGCCCCATCGGCACCTTCGCTGTCACTCGCGCAATTTCCGCTTGCCGGTCTGGCTGACCGTCGAACTGTCCCTCCAGCATCGGCGTCATGATCGGTCCGGGGCAGACGCAGTTCACGCGGATGTTATCAGCCGCGTGGTCAATGGCCATCGCGCGGGTTAGCTGGATGACGCCACCTTTGGAAGCGCAGTAGGCCGCGTGATCCGCGTCCCCAACCATCCCCAGCTGCGAGGCAACGTTCACGATCACCCCGCCACCTTGCTTCCGCATTTGCAGCACGGCCGCCTTTGAGAGCAGGTAGAGCCCCTTGAGATTGATATCCATCAGCTCATCCCATGCGGCCGGGGTGGTCTGCGTGATATTGCCAAAGTTGCCCACCCCCGCGTTGTTGACCAGGATATCGAGACGCCCGTACCTGGCCAGCACGCCGGGGATTAGCCCCTCGACCTGCTCCTGGTTTCTCAAGTCCGTCTCCACGAAGGTCGCCCGTCCACCAGAATCGACGATCTCTTGGGCGACCGCAGCGCCGCGAGTACAATCGCGGGCCGCTACCACCACCGTCGCCCCCTCGCGCGCCAGGAGCAGTACTGTCTCCCGGCCAATCCCCGAGTTGCCCCCCGTTATGATGGTCACCTTATCCTTGAGTATCATCAAGCCGCTCCCCCTAGATATATTTCATGCTGGGTCAGACGGGTCGCCCGAAGTCTAGACGCCCCTGACACCATCGGACTCGCCCGAGAGCGTAGGATGCCCGCATGGAAAGAACAACTGCGCGGTCTTGTAATGGGGCACCGCCGCCGGAACGCCTGTTGTGCAATGGCGATCAAGCTTGCACAAGCTCATAGGCCAAGAGAGTGCGTCAGCCTGTGTCGGTTCTGTTGTCCTCTTTGGCCACCTCGTGCAGATCGCGAAGTATCTCGGCAGCCTGCTCGGGCGAAAGCACCGGATTGGCCATTTCGTGTCCTTCTTCGTCGCGATGGCCGCCCACAGCGCTGCGTGAATATCTTGTAGGGCTAGCCTTGACGTCAACGCTGTCTCGACTATGCCGCTCCCTGCGTGACCCACGGCCCGAGCTCCCCCAACTTGACGGGAGGTGTTCTGGATGTGCCAGGCGAACATGATGTTCGAATTGGTCCTTCTTGATCTGGCAGTGGCAATAAGGACACCTGACTGATCTGGGCTCTTTCGGTATTCGTGCAGTGCCGAATGGTAGTAGCGCGTTGCTCCGACTGAGTTCCTCGTATGTCTGCTGGGCCGCAGAGGGTCTGCTGGGCGGCTGGTTTGCGTCGCTGCGTCGCTGCGAAGCCTGGCATGATGGCTTCAGTTCGAGGTTATGCTCTTTGGCAAGATGGGCGCGGTAATTCGCGATTGGGATCTCCTTGCCGCAATGGGGGCACTTCTCAAAGTAGCGGGGAGGGGTGACGGTATCACACGGGTCACCCTCGCGACGAAGGATCTTGACATCCCCGTACTCATCGACCACGTATGAGAGGTGCTCAGTTTCGCGGTACCGCTTGGGGGTTCGCCTATACCGATCCGCAGGATCCGACATGTGTGAGCCCCAATGTCTTGCAGACTTGTGGCCTAAGTCCTGAACAACGGCGAGTGTTGGGTGCGCTTTCCTACGCGCAGCGCCGCTGCGCACGTAGTCTCGGCGACATGCGCTCATCTTCGCTGTGGGTGGTCATGCTGCGCAGACGCCTACGCTCACATTGCCCCACTGCCGCGCAATCCCGCTCTGGATTCACGCGAAATGCTGGGCTTGCGCCTCGGGTAATCTGCAGAAAGCCACTCGTGTGGTGCCATACCGCTGTTGTCTCAGCTAGCGAGCAACATACTGGATCTTGCGGCGAGCAATCCATGCCAGCGCCAGGCACCGATTCATTTTGTTGCGTACCTAACCATTGTACACAAGCCAGAGGCCATTCGCAAGGCGACTCCCAGCCTCGTGCGTGAAAACTTGCTGGAAGGAGCGCTATGTGGTATATGTGACAACACAATGCACCAAAGGAGGCAAGAGCATGACAGACAAACACATCGGCTTTATCGGGCTGGGCATCATGGGTCAACCGATGGCCACGCATCTCATCAACGCCGGCTACGATTTGACGGTGTACGATCTCTTTCTCGCACGCACCGAACCGCTGGTGGCTCTGGGTGCCCGGGCGGCGGGCTCCTGCCGCGAGCTAGCTGCCGTCAGTGACGTGGTCATCACCATGGTTCCTGACTCGCCGGATGCTGAGGCGGCCTACCTTGGTGAAAATGGCGTGCTGGCCGGCGTGCGTGCGGACACCTTGCTGATCGACATGTCCACGATCTCTCCCGTGACCGCCATGGACATCGCCAAGCAAGCAGCCAAGCTCGGTTGCCCCATGTTGGATGCGCCCGTGTCCGGAGGCGATGTGGGCGCCAAGAATGCTACCCTCTCGATCATGGTCGGTGGCGATGCGGCTGCTTTCGATCGGGCCCGTCCGATTCTCGAGCGCATGGGCACGCCCACGCTCTGTGGCCAGTCTGGTGCAGGCCAGACGGTTAAGGCCTGCAATCAGATCCAGGTCGCGCTCAACTACCTGGGTATGTCAGAGGCCCTCGTCCTCGGCGCCAAGGCCGGCGTGGACCCGGCCGTCATCATCCAGGTGCTCAGCAAGGGCCTGGCCCAATCCAGGGTCATGGATCAGCGCGGGCAGCGTGTCATCCATGGCGACTTTGCCCCTGGCTTCCGCAGCCGTTTTCACTACAAGGACCTGCACATCATCCTGGAAACCGCTCGCGCCTTCGGCTGCAGCTTGCCTGGCACGGCCCTTGCCTTCGAGCTCTTTGCGGCCATGCAGGCCAATGACATGGGCGACCTGGACCACTCGGCGCTGATTCGCATCATCGAAATGCTGTCTCACACCGAGGCGCGCTCGCAAGGCTAGTTCGCGCTCGCTCGGAGCTTCGGGTTGCTGGGGGGCATCACAACTTCTCTACAGGAGGACTGGCCCTATGGAACGAATCATTCTCGATGTGCCTTTTGCTCCCGATGTGCAGGCCATGGCCGAGAAACTCAAAGTTGCCGAAAAACCCAAGTACCTGGCGATCCTCAAAGGCCTCATTGCTGACGCGCAGAAGATTGGCAGACCGAAGGCTATGTTTCTGGAGGCCTTCATTGACGAAAAGGGTGAAGGAAGCGTCGTCATCGAAGGGCAAACCTTCACTTCTCAGGTGCTGCGCAAGAACCTCGAGCCCTTGCACCGGGTGTTCCCCTACCTGGCTACCTGCGGTCCTGAGCTCGGTGACTGGTATCGCGGTCAGGATGACATGCTCTTCCAGTTCTGGGCCGAGGCGATCGCCGAGGCGGCGCTGCGACAAACATCGGCCTATCTGCGCTCGCACATCGAGGCGCTCTACCGGATTGCGAAGTTGTCCTCCATGAACCCGGGCTCACTTGGGGATTGGCCGATCGAGCAACAAGCGCCGCTTTTCGCTCTGCTCGGCGATACCGAAAAGTCGGTTGGCGCACGTCTCACCGATAGCATGTTGATGATGCCCACCAAGTCGGTATCGGGTATCTTGTTCCCCACCGAGGTCACCTTCGCCAGT
>DIVN01000260.1 GCA_002435875.1 Anaerolineales bacterium UBA6131
GAGAGGGATTCGAACCCCCGGTGGGACGAGCCCACAACGGTTTTCAAGACCGCCGCAATAGGCCACTCTGCCATCCCTCCAGAAGGGACAGGCTACTGACCGATGCACAGTATAGTCAACTCTCGGCACAAGTCAAACGCGCGGCGGTGTGTGGCAGGCGAAGAGATGATGCGATGTCTCCGCCTGCCCAACGTGCCCTACAGTCCGGCCATCTCCAAGAGCACCAGCACAAGCACCAGGAGAAGCGAAAGCGGGACGATGACCATCCACTCCCCAACCTTGAAGAGCTGGGGCAGAGTCACCTGCGGGAAGGTGCCCATCTTGAGCCAGGTATCCTTGATCCTGGGATAGACAGCAGCGAGCAACGCGGAGCCGAGCAAGATGCCGGTCAGTCCGCCAACCACAGCATCCAGGTAGCCGTTGCCGATGGCGCCGGCGATGGTGCCCGGGCAGTAGCCGGAGATGGCAAAGCCAAAGCCGAAGATCAGCCCGCCGATGGCGTTCTTGCCCCAAGAGCCCGAGCGGGGGCTCAGTTTGGCCCGACCCTGGCGCTGCAGCCAGTGGATGCCGTACATGCCAACGATAACGGCAGACAACATCACCTTCAGCACGGTGAAATCGCGCAGCAGCAACTGCCCCAGGATCACGTCATAGTGGGTGACCCAGCTCTTCTGCAGGAGAAAGCCAAAGACAATGCCAAAGACGAGCCCCCAACCCAAGTCCATTTGCTTTTGGTTCATGGTTGCCCCCTATGCCGCGATCAGCAGGAGAATCTGGGCCATGAAGATACCGCCGATAAAGAAGCAGATCGCTGACACCCAGCTGGCGATGGAAAGCTGCATGGTGCCACTAATGCCATGGCCGCTGGTGCAGCCATCGGCCCAGCGTGCGCCGAAGCCAAGCAAAATGCCGCCGATCAGGCCGCCAAGCACACGCACAACCACGTTGGTGCCAAAGAGCGAGGCCCACATGGTCGGCACCCAACGCAGAGCGAGGTCACCCGAGAGCCAGGCGGAAGCCAAGGCACCGAGGATCATGCCCACCACCAGCATCCACTGCCAATCGACCACTGGCGCAACTTCCTGGTAGTAAAGCTTTTGGGTGACCTTGTTGCCGCGCAGGAGCCGCTCCAGCATGCCCGCCGTGCGGGCGTAGGATGTCGAGCAACCGATGGGTTTGTTGGAGACGAGCCAGGTCAGCCAGCTCAATACGCCGATGGCCGCGCCCACCACATAGGGCGACCAGCGCACTGCGGTTAGCCAGTTCATCATACTATCCTCCCCATTTGTGAAGTCTTGTAGATCCCATACCTAGGCTTCAAGGTAGCGCGAGTCCACAGCATCCAGACAGATGTCCATCGAACACGTGTGGGTGTGCCCGGCAACGCTGTAGCCCGTCATACCGCCCGCCACGTTCTGGAGCTGGCGGAAGCCATGTCGCGCCAGGATGCTGGCTGCCAGGCTGGAGCGGTTGCCGGTGCTGCAGATGATAACCACGGGTTTGTCACGGTCCAGGCGGGCATACTGAGTGCGCAAGTCCGGGGCAGGAATGTTGACGGCCCCCTCGATGTGATTGTCCGCAAACTCGAGTGGCGAGCGCACGTCGAGCAGAGTGATGGGCTTCGAGCCCAGCAACTGCTCGTGCAGATCCTCCGAAGAAATAAGGTGCACATCGGATATCTTGCGTCCGGACATCACCCAGGCCACCATGCCGCCATAGAGGCAGCCCACGATGTTGTCCACACCGACACGACGCGCCCACAGGTTGGCGGAGAGTGCATCCTCAAAGTCATCTGAAACGAGCAGGAACTTCTTGTCGGTGGGCAAAACCCAGCCGGCAAACGTAGGAAAGTTGCCGCCAAGGTCCAAATGCCATGACCCGGGAATGTGCATCGCGGAAAAGGCGGCATAGCTGCGCACGTCCACGACCTGGATGTCGGGGTCGGTCATTCTCTGCTCGAATTGCGGTGGTTTCAGCTCTGCCAGGCTCGGCAGAGAGGACATCAGGGCGGGGCCACCACGATTGATGTCCGTGCAACGGGCAAAGTGGTCGGGCGCCGGCGGCATGTCGTGGGTGAGTGAATAGATGAAGGCAGCCTTGTCTTTTAGCTGCAGGGCAGGGTTGTAGCGGTGCTCGTAGCCGATGGTGGACAGCCACTTGGCGCCCATTGACCTGCCGCAAAGCGAGCCCGCGCCATGCAGGGGATAGACCTCGCAATAGTCCGGCAGGGTCATCAGCTTGTCGTGCAGGCTGTGGTACAGCTTGTCGGCCAGCTCCTCGGCCCGGCCAGGGAAAAGGTCTGGTCGGCCCACGTCACCGACAAATAGCGTGTCCCCGCAAAAGACGCCAATGGGGTCCTCGCCGCGCGCATAGTCAATCAGCACATAGCTGACGTGCTCCGGCGTATGTCCGGGGGTCTCCCAAACGCGCAGCTCCATGTCCTCGAGGGTGATGGCGTCGCCTTCAGAGACGGGGACATGAGGGAACTTGCACTGGCCAGACTTGGGCGCATAGATGGTAGCGCCGGTCGCTGCGGCCAGCTCCATGTGGCCAGAGACAAAGTCGGCGTGCAGGTGGGTCTCGATGATGTGGGTGATGGTCAGGCCAAGCGCGCGCGCCTCTCTGATGTACATTTCCACATCGCGCTGGGGATCAACGACCGCGCAAGTCTCCTTGCCGGCCAGAATGTAGGAACTATGGGCGATCTTGCCAAGGAAAAAGTGTTTAAGCAGCATTTTTGTCTCCTCTTTCGAATGCGTGACTAATTTTGATGAGATGCACAGGCAGTTGTCAACTAGGAATACAGGAAATAGAACAACACTACGATGACCACGACAAAGATCAGGCTGAGGACGCTCCCTGCGCGCAGATAGTCGGCATTGCGATAGCCGCCGCGGGTCTTGAGCAAAACATTGACCTGGTGCGTGGGCAAGATGAAAGAGTTGGCGGCACCGACGGCGACCAACAAGGCCAGCCGCCTGGGATCGTGGCCAGACAGTTGGGCCATGCTGAGCACCAGCGGGGCCAGGATGACCGTGCCAGCAACGTTGCCCAGGACTACGGAGGCGAGCGAGGACAGCACGGCAACGGTCGTCAGCAGCAACAAAGGATGGCCACCCTGCACCACCCTCATCACCGGTTCAGCCAGCCAAGCCGCGGCCCCAGTCTCTTGCATGGCCAGGCCCAGGGGGATGAGCCCGGCCAGGAAGAACACTACCTGCCACTCTACGGCGCGGTAGGCCTCCTCCATACTAAGCACGCGCAAGAGCACCATGGCCATAGCGCCGGTAAGAAAGGACGTCGAAGCAGGCATGCCACTCAGAGCAAGCCCGATGGCCAAGATCAGACACAGCGCTGCGGCACGTGTTTTGGAGCGGTCTTTGTGCTCGAAATCCATGGGTGTGACCAGCAGCAGCTCGGTGCCAGCACCCATCTCACGAATGCGATCCCAAAGCCCATGCACGATGAGCGCATCTCCGGCAGAGATGGGCACATCGGAAAAGTCACCGCGCAGCAGCTCGCCCTTGTGTTGCAATACGACAGGCTCGACACCATAGCGCCTACGCAGGGCGAACTCGCGGATGCTCTCACCGACCAACGCGGAGCGAGGAGGCACGATGACTTCGGCAAAGCCGGAGCTGACTGGATCGCTGAGGGCCTCGAACCTGCGTCCAGCCTGTCGCAGAACGAGGCCAAAGTCGTCAGCAAAGCGCTGCACCTCAGCATCCTCGCCGAGCAGGGCCAGGTTCTGGTCTGCTTCGAACCTGGTCTGCCGCCAGGGAGCGAACTGCAGCACATCGGGGCTCGAGACGCCGAGGATGTGCACCTGGTACCGGTCCCAGATGTGTGCGTCTTCGGGCGTCTTGCCGATAAGCAGGCTATCCACGGGGATCGAGTAGTGGTAGATAGAGACAGGCAGTTGCCAGGCATCGATGATTTCTTGCTGCAGGCCCCTGCCTGATGCCGCCTCCTCGCGTTTGGGCAAAACCCTCTCACCAAAGCGGTAGAAGTAAAGCACGGTGACGGCCAGCAAGACGAGCCCGACGGGGGTGACGGCGAAGAGGTCGTAGGGCTGCAGGCCTGCGCCCACAATGAGGTCGTTGATCAGGATGAGCGGCCCGGAGCCCACCATGGACAACGTGCCACCAGCCAGTGCGGCAAATCCAATGGGCATGATCATTTGCGAGGCAGGGATCCTGTGCCGGCGCGAGAGGTTCAGCAGCGCAGGCAAGAACAGCACCACGGCACCGACGTTCTGGATGACCGCGGAAAGCAGGCCGACCGCCACGGAGGTAAGGGCAACAAGGCGGCGGGGTTCGTCGCCGGCCAGCCGCACGACCCAGGAGGCGAAACCATCCATCATGCCGGACCTGGTGATGCCGCGCCCCAGGATCATGACCGCCATCATGGCCACCACGGCATTGCTGGAAAAGCCCGAAAGTGCTTGCGACGGCCCAAGAATGCGAGTCCAGCTCAAGGCCAGCAGGCACAAGATGGCCACCACATCCATGCGCACAACTTCCAGCATCAGCAACAGGACCGTCGCTGCCAGGATGAACAGAACGAGACCCTGGTTCGTTCCCAGGATCTGGGTGATCAACTGCAGCCAGGATGGCATACTATGGCCCTTGCTCTTGACGCATGCATCGGCATGTCTATTGCTCCAGGCACGTCGGTGACATGGCGAGAGTAGGGCTGGCCCAGCATACGTGCGAAGGCGTTTGCTGGGCTCAGGCCTGACTCTACGCGCTCAACAACTCACTCAGCCTGCCTTCCGCCTCGGCGCGCAGCGTCGGCCGCCAGCGAATGAGACCAGGCTGTTCCACGCAAAAGGAAGCGGAGATGGCGCCGTACAGCCCCGCCAGCCGGGCATCTCCGGTGGCGGTGTAGCCAACCATAAAGCCACCGCAATAGGAATTGCCAGCACCGGTGACGTCGGCCACCTTCGTACGATACATGGGAATCTCGTGCAAGGCCCCGCTGCTCTCGCTGACCAGTGAGCCTCGCTTGCCCATGCGCAGGGCGACAATCTTGGCGCCACGGTCGTGCAACGCCTTGGCGATGGCCTGCGGGTCGGTCTTGCGGAAGCCAGCCATGGCCGCGTCAATATCCGGCGCGACGATGTCCACCTTGGGCAGAATCGAAGTCAGCTCCTGGCGGTGCCGTGTGCTCAGTATCCGGCCACCAGGCTCCCAGAGAATCTGCGAGACGCCAGCCTGACGAAGAACATCCACCCAGGCAAGCAGCAACGGGGTGCTAGAGGCAATGATATACGCCCCTCTGGGTGTGCCGCCACCCGCAGGTAGCGGACCAGGCTGCGGCCACATCTGGCGCGACACGGACATATCGGTTCGATTGACCTGCACGCGTCGGTCATCTTCATAGAGCTGCCAGGCGCGGGTCGTGACGCACTCGTGGCGCTTGATGCCGCCCAGGTTCAGACCCGCCTGGGCCAATTGGTCCCAGTGCTCTGGCGAGAAATCTCGACCCGCGCCGGCAATGAAGGCGATATCGTCACTCCAAACGCGCCCGCCCATCACGGCATGGCTGCCCCCGCCACCCAGGGCGTACATGCTCACCCGGCCATCGGCCTGCAGGATGTCGTCGATGATCACGTTGCCGACAAAGATGTATTCAGACACGCGATGCCTCCCCCAAGGCTAAGGCTTGAGTCTTGATGCCCACCCACACATTTCCGGCCAATTGGTACACCTCTACTGCCCGAGCAGCTCCCGCAACCGCTGCTCCGCCTCGGCGCGCAAGGTCGGTCGCCAGCGAATGAGGCCAGGCTGCTCCACGACAAAGGAAGCAGAGATAGCGCCGTACAACCCTGCCAGGCGGGCATCTCCGGTAGAAGTATAGCCAACCAGAAAGCCGCCGCAATACGAATTGCCTGCGCCGGTCACGTCGGCCACCTTGGTGCGATACATGGGAATCTGGTGCAAGGCCCCACTGCTCTCGCTGACCAGGGAGCCGCGCTTGCCCATGCGCAAGGCCACCACCTTGGCGCCATCTTCGTGCATGGCTTGGGCGATGGCCTGGGCATCCTTCTTGCGATAGCCGGCCATAGCCGCATCGATATCTGGGGCGACGATGTCCACCTTAGCCAGGGCCTCGGAGAACTCAGCGCGGTGCTGCGGGCTCATCGCCTGGCTATGCGGCTCCCAGAGTATCTGCGAGACACCAGCACGACGCAGGATCTCCACCCACTGCAGCAGCCAGTCCACCTTGCCAGCAGCGATGTACGCCCCCTTGGGCTTGCGGCCGCCGGTGGGCAGTGGGCCAGGCTGTGGAGACATCTTGCGCAGATCTTGGATGTCCGTGCGAAAGACCTCCACACGCCGATCATCTTCGTAGAGTTGCCAGGCCCGGGCCGTGACACAGTCAAAGCGCTGCATGCCCGACAGGTTGACACCGGCGCTGGCGAGCTGGTCCCAGTGCTCTGGCGCAAAGTCCTGGCCCACGCCAGCGACGAATGCGACATCGTCGCTCCACACACGCCCACCCATGAGCGCATGGCTGCCTGAGCCACCGAGGGTGTACATGCTGACCTGGCCGTCGGCTTGCAGGATGTCGTCGATGATGACACTGCCGAAAAAGATGTATTCAGACACGCGACCCTCCTCAATGGCCATAGATGGAGCCTTCACAGACACTCCGAAAGGCTGAACCGCCGTCGCTGGCGGGGCAAAGGGTTGCCCACTGCGCTCGGGCCTGACCCTACGCGCTCAGCAGCTCACGAAGCCTCTCTTCGGCCTCGGCGCGCAACGTCGGCCGCCAGCGGATCAGGCCGAACTCCTCGATGCAGAACGAAGCCGAAATGGCGCCGTACAGGCCGGCAAGGCGAGCGTCGCCCGTGGACGCATAGCCGACCAGGTACCCGCCGCAGTACGAATTGCCCGCACCGGTGACGTCGACCACCTTGGTGCGATAGATGGGAATCTCATGTAGCGCCCCGCTGCTCTCGCTCACCAGCGAGCCACGCTTGCCCATGCGCAACGCGACGATCTTGGCCCCATCGTCGTGCATGGCTCGAGCGATAGCAGGCGCATCCTTCTTGCGATAGCCGGCCGCCGCGGCATCGATGTCCGGGGAGATGATGTCTACCTTTGCCAGTGCTTCGGAGAATTCGCCGCGGTGGCGCGCGTTCATGGCCTGGCTGTGGGGCTCCCACAAGATGGTGGAGATGCCGGCCTGACGCAGCTTGGCCACCCAGGCGAGGAGGTATGGGATGTTGTCCACAACGATGTATGCCGCCTTGGGCTTGCCACCGCCCGCCGGCAGCGGGCCAGGCGTTGTCCACATCTGGCGCGCCTCTCTATTGGTCGTGCGGGAGAGGTACCAGGCTCGGTCCTCCACATACAGCATCCACGATCGGTACGTGGCGAGCTGATGGCGCTCAATGCCCGACATGTTGATACCTGCACCGGCCAGTTGGTCCCAGTGCTGTTGCGAGAAATCCCGGCCCACGCGAGCGATGAAGGCCACGTCATCACTCCAGACGCGCCCTCCCATGAGCGCATGGCTACCCGCTCCGCCCAGGGTATTCATACTCGCCCGGCCGTCGTCCTGCAGTATGTCATCGATGATGATGTTGCCAACAAAGACGAATTGCGACAAGAACTGCCCCCAGATGGTCGAGTTTGCGGCGCCTACAGACGCTCCACAGAGCTCAATAGCCAGCCCAGGCGTCGTTCGGCCTGGGCACGGGTGGCACGAAGGGCATAGAGTGCACCATATCCTTCGAGAACAAAGGAGGCGGAGACCGCCCCATAAGCGCAAGCCTGCACAGGGTCGCCCGTCTCTTGAAAGCCAACCATGAATCCCCCGCAGAAGGCGTCGCCGGCACCGGTCACATCGATCACCTGCACCGGAAACGCGGGAATGTGCCAGCGGCTGCCGTCCTCGCGCAAGTAGAGCAAAGCGCCCTTGCTGCCAGCCTTGACCACCACGATGGGCACGCCGAGCGCGGCGAACTGCTCTGCCGCAGCCCACAAATCCAGGCCACCGGTGAGGGACTCAACTTCCTGCTCGCTGGGCAGGAAAGCGCGTACGCCAGCTAGCAGCTCGCCCAGACGGCGGGCCAGCGGGCTCTTAATGTACTTTTCACCGGGGTCGAGCGTCACCGTCAGGCCGCGGGCCGTCAGCTCACGGGCCAGCGCCAGCTGGGTGGACCAGCCCTGTGGAGCGATGTGCATGGCCAGGGCTCGGCCATACTCCGCCGGAACGTCTTCCGGGCGGATCGACAAGGGCAGCATCTGTTCGAGGTCCTGCCCCGGGGTGGAATCCACATAGTCGCGGAGGTCCTCGGGCAATGGCAGGCCAAGCTCGGCAAAATGCCGCGCTGGCTCATTGTCGAGCCGCGTATCGCGATCCAGGTACCGGTAGAAGGTACGCATATCGTGTGGGCCACTGACGTTGCGCACGCCGGCGGTGGAGAGCCCGCTTTCTTCGAGCAGGCGCAGCAAGTCGGGCGGGTAGTCCTCGCCGACACGGGCCAGGATGCCAACGTCAGGCGACCAGATGCGGGCGCCAACTGCAGCATAGACGGCATTGCCGCCCAGCTGGCGCAGGTGCACCTGCCGCTCGGCGGTGATCAAATAGTCAATGCGCAGGCCCCCAGCAGCATAGTACTTGATCATTCCGAAGGTTTCGCCCTTCCCTTCCGCTCGTGCTGCTACCTGGCCAGCGCCGTGGCAATCCTCGCCGCCACGCGGGCGTTGTTCAAGAGCAACGCATCCAGGGCGCGGCCAGTGCGGCCGGCGGTGAGCTCGCCCAACTGCTTGAGGAGGAAGGGCGTCACGTCGCGCCCGCGGATGCCCTGGGCATCGGCCCGGCGCACTACCTCCGCCACGGCTTGCTCGACTTCTGCCAGGGGTAGCGCATCCGCCTCGGGCACAGGGACGCAGACTAGAAGAGCGGAGGTCAAGCCCAGGCGATCGCGCTCCTGGGCAATCTCAGCTACCTCCTGCGCCGTCTCGAGGCGCACATCCACCGGCAGGCCGCTCTCGCGCGAGTAAAAGCCGGGGAACTCGTCCGTGCCAAAACCGATGACCGGCACGCCGTAGGTTTCGAGCATCTCGCGCGTGGCCTCGATATCGAGAAGCGCCTTGCAGCCCGAACATACGGTGACCATGGGCGTGCGCGCCAGCTCTTGCAGGTCCGCCGAGACGTCAAACGGATGGCCGCGGTTCACCCCCCCGATGCCACCAGTGACAAAGACGCGGATACCCGCCTGGTGGGCCAGGAGCATCGTCCCGCAGACGGTTGTAGCACCATCCATCTTCCTGGCAAGCAGGATGGGCACGTCACGACGGGTACACTTGCGGATGGTGGGAGTTCTGGCGAAATGCTCGAGCTCGGGATCTTCAACGCCGATGACCACCTCGCCACTGAGAATGCCCACCGTGGCTGGCACACCACCCTCGCTGCGCACCGCCTGTTCGAGTGCCCGGCCAATGGCCAGATTCTCAGGGTAGCCCCGGCCGTGGGAAATCAGGGTCGTCTCCAGGGCCACGACACCCTGGGCATGGGCCTTCGCGGACGTCACCTCGGACCGAATGCGCATAAGCCCTCCTTGTGAGGGGTGGGTTCGCACAACACATGGTCTGCGCGAACCCACCAGTCAACGCGCTGCACCATTGCAGCAGCGGTTTGTCTACTTGGTCAGGGCCAGAGCGATCTTGGCGGCCACGTGGGCGTTGTTCAGCAGCAGGCTGCTGTTGGCGCGCACGCTGCGCCCGTTGGTAAGCTCGCCGATCTTGGCCAGGAGGAACGGAGTCACGTCCCGGCCGTGGAGCCCCTGCTCATCAGCCAGCTCGACGGCCCTGTTGATGGCCTCTTCAGCCTCAGCCATCGGCAGCTCGTCTTCCGCTGGCACCGGCACCGTGACCAGCAGGGCGCTGCTCAAGCCCAGGCGATCGCGCTCGCGGGCGATGGCTGCCACTTCCTCCGGGGTGTCTACGCGAACGTCCACGGGGAAGCCGCTCTGGCGCGCATAAAAGCCCGGGAACTCGTCCGTGCCGTAACCGATGACGGGGATACCATAGGTCTCGAGCATCTCGCGCGTGGCCTCGATGTCCAGAAGGGCTTTGCAGCCCGAGGAGATGGCGATCATCGGCGTGCGGGCCAGCTCCTGCAAATCCGCCGAGACGTCGAAGGGATGGCCCCGATGCACGCCGCCAAGGCCGCCTGAGCAGAAAACCTTGATGCCCGCCTGGTGGGCCAGGACGAGGGTTCCACAGACGGTTGTGGCACCGTCGAGTTTTTTGGCTAGCATGATGGGCAAGTCGCGGCGACTACACTTGAGGATGCTGCGGTTGCGGGCGTAGTACTCGATGTCGGCATCGTCGATGCCCACAACGATCTCGCCTTTCAGAATGCCGATGGTGGCCGGCACGGCACCCTCGCTGCGCACGGCGTTTTCCATGCCATGCGCGGCTTCCAGGTTGCCGGGGTACTTTTGGCCGTGCGCAATCAGAGTGGTCTCCAAAGCGACGACGGCCTCGTGGTTGGCCAATGCTTTCTTGACGTCGGACCTAAAACGCATGATCTTGTCCTCCCGCGGGCATATTCCTTATGCCCACTTCTTGTATGTGTGCGGCGGACAGCGCCGCCATNNTTGCTCCACCAACTCCCTTGGTGGTGTACCGACGATCGGACTGTTGCCCCAGCCCACAGTGGATGTGGCCAGGAAACATTGCAGGTAATAGCGCTGCGCGCCGTCGATCCAGCGCACGATCTCTTGCACATCTGCTAGGTCTACCAGGCCCGGCACAACGGTGGTACGGAATTCGTGCTGGATCGGCGCGGCCAGGAGCAAGCGAATTGATGCGCTGATGCGCTCCAACTGGACGGGCACGCCGGCGGCCTGGCTGTACCTGGTGGGGCTGCTCTTGATGTCCATGGCGACCATGTCGACGGCGTCGCGGGCCAGCACCTGCTCGAGCACATCGGGGGCATAGCCATTGGTATCAAGCTTGACAGAGAGGCCCTGCGCCCGCAGCTCGCACAGGAAATCGACCACATCGGGCTGCAAGGTTGGCTCGCCGCCCGTCAGCACAACGCCATCAACAAAGCCCCTGCGGCTGCCAAACCGCGCCAACACCTGCTGGGTGTCAAGAACGGGAAGCCGATCGGGGTGCAGCACCAAGTCCACATTATAACAAAAAGGACAGCGAAAGCAA
>DIVN01000140.1 GCA_002435875.1 Anaerolineales bacterium UBA6131
CAACACCGCCGCCGCCACCAGAGCAGCGTCCTGTATGCGCACCCCATGGTGCACTTCATAGCGCTCCTTGAGACCGCGCAGAATGCTGATAGTCTCCTCAACGGATGGCTCTGTGACAAAGACGGGTTGAAAGCGCCGCTCCAACGCTGGGTCCTTCTCGATGTGCTCTCTGTATTCATCCAGTGTTGTCGCACCGATGGTATGCAGCTCGCCGCGCGCCAGCATAGGTTTGAGCATGTTGCTCGCGTCCATGGCTCCTTCTGCTGCGCCAGCACCTACTACCGTGTGCAACTCATCAATGAACAGCACAATCTGGCCTTCTGACTCGGAGATTTCCTTGAGAACCGCCTTCAGCCGCTCCTCAAACTCTCCACGATACTTGGCCCCAGCAACCAATGATCCAAGGTCAAGCGCCATGATGCGCTTGTCCTTGAGGCCGTCGGGGACATCTCCGCGCATGATGCGAAGAGCGAGCCCTTCCGCGATGGCAGTCTTGCCAACGCCTGCCTCTCCGACCAATACTGGATTGTTCTTTGTGCGCCTCGACAGAATCTGCATGACCCGCCGGATCTCCTCGTCTCGGCCAATTACTGGATCCAGCTTGCCCTTGCGTGCCAGGTCTGTCAGATCGCGCCCGTATTTCTCGAGCGCCTGATACTTGCCCTCTGGGCTTTGATCCGTCACTCGCTGTGTGCCCCGGATACTGGTTAGCGCCTCATAGATGCGCGGAAGCGTCAATCCATGGCGCTGCAGCAAAGCTGCCGCTCCCCCAGATGCGACCTGTGTGAGCCCCATGAGCAAGTGCTCGGCCGACACGTACTCGTCGTGCATGGTCTGAGCCTGCGCCTCCGACCGATTCAGAACATCCTGCATGGCCGTACCGAGGCCCAGCCTGCTCGCGGTGCCATAGACCTTGGGCCGTTTCTGTAGTTCTGTCTCTAGTTCGCGCTGAAGCACCTGTGGTACGACGTCCAGCTTGGCCACGATCTGCGGCACAACTCCACCGGGTTGTTGCACCAAGGCAAGCAACAAATGCTCAGGTGCAATTTCGCCGTGGTTGTATTCTCCAGCGAGCTCCTGGGCTCGTACCAGCGCCTCTTGCGCCTTCTCAGTATATCTGTTCAGATTCATCCAATACTCCCAGCAAAGGACAGGTGGCCCCAACGATAGTACTACAGTGGACCCTGTACAACCGTCCGGCCGCCGTAATCCTGCAAGTTATAGTTGATCAATATCGCAGCAGAGCACCGACGTGTCCTGCTTCAGCCAAGTTCGTACTGCCCGCTACGGTGGTTACCGTGCCGCCCGACGATATCACCATCTGCACGAGCCTGTTCACGGCATCCCGGACTTGCTGCGGATGGCCACCGCAGGATGGGCACTTGGCTAGGGGCTCGGTGCTCATCAAGCCACAACCATTGCACAGGTACCCTTCTGCCTCAAAATCCTGCTCGACAACCAGCTCCCGCGCCCTCCCCTGGTGGGCCACATAGAAGGCGTCCGCGAGCCCCGTCACAGCATTTGTGCCCTTGGCAGCAGCTGTGACCAGCTGATCAACGAGTACTACCTCGTGCTGTCTGCGCTGCTCACCCACGAGTTCCGCACTCCGTTCCATCACCTCGGTCGCGCTGGTCTCCACATCCATAGGCAAAGTGCCCACAACAAGCTTAGCAAGTGTCTTGGGTAGCATGCCCATGAACTCGGCCAGTGTCGTGTCCGAGCCCGCCAGTACGATGCGGTTGATCCCCCAAACCTTACAAAAGGATACGGTTGCCTGCGCCACCTGTCGGAGGTTCTGTTCGGCCTGCCTGTCTGCCTGGCGCTGGAACCGGGTCGCCGAGAAGCCTCCTTGTTTGTGGCGCTTTAGGTCCTTTCCGCTCGACTCGCCCTTTTCCTCAATCTGACCCAGATAGGCGACCAAGAACCTCGCTTTCTCACGATCAACCAGTATCAACCCATAGCGTCCAAACCGATCCATGAGGTTGACGAGCGGCCTGATATAGAGACTTTCGCCTGTATGAGCGGCATTCACAATGGGGAGCTCCAGGCTGTAGGTGCGCCAGAGCTTTTGCTCCGAGTCCGAAAAGATGACAACCCCTCTGGCTTGCCAATCATATTCATAGTCAAGGAAGCGCTCCGCGTGCGCAACGTCGGCCGCCCAGGCACCTTCACCCAAGCCTCCCAAGAGTTCCTTGAGTAACAGCCGGCATTGTTCTTTGGGCTGCTGTGTCAGATCGGTATTGAGGTATAGGCTCAGTGCGGACTTGTTCTCACTCTGAAAACTCGCCAGCTCTTGCAGATCCTTTTCCTCGATCACTGTCTGACCTCCTCTAGCTGTTATTCCCCTTACTGAGCAGAGTTATCCTCCCCGTCGACCGCAATCACATTACCACCAAGGCGCTGCCTTAGCAGCCGGATCTCTGACTCTAGCGATCTTTGCATGTCTTCCGCCTCGGCGCGCATTCCCTCTATTGTGTCTGTCAGGCGCAGAATCACGTCCACACCAGCCAGATTGACACCTAGATCTTCAGTCAGACGACATATCTTGCGTAGTCGCTCGATGTCGGTCGGCGAATAGAGACGCAGGTTGCCCGCAGATCGAGCCGGCACAACCAATCCCACCTTTTCATAGTAACGCAGGGTTTGTGGATGAAGCTCCACCATCTGGGCAGCGACGCTAATGACATAACACGCCTCCCGCCGCTCCTGAGCATCCATCGCCTTGTTGCCTCCCGTCCGCGCAGCTACCGTTCTGGCCTTTCTGCCAAAGTAATCACAACCTCGCGTTCTCGGCCATCGCGAATGAGCCGTAGGCGAACCGACTGGCTCACCTCGGTTTCTCGTAGAATGTATACCAATAGATCCTCAAACTGCTCCACTTTCTGGTCGTCTATGGCGATGATCACATCGCCCCCAATCGCAATTTCGCGACCAAACTTCTGTAACGTTTCCTGGCTGCCTTGCAGGCCAGCCTTTTCCGCCGGGCTGCCCGGGGAAACCGACAAGACAATTGCCCCTCTTTCTACAGGGAGGTCCATCTCTTCGACGTGTTCTAGGGCCAAATCTGTTCCCGAGACGCCGAGCCAAGGATATGTATATCGTCCATCCCGAATTAGCCTGGGCACGACCCGCCTGGCTGTGTTGACCGGCACCGCAAAGCCTACTCCAGAGACATCGGGGTCATAAGCCGTATTCACTCCAATCACTTTGCCTTGCGAATCGAGCAGTGGCCCCCCGGAGTTTCCAGGATTGATTGCGGCATCAGTCTGGATCAACTCGGGGATAGTAAAGCGCGAACCGACTGACTCGGTCAGTCGCCCGAGTGGCAAGCTGCGGCCGAGAGCGCTAATGATTCCTGTTGTCAAGGTCCCTCGCAAACCGTAGGGATTGCCAAGTGCGATGGCGCGCTGTCCGACCTGCAGAGTGTCGGAATCGCCCAGTTCTACGGGCAGAATCTTGGCTAGTTCCGCAGCAAGCTCAACCCGGATTACCGCCAGATCGCTATCTGGATCTGTCCCCACTATTTCGGCGCGCACAGTGGTGCCTTCGTGGAAGGTCACGCGGACCTCTTCCGCCCCTTCCACCACATGGTTGTTGGTTACGATGTGACCCTCGCGATCGACGAGGAAGCCTGATCCAGAACCCTGCTCGTAGAAATCCTCAGGCTCCGGCGATGGGCCAGGCCCTTCTGGTCTGAGCATCTCGCTGATATCCATACGCCGGGCAACCTGAATGTTGACGACCGCTGGGTTGACCCGCTGATAGATGTTGATCAGCAGAGCTTCCTCGCTGTCAGCGTTAACTAGGATCTGGCTTGGCAGGGCCGTAGGTTGTCCTGCCTCACTCACGATGACGGGTGTGGAAGCGGGCGTGGCTCGGCTGCCCACGCTGGAACAGGGGCAGGCACAGCAGCCCACAAGAGACACAGCAAGCAACGGCACTGCGATGAGAACGGCCAGTTTTGGACTTTTCATTCCTTTGCTAAGCTCCTTATTCAGCGCCTAGTGATTCCGAAGCGCGGCCAGTTGCGAAAAGAGCTCCTTTTCCTTTCCGGTCAGGCTCTGCGGCACAACTATGCGCACTTCGGCATACAAATCGCCCTTGTTGCGAGGAGACTTAAGCACCGGCATCCCCATGCCACGCAGGCGGAAGCGCCTGCCGCTTTGCGTCTCCGGTGGTATCCGCAGCATGGCTTGCCCCTTCAGCGTCTGCACGGGCACTTCTCCACCAAGGACCGCGGTATAGAGATCTACCGTAACCTGGCAATACAGATCGTCACCCTTGCGCTCAAAAATGTGATGTGGGAGTACCGAGATTCGTAGGTACAGATCGCCACTGAATCCAGCACCAGCCGTTCCTTTGCCAGCAAGCCTTACTTGCGATCCCGTGTCAACACCCGCGGGTATGGATGCCTCCAGCCGTTTTCCATCCAACTGTAGCACACGCTTGGTGCCAGTGAACGCCTCCTCCAGGGTGATGTCTATGGGGTGCTCGACGTCTCGACCCCGGCCCTGCTGCTGCCCGTACGCTGCGGGGTCTGCCCCGCCGAAGACATTGCGGAAAAAGTCTGAAAAGCCACCGCCCCCGCCTCCGCCAAAGAGATCCTCGAGATTACCGTATTCAACATGCACACGTCCTGCCCCAGGCTGCTGGCCTGCAGCCCACCTGCTCCAATCAAACCCGCGAGGGTCTCCGCCAGTCCGTTGCCATTGCTGCCAGTTGGTACCCAGCTCATCGTACTTTTTGCGCTTATCAGGGTCGCCAAGAACTTCATGAGCTTCATTGATCTCTTTGAAGCGCCCCTCAGCGGACTTGTTCCCGGGATTGACGTCGGGATGATACTGCCGAGCCAATCGGCGGTACGTCTTCTTGATCTCGGCCTGGCTCGCGTCCTTGTCAACGCCCAGAATCTTGTAATAGTCTTTGTATTCCATGCTGCATTACGCCTCTCGACTTGTGCGTTGCTTGCACGAGGCAATCAGGATTCTTTGGTAACCTGAACCCTTGCCGCCCTCAGCAGGCGGCCATTGAGCGTATAACCCTTGCGGTACTCTGAGACAACCTGGTTAGGCCCTCTCTCACCGCGATCCGCCAACTCTACAGCCTCATGCATCGTTGGATCAAAGACTTCACCTACGGGCGTCATAGCCTGAACGCCCTCCTGGGTCAGAATCTTCTGAAGCTGTTGATAGGTGACCCGCACGCCAGCGCTGACGGGGTCGGCCTCGTCCGCATACTTCAGAGCCTGCTCCAATTGGTCTGCCAGGTCCAAGAGATGGCCGAAGATACGCCGTTTCTCCTGCCAGATGCGCTCGTCGCCGAGCCGCTCTAGACGTTTGCGCATGTTCTCCGCTTCAGCTAGTGCACGGAGATACTTGTCATGGTTGTCAGTGGCCTCTTTTCTGGCAGCATCCAACTCGGCTGTCAATTCCACAGGCATCGCCTGCTCAGCAATGTCCCCACGTTCTTCTGTCTCCATCATCATCCTCTCGTTACAGATGCCTTCCTTTTGCACCGATTCTAATAGTTTAGTGTACCCTTGTCAAGGTTTATGCAGTCAGTCATATAAAAGTCTAACGCAAACGCATTGCGGCAGCCCCAAGTAGAAGACGTTAGCGGCGTTGGCGGAAGTCGGCAGCGCAAGCTGGAGGAGAGGTAACCTTCTTGTCATTGGCTGAAGGCCACAATAGAATGGCGGGTGTTGCTATTCAGGGACTGTCGACCCGAGTTGAGCGATGATGGTCTCGAGCGTGGCGGCCAGTCAGATACTTGCGCGCCGGGAGTTTGTCACGAGCAACTCTGCGCAATTGCGTTGTGGCGCATTGATGCATCCAAACTATTCTGGTCAGGGTGAACCATGCTACCCTTGTCTAACAACTCGGGGAGCTAGAGGAGGATCGTCTATGTCGGATGGACTGCGAGTTGTTGCGGATCTGATGTGTATGGCGGCACGAACCGCGCCCAAGACCGCCGGTCAGGACTTTGTAGTCACGCAGGTCATTGCGGGTGAAACCTGTGAGGATCTGGGCAATGCCATGATTAGGTTCGGCGAGCGCACAGGAAAGCGCAATTTTGACCGCGATGGTAACAACGTCAAGGCGTCTCCTGTTGTTGTGCTCATAGGCATCCAGGAGGCCAAGCCTGTCGGACTCGATTGCGGTGCTTGCGGCGCAGCCAAATGCCCCGAGATCAATTCCTTCAAGGGAGAGTTCAAGGGGCCACAGTGCGCGTTCCGGCTGTTGGATATGGGCATTGCCTTGGGTTCGGCGGTCAAGACCGCAAGCATGCTCAATGTCGACAACCGCATCATCTACCGCATTGGGTCAGTTGCCCGTGAAATGGGGTTGATCGACGCGGATGTCGTAATGGGTATCCCGCTATCAGCTACGGGCAAGAACATCTACTTTGATCGCAAGCCATAGCCAAGCGGTTGGCTTAGGCTAGGTAGTTGGCATTTGGGAGCGCACCTGGCGAATCCAGCCGATGACTTCGGCGGTCTTGGCCGCAATCGACGCATACTCTCCGGCCTCGACCCAGTCTTTGCGCACCAGTTCCCCAGTGATGCCTACTGCCGCCACGCCTGCACCGAACCAGGCACGGATACTCTCTTCTGTGGGCTGGACACCGGAAGTGGGCAGCATAAGGGTCCAGGGGGTTGGCCCAAGCACCGCCCTGACAAAGTCCGGGCCTCCTAGAGCGCAGCCGGGGAAGATCTTGACGATCTCCACCCCCAACTCCTCTGCCTGAGAAATCTCGGATGGACTTGCACAGCCCGGTATGTAAGGGACCTTGTGCCGATTGCACAAGCGTGCCACATCGGGGTTTAGCATGGACCCAACAACAAAATTGGCCCCGCTAGCGATATATATCGCCGCTGTGGCCGGATCAGCGATAGATCCCACTCCCAGAATGGCCTCGGGGTCCTGGCGAGCGAAGTGTATCACCAGGTCGGAGAAGACCCGGTAGGCGTTGTCACCGCGGTTGGTATACTCGACTACCCGCGCGCCTCCCGACCGGCAGGCTGCCACGATCCTGATGGCGGTCTCCAGATCGGGATGGTAGAAAATGGGGATGAGCCCCACGTGCAGGATCTCGTTGAGAACTTTCAGACGCTTGAATCGCGCCACAGTCCATGCCTCTCTATCAAAGGGTTGGTGTCGCAGGCAACGCTAAGGCTCTTTCTTCATCAACTCAACAAGCCAGCCCAGGCCCAGTTCGTGCAGCTTGCCCTCCGTGGATACACCGGTCTCCAGGTCCCAGCTATTCATGCCGTAGTACCAGTCGATCGCCTGACGCATGGTCTGCTCTGGTACCCGCACGCCCTCGGTGGGTCCTGATTCAAAAGGCGTCGCGAAACGCCAGTGGGCCGCATCATCGCTGGGACGGAGCCCTTCCCGGTAGTTGTATGCCCGTGCCATGGCCAGGGCACGTTCCCCAGTCTTCATTAACTCAAAGATGCTGCTGTTCCAGCCAGTCACAGCACGCACAAGGTCGCACACTTGCTGCATCGTATAAGGCATGAAAGCACACAGACCCAGGCAGTTGCCCATCACCTGCCAGTCGACCCCGTACTTGACCAGGCGGACCTTCTCTGGCCCGAGATCGTCCGCGGCAATAGGGTCCAGGATACCTAGGCTGCGCATGTCTGCGATTGATGAGCCTTCTCCAGCATAAGAGGTATCATGAATGTTGTGCATGTGGTCAGCGCCCGTCGGCGAGGTGGTATAACCCAACCCAAGGCCAAATTTCAGGCGGGGCTCATGCATGGGCAATTCCTGACCCTTTACTTGTACGGCATAGCGCTCAGTCCCCCGCCCGATGGCCCGAGCCGCACGCAAGCTCCCCTCGGCCAATAAGTCTCCCAGCCCTTGGCGATGAGCGATGCGCTCAACGAGGGCGAGCATGGCCTCGGCGTTGCCAAAACGCAGCTCTAGCCCATCCGTGTCTTGGGGTGTGAGCAGACCACGTTCGAAGCACTCCATCGCCCAGGCAATGGACACCCCTGTGGAGATTGTATCGAGGCCGTAGGCATTGCAGAGCTGATTGCCAAAGGCAATGGCTTCAAGATCGTCTATGCCACAACAAGATCCAAGCGAGCCGATGGTCTCATATTCGGGCCCGCCGTAGGTCGGACTGACTGCATACCGTCCGGTGCACTGAACGCGCCGCTTGCAGTGCACGGGGCATGCGAAGCAGTTGTCGCGGCCAACCAGAATCGTCTGGGTCATCGTATCGCCCGCTATCCTGCTTGCCCCCTCAAAGGCCCCTTGCTGGAAGTTACGGGTGGGTAGTCCCCCCGTTGCGTTCAACCCAGCAAGGCCGCCATTGGTGCCATTCTCCCGCAAGTCAGCCGTCCAGCCAGTCATCCCTTCTTGTGCCAGCCACTTGGCGAGCTTCTGAAGCCCACCGGCATCGGTCACGTCTACACGCCCCGTGCCTCGGACCGCTACCGCTTTGAGCTTCTTGGAGCCCATCACGGCGCCCAGACCCGTTCGGCCCGCGGCGCGGTTGATGTCGTGGATGACACAGGCAATCCGTGACAACTTTTCGCCAGCAAGCCCGCACTGTGCCACCCGGACGTGGTCGTCACCAAGATCGCGACGCAGCCGCTCTTCCACGTCGGCAGTAGTCTTGCCCCACAAGTGCGCCGCATCGCGAATCTCAACCCGATCGTCCTGAATCCACAGGTAGACGGGATGGTCCGCGGCGCCGGAGATGATGAGAGCATCCCAGCCTGCGTGCCGAAACTCAGCGCCCCAGAATCCTCCTACGTCGGACTCGCCGAATCCACCCGTGAGCGGGGATTTGGCGCCTACTGCGTGACGTCCGCTTCCGCCTACGGGCACACCTGTCGCGATGCCAGGTGCGAAGATCAGGAGGTTCTGTGGCGAGAGGGCATCAATGCCTCGTGGGACTTCTCGGAGCAGGTAATGGGCAATTAGCCCCCAACCGCCCAGATATGTGCGGTAAAAGTTGTCACCAGGTGACTCCTGAGTCACCTGACTGGTGCCCAAATCAACGCGCAGCACTTTGTTGTGATATCCGAATGGCATGTCTGCTATGCTCCTTTTCCTGTTGACACTCGTCTCCAGTCACGTAGCACCTGTACGAGCAAGCGTGTCCCGTAGCCCGTTGCGCCCTTGGGACGGTAGGGCGAGTCCTTGTCTGAATAGGAGACGCCTGCAATATCCAGGTGAGCCCATGGAGCCTGTCCTGCAAAGTTCTTGAGCAGCATGGCTGCGGTAATAGCTCCGGCCGCTCGGCCGCCACTGTTTTTCATGTCAGCCACATCGCTCTTGATTAGCTCGGCATACTCTTTCCACAGGGGCATGCGCCAGACCTTTTCGGCCGTAACCTCTGATGCCAACTCGATCCTCGCCGCCAGGGGATCATTGTCACAGAACAATCCGGCGGCAACCTCTCCCAGCGCAACAACACAAGCACCAGTCAGCGTGGCCAGGTCAATTATCGCCGTGGGTCTGAAACGTTGAGCATAGGTCAGTGCATCGGCAAGAACGAGGCGACCTTCTGCATCAGTGCTGATCACCTCGATCGTCTTGCCACTCATTGTTTTCAGGACATCACCTGGCTTGTATGCATTGCCGCCGGGTAGGTTCTCCGTCGCAGGAACGAGCCCAACGACACGCTGTGGCAGCTGCAATTCGGCTATGGCGCGCATGGCCCCCAACACAGCAGCAGCGCCTGCCATGTCGTCCTTCATCTTGTCCATGTTCTCGGCAGGTTTCAGAGATATCCCGCCGCTATCGAAGGTGATGCCCTTGCCAATCAGGACAACGGGGGGTGACGAGGCGTCTGTCGGGCTATGCTCGAGAACGAGAAAGCGTGGCTCTTGTACACTGCCTTGAGCGACTCCTAATAAGGCTCCCATCTCGAGGCTGCGCATCTGCGCAGGACCCAACACCTGGCAACTCAGGCCAACAGACTCGGCCATACGCAGCGATTCTTCAGCCAAAATGGCTGGGGTAGCATAGTTGGCCGGTTGGTTGACCAGGTCACGAACCCACATCACGGCGGCAGCAATCTTCTGTCCGATATCAATGCCTTGCTCAACCAGCCCCCGCTGCTGTGCAGACACCACCACGTCGACCTGCTGCACCTCACGCGGTGTGGCTCGCTCGTCCTTCTCGGTGCGGTGCTGACGGAACTGGTACTGCGAGAGCACGACGCTTTCTGCCAATGCCTGTGCCTCACGGACTGTTTCTGACTCTGTTCCCCCGAGGCCGAAAAGCGTCGTTGCATAGGCCGTCACCCCCAGAGCCTGAGCCCTGCGTGCAGCGGTTGCTTGCGCCTGTCGCGCCCGTTCCAGATCGAACTCTTCTTTCTTGCCCAGTCCGATCAGAAGTACACGCTTGGCAGGCAGAGCGCCGTGCGTATAGAGGATGGCGGTGTCGTTCAGTTTGCCAGCAAAATCGCCCCAGTCAAACAGGTTGCGAACTTGCCCGCCCAGGGCTGCGTCAACCACTGCGGCTGCAGTGGGCAGCGCCTGTGCATCTTCAAAGGCACTCACCACCAAGAGTTCAGTCGAGAGTCTTTGAAGCTCGGTCTCGTTGACCTCGATTCTCACTTTATCCTCCTATAAAATGGCTGGGACCGCCTGCGTTCTACACCAGTGCATTGGAGTAGACGATCAGCAACTGTCCCATAGCGTATGTGAGCCAGATGGCGTCATTGACCGATCTATAGGCGTGCCCGCGGATCTGCCAGTTACCCAGCAGGAAATCTGAGGCAAGGAACAAGCCTGCCCCCAGCGCAAGTGGGCGGAAACTCGGATCCACAAACCCAACAGCTAGGGCAATTCCTGCCATGCTGCCGACAAGTCCGGCATAGCCCATACTGGCCCAATTCAGTGTCGCTGGTCCATCGGGGTTGCGAATCCAAAAGTACCAGCCAAGGACAGCAAAGAGCACAGTACCCGCAGCGCTGAACCGTGCGACGGCAAGCGAGTGCTCAGGCAACGTATCCAGCAGCCACAAAAAGGCCTTGATGTAAAAGGCGTGGCCAACACCAAACACCAACATACCGCAACCTAGCCGGTGCGGTACGCGAATGATCCTGGCCATGATCAGGTCACCCAGGAAGCCAGCGACCATCCCAAAGCCAATCAGGCGCGCAAATCCATTGGTGGCCCCAGCTCCCCTGCCGAACCAGAATAGCAGCGCCGCGAACGTCACAGCTGCCGACACAAGCAACCGCAACCAACGAGGCAGGCGGCCGCTCTGATCGGCTGCTGGCCTGCCAAACAACAGGCCCACAAACAGCGAGACGGGCACCAGGCCGAACAAAGCAGCCAGTATGGCATCGATTGGTGGCGGATACGGCAGGGGGAACACTCCGCGCCTCACAGATGGCCCCTCTACGTGGCAGCACGCGCCCCCATCTCCAATGCAAGGGCACCTTCAACAGGAGCATATCGCAGAAAGGATGTCTGCGCAAACTACTTGGCGCCGTTGATGGCATGGCAACCGTTTCTGTGCCTATGGCGCGCCGCCAGCAACAATTGTCGCGAGCTGACTGGTCAGCCTACGCTACAGCATACTGACCGGATCGACATCCACGTTCCAGCCACGAGGCAGGCTGAGCTGCTCCAGCACAAGTTCGAGATCTGTTCCCCGCAACATCAACTGCCAGCGGTACTTGCCCCGCAACCGCTGCACGAAACACGGCGATGGGCCGATCACATCGGCGTTGCTCAGCCCCAATCGCGCAATCTCCTGCTGCAGCCAGAGGGACAACTGCGCCGATTCCTCCTTACACCTGAGCTGGTTGGCATGGGCGTAGACCATCCTTACCAAGCGGCCAAACGGAGGGTACCCGTGTTCGCGCCGAAAAGCGATCTCGTGAGTGTAGAACGTATGGTAGTCATGATGGCTGGCCGCCTGAATGCAGGGATGATCTGGGGCGTAGGTCTGGATGATTACCTTTCCACCAAGAGCGCTGCGCCCTGCACGTCCCGCGACCTGGGTGAGAAGCTGAAATGTGCGCTCGCCGGCACGAAAGTCCGGCAGGTACAAGGCAGTGTCTGCGCTGATGACGCCGACGAGAGTAACTCGAGGCAAATCCAGGCCTTTTGCCACCATCTGAGTGCCAACCAGGACGTCGGCTTTTTGACTCACGAAACGCTCCAGAATCCTCTCATGGGCGCCCTTGGCACTGGTTACGTCCCGATCCCACCGCAATACCCTGGCCTGAGGGAAGAGCTCGTGCACCAGTTGCACCACCTTCTGTGTGCCGAGACCAAAGTGGCGAATTCGCCCACTCCCGCACTTGGGACAGACTTGCGGTACCTCGCACTGGTAGTTGCAGCGATGACAACGCAGATGCACCGCTTCATCGTGGTAGACCAGTGGGACGTCGCAGTTTGGACAGGACGCGACGTACCCACAATCGCGGCACATGACGAATGTTGATGACCCTCGACGATTGAGAAACAGGATGACTTGCTCCCTCGCGTCGAGTGTCGCCGTCATGGCCGCATGCAGGGCTCTGCTGAATGGACTGCGGTTACCAGACCGCAGTTCAGCCCTCAGATCGACGATCTGCACCGGAGGCAAATCCATATGGTGCACGCCATCGTGATCGGGCCCGTGGATTGCCGCCTGTTGATGCCGATTGGCCCCTTCGGGAGCCTCGGATGGGGGCTCGGTGTCAGCCCGGTGTCCCATGATGCGTTGTGGAAGCTCAAGTAGCCGAAAGTCACCTCTCTGCGCTCGATAGTAGGAGCCAACATCCGGCGTGGCGCTCCCTAGAATCACCAGGGCTCCTGTAAGCTCGGACAGCTTGACAGCCACATCGCGAGCATGGTAGTTGGGAGTCTCCTGACGCTTGTATGACCATTCGTGTTCTTCGTCCACAATGATCAGGCGCAGACGCGGCAACGGAGCAAAGATCGCCGATACGGGGCCGATCACAATATCCGCCCGCCCGTCACGAATGCGCCGCCATTCGTCATAACGCTCCCCAGGCGACAGTTGGCTGTGGATCACGGCGAGCCGACCAGGAAACCGCGCCGCAAAACGGTTAATCGTCTGGGGAGTCAGGGCAATCTCCGGGACGAGCACGATGCCCTGTCCTCCCTGCTGGAATACTTCAGCAAGAGCGCGGAGGTAGATCTCGGTCTTGCCGCTACCGGTCACCCCGTGCAACAGTATGGTCTGGCCCTGGGTATCACCCAGAGCCCGGACCACTGGTTGCCAGACTGATGCTTGATCTTGCGTGAATCTTGGCGGTGAAGTGGCGGGAAAGTCGCGCCCGGCCAGGGGGTCCCGCTGTACCTCTTGCTCGCTGAGCGCGATGATGCCGCGCTTAACCAGCCCTAGTACGGTCCCGCGGCCAACCTGCGCCGCCTCACATACCTCCTGCAGGGGTATAGAAGTGCTTTGTGCACCTGGCTCCGTGGTCCTGCGGTGCAGGTATTCTATGACCGCCTTCTGTTTGCTGCCCCTAAGAGCAACCGTCGAGGGCGTATCCTCTGCCGAGGATAGATAGACGGANNTGACACGCGGCCCTGCTATGCGCGCTTGCTTGTGCACCCAACCCTTGCGTACCAACCGCTCGACAATTCGGCTTGCCCCCTGTATTCGTAAAGCGTGACGGAGCTCCGTCAATGGCACTTCGCCATGCGCTTCGATCAGCTCAAGCACTTGTCGCTCTTGGGCATCACATGGCTCGCCTCCCGCCGGACCTTGGGCATCTGCCTGGTCTGGAGTGCGCAAGCAGGACAGGACGGCTCTCCCATCGTCACCTAACGTGAAGACCGCCTCGGCTCGCCAACTGATCCCTGGGGGTAGCATGGCCCAGGCTACCAGATGCAGCGGAGCCAAATAGTACCGACTCACCCAATGCATCAGATCAAGCTGATAGGATGTCAGTACTGGCTGGGGGTCAATAAGCTCAAGGATCTCCTTGATTTGCGCAATTGGCGAAGACTCCAAGAGGGCCAGCACGATGGCCGGCAGCTCACGCTTGCCAAAGGGTAGCCACACCAGATGCCCGGGCACAATCTGGCCACGCAGCTTGGCGGGGATCGCATAATGAAATGTCTGACCGAGCGCGCTACCACGATACTGGTCCGGGGACGCCCTCGTAGACCGCCTGGGGCCGCCCAGAGTAGAATTGACTACGACTTCAGCAAACCCGGGGCTTGTGGACAACGTCTGCTCCCGACCCAGCAGGCAATGCGCTTTCAGTGGCTATGTACGCAGGAGGGCTGCAGCCGCATACCCCACCACGCTGCTGCGATCGCCGGTTACATCGCCGGAGTTCATGTACTTGAGGACGACCGCCTTGTTCGCACCCAACGACTCGGCAGCAACCATCACCGCTGCCACGGGACCGATGCCGCAGGCTTCCAGTCTGCCGGCGATCAGCGCTTCTGGCCTATACGCAGATATCAAGTCCGTCACCTTGCGGTCCAGTCTGACCGCCTCTTCGTAGGGATGGAAATGCGAGAGATCTGTACTGGCTACCAGCAAGACGGGATCCCGGCTAGCTTGGATGATGCGTGCCAGGCTCCGTCCCAGCTCGGCACAAGACCGCCAATCTTGATCTCCCATCATGATGGGCAGTAGCGAGAATTGTCCGAGCACGGTTTGCAGGAATGGCAGTTGGATCTCCAGCGAGTGCTCCTTATCCTCTGACACGCGATCTACGTGTACATCGTGCGCAAGCGCTTCGAGGAGCTCGCCATCGACGGGCACTGGCCCAAGCGGCGTCTCATAGCAGTCGTGAACAGTCACACCGAACCGGCCAGGGTATACGCGATGGACCGGCGAGACTACGGCCACGTGCGAGAAGGATCTCCCGCGCAGTAGCGCATAGGCATAGGCGGCCACCTGCCCAGAATAGACGTAGCCAGCGTGGGGGGAGACCAGGCCCACAAGATCGCCTTCGATGGTCTGCGTGGGGACTTGGCCCAACAAATCGTCGACCATCGCACGCAGCGTCCGGGGATCTCCAGGATACCACGTGCCGGCAATGACTGATCTACGCACACGTGCATCTTTTGCACGCCCACCGCCTGCCGTCGTTTCTCCCGTCTCGGTCTCCCTATCATTCACAGTCTGACCACCCTTTGCTTGGTGCGGCAACGTTCCGCTGTCACGATTGCCTCAATCTGCTCGACTGCGCGATCAAGCTGTCCTTCGCGGTTAACAACCACATAATCAAATTCGGAGATGCACTGCATCTCCTGCCGCACGATGGTGAGCCGACGCTGGAGAGTCGTGTCATCCTCAGTGCCGCGTCTGCGGAGACGATCGGACAGTTCATCCTCTGAGCCCGCCAGCAGAAAGATGAGCAGAGCATCCGGCAGAATGGCTTTGACTGTCTTGGCGCCCTGTACATTGAGGCGCATGACGACATCCTTGCCGCTGTCTAGTGCCTCACGGATGTGTTTCCTCGGAATGCCCTTGTATTCACCGTAGACGAGGGCATGTTCCAGAAGCTCACTGTTATGGATCCATTGCCTGAACTCGGCGTCCGACACAAAGACGTAATCCACACCTGGTACCTCACTCGGACGGGGTGGCCGCGTGGTAGCGGTTACCACAAAGTGCAGTTCGGGGTTGCGCTCGCGCATGCGCTTCACTACGCTGTCCTTACCCACCCCTGAAGGGCCGGAAATGACCACCAGCAGAGGGCTGGGCTTGGACAAGAACGGATGCAAGTCGAGCATGCCGGGCTGGTCCGTCGTGCATGATGAGGCGGAGGTGCGTTTGCGCTCAGACATGAATGTCTCTCACTTTCCCACGGTGGTCGCGATGCAGTGCTACGGCGGCAACACGATGTCGATCATCTTGCCCAGGCATAAATCGCCAATGGGTCGCCAGGCCGTTCAGACTCCTGGGGGGCTTGCCGCAGAACTTGCTGTTTGGCTCTTGATGGTGATTCGACCTCTTGTATAATGGCAGTGCGGATTACAGCGTGCCTGTCCATCACATGCTGCCCCGCTATCTCTGCTACGGAGTTGGTCATGCCCATTTACGAATACCGATGTCAAAAGTGCCGCCGCCGGGTTTCGATATTCTTGCGCAGTTACTCCGACCTCGAGACAGTCGAGCTCAAGTGCTCATATTGCGGTCACGACGACCTGCGCCGCCTTGTCTCACGCGTATCCGTAATCAAGTCAGAGGAAGCTCGCCTTGACTCTATGGCTGACGATCCGTCGCTCGCTGACGTTGACGAGAATGACCCACGCAGCGTTGCGCGCTGGATGAAAAAGATGTCTTCGGAAGTCGGCGAAGAAATGCCTGTCGAGTTCAACGAGGCTATTGATCGGATGGAATCAGGGCAGTCAATGGAAGAGATCGAGAAGGCGATGCCGGACCTTGGCATGGGTGACCCTTCTGGAGGCGCAAGTCCCTCTGCCGACGACCTTTAGAACTTGAAATCCTTTTCTACGTCGAGTACAAGGACCGTGGCTCCGCCAATCTGCACTTCCACAGGCGCCGGCACATAGTATTCGCCGGCTTCGGTTATCGGTGGGGGGCTTAGCAGCTGCGTTCGTGAACGACAACTGGCATTGATGATTCCAAGGACCTCATCCAGGTGCTCGCCATCGACGCCCACGAGAACCGTTGCGTTGCCTTCTCTCAGGAACCCACCCGTCGTGCTCACCTTCGTGCAGCGATACCCCTTTTCTGCGAGGGCGCTAACCAGCCCATTGGCGTCATCGCTGTGCACGATGCTGATAACAAGCTTCATCGTTCCGGCCGCTCCTTCCGTGGCGTGCTCATGGAGTTCTCTGGCATCTTCTTTGATGACAGGAATTGATCAACCTGCGCCCGAATTGCGCGCTGGACCTCGTCGGGCGAAAGCCTTGCATTTGTCATGAACCACCGCCGTGGCTCAGCGTTAGCGAGTTCCAGGTATCCCTCACGCACACGCTGATGAAACTCTAGAGGTTTCTGATCCATGCGATTCCACTCTGCGTTGCTGTTGCGATGGGCCTCTTCCTTGCGCCTCAGGCCCTCCTCAGCCTCTATATCGAGGTAGACGATCATATCGGGGCGTAGGCCACCCGTCGCAAAGGACGTGATTGCGCGCAGCAGATCGAGATTCAAGCAGTGTCCGTATCCCTGATAGGCAAGAGTAGACTCAGCAAAGCGATCGCACAACACAACCTGGCCGNNTGAGTACAGCAGCACCTCGGCATTGGGCATCATCTCAACGTTCGCGACATCATGTAGCACGTCACGAATCTGCTCGCTGATCTTGGTGCCTCCAGGTTCGCGTACCAGCAGCACGGGGTATCCAGCCTCAACCAGGTAGGCGTGAAGCATGCGCACCTGCGTCGTCTTGCCCGATCCTTCTGGGCCTTCGAATGTGATCAAGCGCCCGGCTGTGGGCACGCTAGCTCTGGTAGATGCGCACATGGCGACACGGATCCTTGCCTTTGCTGTACGAGAGAAGGTCGGCCTCACGAGCCATCTCATGCTGCCGGCGGCGCGTGAAAGCATCCTGGGGGGTTAACTCTACTGAGGTGCGTTCGCCACCGAGTACACGGTCGATCGCGACCTGGGCCTCCTCCAAGGCACCTTTGAATGGGTCTTCATCACTCTGGATGCCAAATAGATCGGCCAGGCAGTGCTCCATCTGAGTTACCGTATTGCTGCGCAAGACGTAGACGGCTAATCCGGCGTGCTCTGCGTCGTTGATAGCCTTTGGCCGTTTGCGGTAATAGCTCTTTGAGGTCAAGAGCACGTCCGCGTCAGCCAAGTCGCTCACGATGATTATCGGTACACGCAACGCGCGGCCCGCCTGACGCAGGCGGTTTTGGCTGATCCCGTACGGAAAAACACGCATGGCCTGGGATCGGCGTTCATCGGCGGCAGCCTCCGGGCCAACGTCTCTGTCCAAAGTGGCAACCGCTGACATCCTGACTGTCTCTGGCTGCTGTGCTGCCTTCTCGACACGTATCTCGCCGCCTTCGTCGCGCTGCCGGATCTCGGGCGGCACCAGCCGCCCCCGCAGAATCGAGTCCACTGCGTGTGCCACATCAGCACGGATCGCGACACGGTCCCAATCCTGAATCTCAACGACGATGTCAAATGTAGGCGGGGCTTTGCGTTCCAATACTGACTTCTGGGTGCCTCTACGACGTGCCTCTTCGTCGCTCAGCGTCACAGTCTGGATTCCACCGACCAGATCGCATAGTGTCGGGTTCATCATAAGGTTTTCCAGTGCATTGCCATGGGCGGTGGCGATGAGCTGCACGCCTCGCTCAGCGATCGTGCGCGCCGCGGCCGCTTCCAGCTCCGTCCCCATTTCGTCGATGACGATGACCTCCGGCATGTGGTTTTCCACAGCCTCAATCATCACCGCATGCTGCATCGTCGGAGTGCGCACTTGCATCCTTCGGGCCCGGCCGATCGCCGGATGGGGTATGTCGCCATCGCCGCCGATCTCGTTGGACGTATCAACAACCACGACCCGCCTTTTCTCCGCCAAAATGCGGGCGGCCTCGCGGAGCATGGTTGTCTTGCCTACACCCGGACGGCCAAGAAACATCGTGCTCTGGCCCGATTCTATGATGTCTCGGATGATATCAATAGTGCCATAAACTGCACGCCCCACGCGACAGGTCAGGCCAACGATGCGCCCCTGCCGGTTACGAATGGCCGAGATGCGGTGCAGCGTCCGTGCAATGCCCGCACGATTGTCCTCTCCAAAATCGCCGATATGGCTGACCAGCTGGTCGAGTTCTGACTGGGTCACTTCCCGCGCATCCAGCTCGATCTCGCCGTCCAAAAAACGTGCTTCTGGTCGCCGGCCAAGATCCAAAATTACCTCAAGCAGGTCGTCGCTGCGGTCAGCCTGCTTCAGAGATGCGGCGATGGCCGGGGGCAGAACTCCTATCAAGGCGTCCAGATCATCCGTAATCTCTAACTTGGACACTTTGCCTCTCAACTGCATACACCCCTAGAAGGCGGTGAATACCTAGTGATCCTTGGTTCCGCTATGCGAAATGGTGGGCGCGACCTCCGCCCGCTTTCCTACGGCGTGCACCAGCCTGGGTCGATTCTCCTTCACCTGCACGGCAGTCTGTTTGACCCATAACGAGTGGCTAGAAACGTGTTCAAAGCCGCGTTGCTGCAAAGGAGACTCGATGTTGTCTTCATAGTCGCGCACCGCGCAGTAGATGGGGCGGTTTCCCTGCTCCCCCAACGTTATCAGCACATGATCTAACAAGGCGTCTGCAGCATGCCGTGCCTCTGGGCTAACGAGCAAACGCAGCCAGATGCCACGTGGCCGGCGGAGCATATGAACAAAGCCCGCAACATCACCCTCTTCTCTACGCAGCACATAGCCTTGCTCGGACTCGGAGAAGTGCACATCGATCGCTGGTGGCGACGCAGGCTGCCCATTGGGCTCCTCAGCGCTGAGTACACGTGCCGGCGTGAGGCTGCGCCACAGTTTCTGTATCTCCCACTGATCTTCTGCCGTCACCGAGCGTACTGGAGACGCCGGGTGGGTGGGGTAAGGCCTGCCGGACCAGCCGAATACGCGCTCCCGACAGTATACGGCGAACCCCGCTTGACGGAACACATCCTCGGCCAGGGTGTCTTCGGGAAGACGCGCAAACAAACGCTGTGTTCCCGCCTCGCCAGCGGCCACGCACAGGTGCAACAACAGCCGATACCATACTGTCCCAGCATCTTCCGAAAAATCAAGGTCAGGAGCGATGCGGACGATATCGACGGCTGCGCTGCACCTGCGTCCCATCCAGGGAAGGCCAGCCTGTCGAGTCCTGGCCTGCACAAAACCCTGTAAGGCCCGCTGGTGTTCTGAGGTGTGCATGACGTACGTGCAAACACCCGCGGTAGGCTTGAGGATATATCCCCGCAAAGCTTGGTGCAACGGAGTCCAGGGTTCCTCCAGCAAGTTGGTCTGGACATCCAGGCTGCAGCTAGAGCGCTGCAGGTGATACATCAACCCGATCTGACGCAGCCCAAATGGCTTGATCAACACTACCTCAGACGAGGAGACCAGGCTCTCATGTCGCCAGGCTCAGAAAGTACCGATGAAAGCGCGTGTCAGAGCTCAGCTCGGGATGAAATGCCGTGACAAGCATATTGCCCTGTTGTGCCGCTACTACCTGCCCGTCTTTCAGGCAAGCCAACGCCTGGACATTGGGCGCGAAAGACTCTATGACCGGAGCTCTGATGAACACTCCGCGAAATGGCTGTCCGAGTTCGCCCGTCACCGCAATCTCATCCAGAGCTGGGATGGTCAGGTCCGTCTCAAAACTCTCCAGTTGCCGGCCAAACGCATTTCGCTTCACAACGATGTCCATCACTCCAAGCAGCGGCTGACGGTGGCCGGCATCCTTGGCCATCATGATCATACCGGCACATGTGCCCCAGACTGGGATCCCTCGCAAGGCCATCTCACGTATAGGCTCCACGAGATTGTAGGCCACAGCAAGCTTGCCGACAGTTGTGCTCTCCCCTCCCGGGAGGATCAAGCCATCCAGCTCGGCAAGCTGCTCCGGCAAGCGGACCTCGACCACCTGAACACTCATTTGACGAAGGATCTGCACGTGTTCAGAGAACGCACCTTGCAGTGCGAGCACACCGTAGGTCTTGGTCACTACCAGCCCCGTACGGCCAGGCGTTCCGGCTCAGGGATGGCGGCAATCTCCAGCCCTGGCATGGCTTCGCCCAATCCCCTTGATACTTCGGCGACGATCTTCGGTTCGTTATAGTGCGTCACGGCCTTGACGATGGCAGCTGCACGGCGAGCCGGGTCTGCCGACTTGAAAATGCCGGAGCCGACGAACACTCCGTCCACTCCAAGCTGCATCATCAATGCCGCATCAGCCGGAGTAGCCACGCCACCTGCGGCGAAATTGACTACGGGCAGTTTGCCACTCTGAGCAACCTGCACGACCAGCTCGTAAGGAGCGCCAAGCTCCTTAGCCGCGGCCATCCACTCCTCCGGTGCCATGCCCTGAAGCCGGCGAATCTCACCCAAGACCGCACGTGCGTGGCGCACTGCCTCTACCACATTTCCCGTTCCGGCTTCGCCTTTGGTGCGGATCATCGCCGCGCCCTCACCCAAGCGTCGCAATGCCTCGCCAAGGTTCCGACACCCACACACAAAGGGCACCTTGAACGCATGTTTGTTGATGTGGTGCTCTTCATCGGCAGGCGTGAGGACTTCACTCTCATCGATGTAGTCGATACCCAGCGCTTCCAACACCTGCGCCTCGACGAAATGGCCGATGCGGCACTTGGCCATCACAGGAATCGTTACCGCATCCATGATTCGGGTGATCAGCTCTGGGTCGCTCATGCGGGCCACGCCACCATGGGCGCGAATGTCGGCGGGGACGCGCTCCAAGGCCATAACAGCACAGGCACCCGCGTCCTCTGCGATCTTGGCATGCTCGACGGTGACCACGTCCATAATCACACCGCCCTTTAGCATCTGTGCCAGGCCAACCTTGACCTTCCAGGTTCCTTTTTCTACCTCTGCCATCAGACTCCCTCCTTGTGGTACCCTCTAGGATACCCTACCGCCGATATTCTAGCGCGGTTGCGGGTGCCATGCAAGTACTCCCACCGAAGACTTCCTGGGCCAGACCAGGGCCCGCATGGCCTCTGGTCTCGCAGCTTTAGGTTTGACCGTCAGAACATTTGTTCTTATCATGTGTCCTGAGATGCGAGGGTGTGAGGAACATGGACAAGCAAGAAAAGCTGAAACTGCTGGCTCGTGCTGCGCAATACGATCTGTGCGCTGCTTGCGGTACGCATACGGTGCGCGTCCGAGATGAGATCGGACACTGGATCTACCCAGCTGCCCTGCCAGATGGCAGGCGTGTCGCTCTGCTGAAGGTGCTGCAATCGAACGCCTGCGAAAACGATTGCTTCTATTGCGCCAACCGTCGCTCTCGCGATGGCGCGCGCAGCGAACTTGGCCCGGATGAGCTGGCCTGGTCCTTCGATCACCTGGTGTAAGGCAGGAGAGTGGAGGGCCTCTTCCTGAGCTCGGCCGTTTGCAGCAGCACCGCTCAGACCATGGAACGGATGATTGCCACGGTAGAGTTGGTGCGCAAGAAATACCAGTTCATGGGTTATGTGCATCTCAAGCTGCTCCCGGGCTGCGATGCGGCAACGGTTGAGCGCGCTGTTCAGCTTGCGGATCGCGTCTCCATCAACCTCGAGGCGCCCAACCCCGAGCGCTTACAGAGGCTCAGTGCTGACAAGGACTTCTACAAAGGTCTGCTCCAACCACTGCGCTTGGCCAGAGGCTACATCGATGCAGGCATGGGAGCACGGGCCGGCCTGACTACGCAATTCGTGATAGGCGCAGCAGGCGAATCAGATGAAGAAATCCTCCGAACAGTCGCCTGGTTATATGACAAGACTGGTCTAGGGCGCGCTTACTTCAGCGCCTTCCAGCCTGTACCCGGAACCCCACTTGAGAACCGACCAGCCACGCCGCTGGTTCGCGAGCATCGCCTATACCAAAGCGATTTTCTGCTTCGGCAGTATGGTTTTTCGTTGGCGGACCTTGCCTTCGGATTGGAAGGCAACCTGCACACAGAGATCGATCCCAAGATGGCGTGGGCACAGAGACATCCTGAGCGATTTCCCATTGAGGTCAACCTGGCCAGCAGGGAAGAACTGCTGCGGATACCCGGAGTGGGGCCTGGCTCGGCTACACGTATCATTCAGATGCGTCGGCAAGGATCGTTACGGCATCTTGAGGAGTTGAGCGCTGCCGGAGCAGTTGCGGCTCGCGCAGGGCCCTTTGTGCTCCTCAATGGCCGGCGTCCGCCACAGCAGTTGGCCCTGTTCGAGTATCCCAGTTGGCAATGACGTCTGGCGCGCTAAAGTCCGGTTGCTGGCAAAGCCGTTGGCGCGTTTGCGATTGCCTCTAGCTGTGGACCAGTTGCGGCCCCTCTGTGCTGTCGCGAATCTCCCATCCCATCGCCTCGATGGATCGACGTAACGTGTCTGCCGCTGTCCAGTCCCGGTCCCTGCGCGCTTTCTCCCGTTGTTCTACCAGTGTGAGAACCTGACTGGGTG
>DIVN01000159.1 GCA_002435875.1 Anaerolineales bacterium UBA6131
GGGATGCGCTCGCGGTTCATCACCCATTCGTGGCGCCCCAACTGTGAGTACAGCCCCCAGTGGACGAACAGCCCCAGACGTGCTTCCCTGAACCAGCACAGTCGCTCGTGCTCATCGGCCATCGCGGCGCCTAGCCCTTGACGGAGCCAAGCGTGAGGCCCTTGACAAAGTAGCGCTGCAGGAACGGATACACTAGCAGGATCGGGATCGTGGCAACCAAGATCATCGCAGTCGAGAGGCCCTCGGGGGTCAGTTCGTTAAAGGACTGACCCATCCGCTCAGCCGTGCCTCCGGCGGCCGTGCCGGACTTTTGAATCATCTGAGAGGTAACCCGCGCGTACAGGTAGCTCTGCAGAGGCCACATTCTGATCTCATCCATATAGATCACGCCGTCGAACCAACTGTTCCAGTGGCCTACCGCACTGAACAGTGATATCGTGGCCAGCACCGGCAATGATACCGGCAGAAAGATGCGAAAGAGGATGTCCCAGTGCGAGGCGCCGTCCAACTCGGCCGCCTCGGTCAGCTCAACCGGTATGCCACGGAAAAAGTTCATCACAAGGATGACCGAAAAGACCGCCAGAGCGCCGGGAAGGATCAGCACCAGAAAGTTGTTGGTGAGATGCAGGCTGCGCATCGCCATGTAGGTCGGGATCAGGCCCCCGCCGAACATGCCACTGAACAGCATGATCATCTTGAAGGGTGTTCTGCCGAACATCGGCACGGAGTCGCGCGACAAGGGATAGGCGGTCATGATCGTCATGATCAGCATGGCCGACACACCGAACACCACGCGAACAACGGATACCCCAAACGAGCGCATGAACTGCGGCTCTTTGAGAACGAATTGATAGTTCTGCGTGTGAAAGTCGACGGGCCACAAGCCTACAGCCCCCATTTTGATGGCCGCGTTTGAGCTGAGCGACAACGAGATGACGTGTATGAAGGGGGCAACACATAAGAAGGCAAGCAGTGCCATCATCAGGTACAGGAATATCGTAAAGAGCCGGTCGCCCAGGCTGTTTTCCGCGATCACGGTAGACCTCCTCTCGGTCAGCGGCATCTCGACGGCATCGTGGCAATCGGCGCTGGACGCCGCGTCGCCAATACGGAGCTAGAACACACGATAGTTGGCGAACTTGTCGGCCAGCCAGTAGGAGACGAGGATCAGCACAAAGCCGACGCCTCCCTGCAGGAGCCCCACTGCAGTTCCCAGACTATAGTCCGGCATGCCTCCTGAGCCCACGAGGCCGACCCGGTAGATGTAGGTATCCAGGATATCGCCGGTCTTGTAGACCACCGGGTTGTAGAGAACCAGAACCTGCTCGAAACCGGCGCTCAGAATGCCCCCCAAGCTCAGGCAGCTCATTAGGATGATGAGGGTCTTTATGCCGGGCAGCGTGATGTGGCGCATGCGTTGAAAGCGATCCGCGCCATCTACAGCCGCGGCCTCATACAGCTCTGGATTGATGTTGGTCAGGGCGGCGAGGTAGATCACAGCCCCCCAGCCGAACTCTTTCCAGGTTTCGAGACCGATAAGGGTCCACGGGAATACCGCTGGGTCACTCAGGAAGCGGATGGGCTCCAGGCCAAAGCTCGTCACGATCTGGTTGACCGCTCCCTTGGTCGACAGGATCTGCACCATCATCCCGCCGATGATGATCCACGAAAGAAAATGCGCAAGCGTGGTCATTGTCTGCACCGTCCGCTTGAAAAAGTGGCTGCGCACCTCGTTCAAGAACAGGGCGAACAGTATTGCTACGATCTGTCCCACGACGATTTTGCCGACAGCGATCGAGATCGTGTTGCGCAGGATCGGTAGGGCATAATCGCTGCTGAAGAACCGACTGAAGTTCTTCAGGCCCACCCATGGCGACTTGGCAAAGCCAGCCACAGGGCTGTATTTCTTGAATGCGAACAGGATGCCCCACATGGGGTAGAACCTGAACAGGATCATGCTGACAATAGCCGGAATCAGCATCACATACAGCGGCCAGTGCTGCTGAAAATGCGTCCGCCAGTTGATCTTGGCTCGCCCGACTTTGGGCGCGGCCGGCGGGGCCAGCTCTACTTCCTTAAGCACAACACTGCTGTCCATAACTCCACGCCCTGCTTTCTTGAGGCTTGCATTTGGGGGCAGAGACTGAACGTCTTCGCCCCCAAATGCCACAGGAACCACTACGCTAGCTATTAATCGACCTGTACCACGCGCTTACTTCTGCGGTGATGTCGTCGCCCCCGTTCGCTTTCCACTCTTGCACAAACTCATCAAAACGCTCGATCGGGTCGTTCCCAACGATGATGTTCAGGAACACGGTGTCTTCCAGCGTTTTGAGGTCGGGGAGGCGCTCCGTCATCTTGGGGCCGGGCGTGCCCCAGAACTGGTTAACGATCTGCACCGCTTGCGTCTCGTACGAATAGTTGAACCCCTCGACGCTGCGCTGGTTGGCCTTACTGGACACCAGATAGCGTTGTGCCTTGTTTAGCTTGGTTTTGTCAGGTTCATTCATCCACTTGAAAGCCGGGGCGTAGATGTCATACTGCTGCGATGGATAACCCGGGTTGTTGTTCCAGCCGAACTCCACACAGTGCCAGGTTCCCGGATAGGGACCGATGACGACTTCGCAGTTCTCGTCAAAGGCCCAGTCCCAGCCCTCCAAGAAGGCCGTGTCATGGTCAAAGGCGCCGTACTGCTGGTACTTTTCCCAGTTGGCGTGGAACTCGGTCTGCCAGTTGAGGTTGTTGATCAGAGCCTCGATGACCACGGGATCGAGCCCCGCCCTGAAGATCACGGGCGCACCCCAACTCATGGTCGCCCAGCGGCCCTGCTTCCCTTCGGGCCCCTTGGGGTAGGGCATGATAACTTGCAGGAACTCGGGGATCTTTTCGTTCACGTTCAGGTCAATGTTATAGTTCCAGAACGGCGAGAACCAGATGCCGCACTTTTCCGAGCTCACGCTCTGGTAGCCGCCCGGGTAGGGATCGTAGGTGATGAAATCCGGGTCCATCAGCCCCTCGGCATACCAGGACCTGATCTGGGCCAGAGCCTGCTTGACCCCATCCGACAGGCTGTCGTATGTCAGTCCGCCGGCCCCGTCCTCGACCCACGCGCCGGGCATGTGACCGTAGGCGCCCAGCACCGGGGCGAGGTCGACCATCCAGGTTACCAATTGCTTGGAGGCCGCGATGCCGTACTCGCAGATGCCGGCTTTCTTCCAAGCCCGCGCAACCTCGGTGATGTCGTCGATCGTCTCGGGCATCTTCATGCCGACCTTGTCCAGCCAGTCCTGTCGGATGAAGCCGATATCATCATTATCTGCGGGACCCGACTGCATCGGGATCCCGTAGAGCTTGCCATCCTGCAGCACCTGTTTCCAGGCATAGTGGTCGGGATAGCCCTTCTTTTCCTTGACCAGCGGCGATGCCGTGGCCTCCCAGATCTCCTTGAATTCGGCCAGGGCGCCAAAGTCGATCAGCTCCTGAAGGAAGGTGCCACTCGCCTGCCACATATCCGGCGGGTCGCCTGACGCGATGGCCGTGTTGAGCTTCTGGCTGTCGGCAGCCGGATCGCCTGCGGGCTCCCACTTGGACATGTAGCGCACGTCCGTGTGCTCCAGGATGCGGTTGTACATGGGGTTGTTGTACTTGTTGTAGGGACCGTTCTCTGGCAGCGAGTCGTACCTCTCGCCGAGAACGATGTTCACCTCGACGGGCGGGTCGTACTTTTTGAACGGCTCGGGGAAGGTGGGGGTCCAGTCCATCTCGCACTCGCCGGGCCCGGGCGTGGCCGTGACGACCACTTCTTTTTCCACGACGGTGGTCACCTGCTTTTCGACAACCGAGGTGACCTCAACCTCCTCCTTGACGACGACCGTCTGCTTGACCTCGACGGTCTCCTTGACCACATTGGGCGTGCAGGCTGCCACCAACGTGGCGCCCGACGCGACGACGCCGGCCCGCAGCATCTGCCGTCTGGTCAGTCTTGAGCTGTGCATACTGTGCCTCCTTGGCGCGCATTACAAGATTCCCAATGATTCTGCCTGGACCTGTCGACGAACACTCAGTTCGCACGACCTCCTTTCGCCTGCTCGCCGCAAAGCCGCATGTAGGGCGCCAGGTGCAGTCGCGGATCGCACCCGGCGGAATCGTTCTTTGGTGGTAATGAGGTCGTGGGCGGCACCACGCTTGGAGCTGGATCCACATTCATCATAGCACGCCCCGTGGAGCAGCATCTGACAGGCGCCTGCCAACTTCCGCCATCTTTTTGATAGGGCTAGCCTTGCGGATCGGCCCACCAGTTGACTCCGGGGCCGCCTCCATCTATGATCTCTGTGAATGCTTGTGGAAGGAAGGCAGACAAGGACGCCATGCAGGACGAGTCGACGCATATCAGCCTGAGTGACGTGCGCAGCGCCTTGGCGCACCTCGATGATCCGGCGTACTTGGAGAGCCACGCGTTAGGCCAAGCCCTGCAGGTTGTCACGGAATCGCCTGGTATCTCGCGCGGACAGGTGCTGAGACGCGTTCTCAGACTATCGATCGAGGAGCTCGATCCTGGCCCGCACGTGCCGCCCAGCTCGGCTGAAGGCAGGCCCTACCACGTTCTGAGCCGCCACTATGTGACCAAGCAGAGCATCGCCTTCATCGGCGATGCGCTCGGCGTGAGCGAACGCCAAGCTTACCGTGAGCTCAATCGGGCGCTGACGGCGCTGGTGCGTATCCTTGCCAGCATGGACGGGCGCTCGCCGGAGCGGCCAAGCCGGGACCTGCCGAACGGAGCCGACAGCAGCGTGGTGCGCGAAGCGTTCGACCGCATCTCAAGCGTGGAGCCCCAAGACGTGGACCTCGGCAGGCTGATCGCCGATGCCGTGTCGGACCTCAGCCAGCTTGCGCGCGACAGGGGCGTCGTCCTGGAATACAGCGACAGCCCCAGCATTGTCACCGTCCAGTACAACCGCATCGCCTTGAGGCAGGCCATCCTGAATCTGTTAAGCCAGTCGATTCAGACACATCAGGCCAGAACGATCGTACTGCGGCTGACCCGGGAGGGCGACACGGCCCTGCTGACATGCGAGTATCAGCCTGTCGCGTCGTATGAGCCCACACCTCCGGCGCAGCCAGGAGGTGTGGCCAACCAGTTGTTCGGTCTCCTGGGCATAGAGCTGGATAGCGAGCACTTCGCTGACGGACGTCTTCTGGTGCGGATACGCATTCCCGTCCGCCGTGGCCACATCCTCCTTGTCATTGACGACAATGCCGGTTTCGGTGCCCTCGTGCGACGCTATCTCCGCGATCAGCCGTTCAGGGTCTACGCTGCCCTCGACTACCGCGAGGCACTGCAGACGATGCAGAAGGTATCTCCGGACGTCATCCTGCTTGACGTGATGATGCCTGCCCAGGACGGCTGGGAAATCCTCAAGAGTGTGCGCAGTCATGCTGCGGGACGTCGCGCCCGCGTGATAGTCTGCTCCATCATCGATGATCCGGACCTGGCCTACGCCCTGGGCGCCGATGGTTTCTTGCACAAACCCGTGTCCAGGGCCGATCTTGTTCAGTCCTTGACGCGGGTCATGCTGTCGGCGTAGCACGGCCTGACGACCTGGAACACCCCGTTCAGCAGGTCCACCACGGTTGCAGTGGGCAACCCCTGTGGCTGAGTGAGCGCAAAATAGCAGCCCCGCTTGAGCAGCGCCTCCTCGGCATAACTGGTGGCTGTGACGGCGACGATGCGGCGCCCCGGCGCCGGCTCACGACGTAGCGCATCGAGCACCTCGAACCCGTCCATGTCAGGCATCAGCAGGTCCAGCAGGACCAAGTCGGGTTTCTCCGAGCGCGCCACGGTGATCGCCTGCTCACCCCCGTAGGCAGCCAGGATGCGGTGGTTGTGGCCCAGGGAGGTCAGCATGCGTGTCATCAGGCTCACAAAGCCTGGATCGTCATCGACCACAAGGATCGTACTCGGGGCGTGACACCAGCGCTCCACGGTCTGGGCCAGCCGTTCGCGCGTGACGGGCTTTGTCAGGCATTCCGCCAAGTCTGCGTTTTCCTGCAGCCAGCTTGGGCTTGGCAGCGAGCACCGCAACACTGGCACGTCATTGTGCCGGCCGATCTCTCCACTGTCGCCGATCCACGCGCCCGCTTCGTCCGGCCTCTGGTTGATGATCACGCCCACGGGATACTCCTGGGCGATCAGGGCATCGGCCTCAGCCAAGCTGTCCGTCTGCAGAACGCGGCGGTCACCCAGGTATCGGCTCAACATCTCGCCCATCGAGGGGTCGGATTCGACGAGGATCAGTGGCGCGTCGGTGTTCACACGAGACCTGCTCTGTGGCGTACGCGTCAGGGGCGCGGCTTGCGGTCCGTGTTGGACGATGGGCAACGCGAACCGAAACGCGCTGCCCTCACCTGTCTGGCTCTCGGCCCAGATGCGCCCACCGTGCAGCCCGATAAACCTTTTGCTGATCGCCAGTCCAAGGCCCGCACCCCCACCTCGTCGTAGCCCGGCTTCGCCTTGTGTAAAGTCCTCGAAGACTTTCTCGAGTTGGTTGGCAGGCATACCCGTGCCCGTGTCCTTGACAGTCGTGATCACCTCGGACTCGGTCACCTCCACCTCGATGGTGATGCCGCCCTCATCGGTATACCGCACCGCGTTGTTCAGCAAGTTAATCAGCACCTGTCGGATGCGGGTCTGGTCAAGGAGGAGCAGAGGGACCTCGTCGGGGAAGTGGGTCTCGCAGATCAGGTTGCGTTGATGGATCAGCGGTATGACCGTATCCAGCGTGGCTTGGATGACGCGGCGGATGTCAACCATCTCTCTAAACATCGGGAGGCGCGATGCGTCGATGCGCGACAAGTCAAGAACGTCGTTCACGAGACTCTGCAGATGACGGCTGGCGCGGTAGAGCTCCTGCAGGTCGCTCACCAAGTCGGTGGTCCACTGTTGTCCCGGGTAGGTCTCGGGGACCAAGTACATCATCTCAACAAAGCCGACGATCAGATTCAGCGGGGTTCGCAGTTCGTGGCTTACACTGGCCACAAACTGCTCTTTCAGCGCAAGTGCCTCGTCGGCGCTGCGTCTGGCGAGGTATAGTTGCTCATTGGCCAAACCGAGCCGATCGGAGGCTTCGTCCAGATCCTTGACAGTCCGATTCAGCTCGCCCTGACGCTCCCTGAGTTGACCCACTAGAGACCGCTGCTGCTCGACCAACTCACGCTCCCAGTGATCCAGCATCTTGAGAGCCTGGTAGAATACGACGCCGATGGCGCATAACACCACCGTAAGAACTAACAGGAACAAGTGCTCCACTGAGGTCGGTACGGGGCGCTGGACACCCATCAGTACGCCTGAAGCTACGAGTCCCGCCCCCACAGCTGGCGCAACGCCGAGCAGTGGACCAGAGGTCACTACCGGAATCAGTAGGGCCGCCAAGAAGATAAGCTCACCGGAGAGAGCATAGATCCATGTGTAATATAGAAAAAGCCCGATGACGATAGTCCAGGCGGCCAAGCGCGGGCGTCTGCGGCGCAGCAGTACGACGGTCACGGCAAGTGCCACGCCCACAGCCATGGTGCCCGGCGCTACCCAGACCCTCTCCGTAGGAACAATGTCCCACAGAAGCACCAGGACCGCCGCGTAAAAGTTGGTCACGCCCAGTAAGAGCACAAGCCTGCGGCGAAAGTTGACCATGCCGCCAGTCTCAGGTTCCTTTTCGGGCTGCAGCAGGTGGGCGAGACTCATCGGAAGCTCCTTCGGATAGATGGCCAATATGTCAACCACTGTGTGAGACGCCGGATAGCCCTGTGGCCAGCGCCAAGACGAGGGTGAGGCGTGATGCCTAGTAGAAAAGCGAGATACAGGGATGGTCTTGATGTGCTCCAGCAGGCGCTGGCTGAAGGGGCTACGTGCGTCGATGGTAGCAAGTATAGCCTGCCTTGCTGCGGGACGCCATCTCTGCGGACTATGTGCAATGCAAGGGGCGCTCGCCGCCTGACGTCGATAATGTCTCAGTTAGTGGTGTAAAAAGGTTTGACCGAAATGGTCATCGCGTGCCATATCCTTGCAGTGCAACCAACACCTCAAGGAGGACACGCGATGACCGACCCTACTATGGCGCTTTTGGATCTCTTGCGCAAGTTCGGGCTGCAGCTCGACGACGACTTTATCCGTGAAGGGCTGCGAGTGCTGATTCAGACCCTGATCGAGGCCGAGGTCACCAGACGCATAGGTGCGGAGCGCTACGAGCGCTCGGCCGAGCGGGTGACGCAACGCAACGGCTACCTTGAAAGAGCCTATGCAACCCGTGTGGGCGAGCTGACGCTGGCGGTGCCCAAGTTGCGCGAGGGTAGCTACCTGCCGTCGTTCCTGGAGCCACGCCGCAAGGCCGAAAAGGCGCTCCTGGCGGTGGTGCAGAGCGCCTACGTAGAGGGCGTCAGCACGCGTAAGGTGGACAAGTTGCTCGAGTCGCTGGGTCTGACGGGCATCGACAAGAGCGAGGTCAGTGCGGCAGTACTCTGCCGACGCATCTGCAAGGCGCTGGACGAACCGGTAGCCGCCTTTCG